>NZ_JBQFLX010000016.1:0-142188 GCF_056531525.1 Ruegeria sp. N11
GCTCGATCTCGTCGCGCTGGCGCCCCAACTCGGACCGGATCGAGCCGAAAAGCTCAGGATCACGATCCGAAAGAGACTGGGTGAAAAAACCATTTGTGCGGTGGGGGGCGTTCACGTGGAAACCTCCTGAAAAGGCCTCCCGACGGGATCACCGGCGGGAGGAAGTGAGGGAAAAGGTCAGATTACACGGTCCCGGGGCGGGCGGCCGGCAAAGAAGTCACTGAGATTGTCGAGAACCCTGAACCCCATGGCTTCACGCGCTTCGCGGGTGGCGCTGCCAAGGTGCGGCAGCATCACCAGATTGTCGCATTGCAGAAGGTCCGGGCTGATACGTGGTTCGCCGTCGAACACATCCAGCGCAGCACCGCCGATTATGTCGAACATCAGGGCCTGAATAAGCGCCCATTCGTCAATCACTTCGCCGCGCGCGGTGTTGATCAGGAAGGCGTCCTGTTTCATCAGGCTCAGCCTGCGCGAGTTGATCAGGTGGCGGTTCGCCGCGCCGCCAGGGCAGTGCAGTGAGACGAAATCGCATTGCGGCAGCAGTTCGTCCACCGTGTCCACCTGAACGGCGTTGCATTGGCCCAGAACGTCCGGCGGTACCTGGCTGCGGTTCTGCACGATGATCTTCATGCCGAAGCCATGATGGGCGCGGCGCGCCATTTCCTGACCGATGCGGCCAAAACCGATAATGCCCAGTGTCTTGCCACTGACCTTGGTGCCAACCAGATGGGTAGGGCGCCAGCCGGACCAACCTCCGGCGCGCAGTTCCCGTTCGCCTTCACCTGCACGACGGGCCACCATCAGCAGCAACGTCATGGCCAGATCGGCGGTGCATTCGGACAGCACGTCGGGCGTGTTGGTGACAGTCATACCCAGATCGCGGGCTGCAGGTTCGCAGATGTGACTGTAGCCGACACCATAATTGGCCAAGATCCTGGTCTGCGCGGCAGGCACATCCAGCGCCTCGGCGCTGAGTGTGTCGGTCACGGTCGGCAACACCGCGTCATACCGTTTCAGCGCATCGCGGATTTCGGCCGGAGACATGGGTTTGTCTCCGGTGTTCAGCACGGTGTCATAGCTCTCGGCCAGTTGCGCCTCGACCGCGGCAGGCCAGCGGCGTGTTACAAGGACTGAAGGTTTAACCATCACGCGGCCTTTCCCATGACGCGGGCGATCGTTTCGCCGATGACTGCGGGGTTTTCTGCCACGGTCACGCCTGCGGCAGAAAGGATTTCAACCTTTTCCGAGGCACTTTCGCCAAAGGCCGAAATGATCGCACCTGCATGGCCCATGGTCCGGCCCTTGGGGGCTGTCAGACCCGCGACATAAGCCACCACGGGCTTGGTGATGTGGTCACGGATATACTCCGCCGCTTCGGCCTCTTGCGGGCCGCCGATCTCTCCGATCATGGCAATGACCTCGGTGTCTTCGTCCTGTTCGAACCGTTCAAGGATGTCACGGAAGGACGAACCGTTGATCGGGTCGCCACCGATGCCGACGCTGGTAGACACACCGATTCCGCGTTCTTTGAGCTGCGCTGCAGCCTCGTAGCCCAGCGTGCCCGAGCGCCCGATGATTCCCACGTTGCCCGGCAGGTAGATATGGCCGGGCATGATACCCAGCAGCGCCTTGCCCGGGCTGATTGTTCCGGCGCAGTTCGGCCCGGTCAGCACCATGCGCTTGTCGCGCGGGTAGCGGTACATGTAGCGTTTGACCCGGATCATGTCCTGCGCGGGGATGCCGTCTGTGATGCAGACGCAATAGCGGATGCCGGCATCCGCCGCTTCCATGATCGAATCCGCTGCAAACGGTGGCGGAACGAAGACAAGGCTGGCATCGGCACCTGTGGCCTCGACGGCCTGTTTGACGGTGTCAAAAACTGGCACGCCTTCGACGGTTTCGCCACCTTTGCCGGGGACCACGCCGCCGACAACATTGGTGCCGTATTCCAACATGTCCTTGGTGTGAAAACGCGCCATGCGTCCGGTGATACCCTGAACGATAACGCGGCTGTCGCGGTCGAGAAGAATGCTCATTACACAGCCCTCATCTTGGTGTTTTGGGACAGGTCGTTGCGCCATGCGCCAACGGCGCGTTCGGCGGCTTCCATCAGGGTGGTTGCACGGATGATCGGCAAACCGGATTTGGCCAGAATCTTCTGACCCTCTTCGACATTCGTACCGGCCAGACGCACGATGACAGGAATGTCGATGTCCAGTTCGCGCAATGCCTGCACGACACCTTCTGCAACCCAGTCACAGCGGTTGATTCCAGCAAAGATGTTGACCAGAACCGCCTGAACATTGCTGTCCGACAAAACCAGGCGGAAGGCCTTGGCGACCCGCTCGGGTGAAGCACCGCCGCCGATATCGAGGAAGTTCGCAGGCTCCCCACCGGCCAGCTTAATGGTGTCCATCGTGGCCATGGCCAGACCGGCACCGTTCACGATGCAGCCGATATTGCCTTCGAGGCCGACATAGGACAGGCCACGATCAGCCGCGCGGCTTTCACGGGGGTCTTCCTGGCTTTTGTCGCGCAGTTCAGCAATCTGCGGGTGACGGAACAGGGCGTTGTCGTCAAAGCTCATCTTGGCGTCCAGCGCCAGAACGCGATCATCGCCGGTTATGACCAGAGGGTTGATCTCGACCATGGTTGCGTCCAACTCACTGAATGCGGCATAGCAGCCCTGCAGGGTGCGGACCATTTGCTGCACCAGTCGCGGCTCAAGCCCCAGTTCGAAGGCGATCTCGCGCGCCTGGAATTCCTGCAACCCCACAGCCGGTTCCACGATTGAGCGTACGATGCTGTCCGGGCGTTCGGCCGAGATCTCCTCGATCTCCATTCCGCCTTCGGACGACGCGACAATCATCACCCGCTGGCTGGAGCGATCAAGTACGAAACCCAGGTAAATCTCGCGGTCGATGGGCACGGCGGCTTCTACATATACGCGGTAGACGCCTTTGCCTTCCGGGCCGGTCTGATGCGTAACCAGCTTGCGCCCGAACAGGTTGTCACAGGCCTCGTAGATCTCGCTTTCAGTGTTGCACAGCTTGACGCCGCCAGCCTTGCCGCGCCCGCCTGCATGCACCTGCGCCTTGACGATCCACTTGTCGCCGCCAAGCTCGCGAGCGCGGTAGGCGGCTTGCTCGGGGCTGTAGGCCAATGCACCCGGCGGGACATCGACCCCAAACTTCGAAAGGACCTCTTTGGCCTGGTATTCATGAATATCCATCTGCATTCCTCCCGTTCATGCAGTGCGATTACGCGGCAATTGATGTGCCGTAACGGCTTTCCAGCAGCGCCTCGATTTCTTCGAAATCGACGGTGCCTCCCAACTCATACAGAGCCTCGGCGAACAGGCGCACGATGCGGCTGACGGCCTGATGGTTGAGCTGGTTCAGAATGCCGATGCGAACCTGCACCGGGGCGCTGAGCGTGGGCCAGATGCCAAACCCGCGCGCCCGGCAATTCTGAACAAGTTCCATTTCACGACCTGCCAGCTCTGTCGGCAGATTGAGCACGACAAGGCTGGGCATGTCCGAGGTCACTTCGCAGCCAAGCGCGGTCACAGCGTCGCGCAGAACGCATTCGTGTGTGCGATATGACGCGGATCGCTTGGCCAGCCCCTCCTGAAGGGTCAGGCGCAGCGACTCGTGAAACGCGGCAACGGCGTAGCCCGAATGTGTGCGGTGATAGGTTCCCTTTTCGACATCCTGCCCGTCGACGATGCCCCAGTGGCGGGCTTCGAAAATCGGGTTGTGGACATAGGTATATGCACCCGTCGCCTTCAGCGAATTGATATACGAGTCGGTGAAGCTGACTGGCGCGTAGGTCAGTGGCAGGCAGCACAGGCCTTTCTGCGGGCAGGATGCCCAGCCTGCGATTCCGGGAAAATCATCAATCCGGAAATCCTCGACGCCCAAGGAAGAAACCGCGTCGATCAGGCCCATGGCCCCATGACGTTCGCAGGCATCCGAGAAACCGCGCGGATCGTTGATGCGCCCCGATCCGGTTTCCCAATGCGCCATGAAGGCCCATTTCGGTTTATGGCGAGCCAGGGCCTTTTCGACCATTTCACCCGTAACCGGTTGCCCATGAGGCACTTCGATCACGACAACGCTTGCCGCCTGCGGGTCCAGCGGGCTGGCGGCGTGTTCCTGCGGTGTCGCGGCCTTGATCCGCAGGGTCAGCGAGTCGATGCCCGAAAACGTACCGTTCGAAAAGGCGACCACCTTGTCGCCCGGCATCACGGCCGAGAACATGGTGTCCAGCGCGCTCCAACCGGTGCCGGCGACGGCGAAGGTATAGGCGTTGTCGGTACCCCAGATTTCGCGCAGCATGTATTTGCATTCGACCATTCCGCGCAAAACATCGCCTTGCATGTGGTCTGCAACGCCAGCGCTGGAAAACGCCTGCAGGACGCGGGCGTCTGTATTGCCGGGGCCGGGTCCGGCCGCCAGGGTCTCGGGGATTTCCAGCGGGGGATAAACCTGGAACGTCATTTGTGATCCTCCTCAGCTACGGGATGATTGGCAGAGCCCGTGTGTCGCGTTGGCGATCAGCAAAACTGCAACTTGCCCGAACGCGCAACGTAACTTAATACTGCTTTTGGGCATCTAATTGGGTGGGAAAAAACCTACCCATTAATGTAAGAATACAAAGGTGTACTGAGATAGAACCTACCGGAATGGGTAGTTATTGAGAATTTTGGGCGGAAAATCAAATGACTGAAAAACCCCGATACCCGATTGACGTCATGCTGGCCGACAACAATCCGCTCGTCCTGTCTGCGATGTCGGAGATTTTTGAACGTGATCCGCGATTCTCTTTGGTGGCCACGTCCGCCACAGCCGAGGGGTTTCTGGGCGCGGTGATGCGGGTGCCTGTGCAGGTCTGCGTCGTGGCGTGGAATCTGCCGATTTTGGGTGCTGCCAAACTGATCGAGGTGCTGCGTGAACAGCAAAACGCACCCCGTTTCATTGTGTATGGCGACGAGGCCGGCGACGTTCCCAGGTTGGCCATGCAGGCCGGGGCCGCAGGGTTTGCCCCACGGTCAGGTGAAGTGGAGGGTTTGCTTGAAACCTGCGCCGACGTTGCCGCCGGCAAGATGGTGTTTCCCTTCATCGATGTCCGGAAGATGCATCAGGATCCGATTCATGGCCTGTCACGCAAAGAACGCGCGATCCTGGAGGCTTTGGCCAAAGGACTGTCAAATCGTGACCTGTCGAAAGAGCTGCAAATATCGACGAATACGGTCAAATTTCATCTGTCCAATATTTATGAAAAACTGTCCGTCAAAAACCGCGCTCAGGCGATCGCATATTACTATTCTTCGAAGTCAGCGCCTGAATGAGTGAGGCTCGTTTTGCGGCTGATCGTATGGCGTTCGCCGGATAATCCGGCGACGAAACACAGCCATTGCTGCGACGGAGTTCAGGGACCACCTGAACTCCGCTGATTCCGTCAGAATTGCGAAGGGCGCCCAGGCGGGCGCCCCGTACAAAATTTCAGCATCGCATATTGGCGCCGTTGGGATCGTAAAGCGGGCCGCCAAGCACTTCGGCATCGTAGAACTCGCCGAGGATTTCAACCTGAAGGACCGTTCCGGGCGCTGCGTGCTCCGACGCGACATAGCCCATCGCCATGGAATAACCCATCCGGTGCGCATATCCGCCTGAGCTGACGTAACCTACCGCCGCGCCATCCTTCAGGATTGCTTCGTCGCTGGAGACATCGATCCCTTCGACGTCGATTGTCATGGTCACAAGCTTTTGTTTCACACCCTCGGCACGGAAAGCTTCGGTCGCCTGCTTGCCGACGAAATCTTTCTTCCAGTTGATGAAGACATCCATTCCGCTTTCCACTGCATTGAAATCCGGCCGGAATTCCGTGGTCCAAACACCCCAGCCTTTTTCAAGCCGCATCGACATGAGCGCACGAGCGCCATACCAGCGATAGCCCAGATCAGCCCCGGCACCCTCGATCGTTTCGGCAAGCCGCAACAGGTATTGGGGGCGGCAGTAGATTTCAAAACCAAGCTCGCCCGAGAAACTGATACGGTTCAAAATGACCGGAGCCCCGCCCACGAAGGTTTGTCGCAGATCGCGGAATTTCATGGCGTCGGCGCTGACATCGGTGCGGGTGATACGCGACAACAGCTCTCGTGACTTGGGACCGGACAGCGCTATCCCGTGCCAGTCGTCTGAAACATTGGCATAAGCGACATCGTCCGGCAGATCCGTTTCGAACCAGCGGCGGTGCGCTTCCTGCATCGCGCCCGACCCAAACAGCATAAAGTGATCCTCGGCCAGGCAGGCAACGGTCAGGTCACCGTACAGCTTGCCTTTTGGGGTCAGCATCGGTGTCAGGGTCAGGCGGCCGGGTTTTGGAACATAGCCTGCGAGAATACGGTCCAAATATGCGCGCACGCCTTTGCCCTTGAACTCGTGCTTGGCGAAGTTGGCAATCTCGATGCCGCCGACGGCATTCTGCACGGCGTTCACCTCGCGTTTGACATAATCGAACGAGCGGTTGCGCTCGAAAGTCGGATCCTCGTGGGCGTCCTCGGGACCGTCCGCAAACCACTGGGCGTTTTCAAGTCCAAAGCCCTGATCCATCAAGGCACCCTTCGCGACCAAACGATCGTAAAGCGCGGTGGTTTTCTGCATCCGGCCCTTGGGAAGGGTCTCGTTGGGGAAGGTCATGACAAAGCGGCGTTCGTAGTTTTCAGCCGATTTGACGGTTCCCCAATCCGGCGTCGCAAACTCGCCAAACCGCGCGACGTCCATGGCCCAGACATCGATCGAGGGTTCTCCGTCGATCATCCATTCCGCCATGGTCAGACCAACGCCGCCGCCCTGACAGAACCCCGCCATGACACCCACCGCGACCCAATAGTTCTTCATCCCCGGAACCGGGCCGATCATCGGGTTGCCGTCCGGGCCGAAAGTGAATGGCCCGTTAATCATGTCCTTGATGCCAGCCTCGCCGATTGCCGGTATCCGTTCGAACGACATTTCGAGTCGTTCGGCGATGCGGTCGAGATCGGGCTGCAGCAACTCGTGGCCGAAATCCCACGGGGTCCCGTCGACTTTCCAGGGGGTCGACTTTGGCTCATAGGTGCCCAGCAACATGCCCTGCCGTTCCTGCCGGAAATAGATGTTGGCCTCATAATCGATACCCGCGGGCAGGCGACCGGCTTCGCCCATGCTTTCCATGCGCTCGGCGATCATCGGGATCTTGTCGGTGATCAGGTAGTGATGCTCCATCGGCTGTACCGGAAGGTGAATGCCGGACATCTGGCCGACTTCGCGGGCCCAGAGGCCACCGCAATTGACCACCTGTTCCGCATTGATCGTGCCTTTCGGTGTCGTCAGATCCCAGCTGCCGTCCGGGCGCTGGCTCATCGCGGTCACACCGCAATGGGTAAAGTACTGCGCGCCGTGTACACGGGCCGATTTGGCAAAGGCATAGGTCGCGCCCGAAGGGTCAAGATCACCGTCCTGATCGTCCCAAAGGGCTGCGTGGTAATGCTTGGGGTCGATCAGCGGATGACGCTCGGCCAGTTCCCTTGGACTTATGAATTCCTGATTGAGCCCCATGTACCGCGCCTTTGAACGTTCGCGTTTGAGGTAATCGTACCATTCCTTGGTCGACGCGGCGTAGAAGCCCCCAGTGATATGCAGGCCAACCGAGTGGCCCGATGTCTCTTCGATTTCTTTGTACAGATCAATCGTATAGCTTTGCAGGCGGCTTATGTTGGGGTCCGAACTGATCGTGTGTATCTGCCCGGCGGCGTGCCAGCTGGACCCGGATGTCAGTTCATCGCGTTCCAGCAGTACGACATCCTTCCACCCGAACTTGGCAAGGTGAAAAAGGATCGAACATCCGACGACGCCGCCGCCAATGACGACAACCTTGGCGTGGGAAGGAAGCGGTTTGCCTGTGGCTGTATCGTCTTTTTGAATTTCGGGCATTGAAGGTGTCCTTGGTTAAGCTTTCAGCGTTTCAAGAAAGGCCGGGTTGGGTCCGAAGTGTTCTTTGCGTTGCCCACGCGATCATTGCGGTTCCGGTCACGACGTTGGCAGGGGGCGTCGCGTTGGCTGTTTTCCTAGTACCAGGCATCGGGCAATTCCTCTTTGCGTCTGGCGACAAATGCCTCCAGTTCTTCGCGCAGCGGGGCGTCGATCGGAGGTTCCTCATATTCTTTCAGCATCTGTTTCCAGCGACTGTGGGCGCGCTGGCGCATGTCTTCCGAGCCGTTTTCTTCCCAGCTTTCGACATTCTCGCTGTCGCTGAGCCTGGGTTCGTAGAATGCTGTCTGGTAGTGGCGCATCGTGTGACCGCATCCCAGAAAGTGCCCGCCTGGGGCGACTTCGTCGTATGCGTCCCGGGCCAATGCGTCGTCTGAAGTGTCCAGCCCCTGGCACAAGACTTTCTGATAGGATCCAAGCCGGTCCGCATCCATGATCAGCTTCTCGAAACCGGTGCACAATCCGCCTTCCAGCCAGCCTGCCGAGTGCAAGACAAAATTTGCCCCTGCCAGCATAGTGGAATGCATGGAATCCGCGCTTTCGTATGCCGCTTGGGCGTCCTCGATCTTCGATGCTGTCAGGGACCCGCCGCACCGCAACGGCAACCCGGCGCGGCGCGCCAGTTGACCTATTGCATAGTTCGACATGACAGGTTCGGGCATTCCAAAAGTGGGTGCGCCCGATTTCAACGACATCGACGACAGGAAGTTGCCCAGCACAAAAGGCGCGCCCGGGCGGATTAGCTGAATATACGCACAGACCATCATCGCTTCGGCCATGGCCTGTGCCACGGACGCCGCGGTTGAGACCGGCCCCATTGCCCCCGAAAGGATAAAGGGCACCACGACCATGCCTTGCCCGCGGGTTGAATACACCCGTGCCGCTTCGGTCACCACACGGTCCACCAAAAGTGGAGAGTTCGTGTTCACGTTCCCCATGATGACGCAGTTATCGGCCATTACGTCGGCACCGAACACGATTTCGGCCATGTCGACGCTGTCCTGCGCGCGGCTCATTTCCGTAATCGCGCCCAGATGCGGTTTGTCGCTGAGGGTCATGTGCGCGAACAGCATGTCGAGATGCCGTTTGCTGACCGGAACGTCACAAGGCTCACAGGTGACGAAGCCACCGTGATGCAGGTTCGGGTGAAGATAAGTTAGTCGCACGAGATCCCGGAAGGCGGCCATATCGCCATATCGGCGCCCACCTTCGAGATCGCGTACAAAAGGGGCGCCGTAAATCGGCGCGAAGACCTGATGCTTGCCGCCAATAATGACTGATCGGTCCGGGTTTCGGGCCAGTTGTGTGAACTCGGCCGGAGCCTGAGAGCACAGATTGCGAATCCAATCGGCCGGCGCGCGCACGATGTCGCCGTCGACCTTTGCACCTTCGCGCTTCCAAAGCGCAAGCGCCTCGGGGTCGTCGCGAAAGGCGATGCCCACGTCTTGCAGGATCCAGTCGACCTGTTCCTCAAGCCGAACGATCAGATCCTCATCAAGCACATCGAAATGCGGGATGATGCGGCGAATATAGGGTGAGGGCGGTGCGCCATTCTGCGCATTTCCTCTTGTTCTTGAACTGCGTGCCCGGCGCACCATGAATGCCCTTTCTGAATCTGTCTATCCTGAAATTATCGTCTGGGTGGGCCTTTGTGACGTTTGAAAATTTCGATGAATTAGATAAACACAGCTTATGCAAAAGCTTTGGTCACATCTGTCCTCACCGCGCCACCTCGTCTTTTTCGAGGCTGCAGCAAGGACTGGATCGTTCACACGTGCGGCGCAGGAATTGAACGTTCAACAACCAGCGGTCAGTATGGCGATCAAGCAACTTGAAAGCTCGCTTGGTGTTCTTCTGTTCCAGCGTAGTCACCGTAAGATCAGCCTGACAAATGCTGGAAGCAAGCTGTTCGCCGACGTGACACGTGCGTTTGAACAGCTTGCGCAGTCCGCCGAATCCATCCGGCAGTTTGCCAGCAATGATCACGTGACACTCAGCGCGTCTTCGGCATTCAACAACTATTGGCTTCTGCCGCGCATCGGGTCCTTTCAGCGCATCCATCCGGATATCGACCTGCGCCTGCAATCCAGCGATCGAGAGCCTGATCTGAATGTTGAAACGATCAGCCTGGCCATTCGACTTGGGGCCGGAGACTGGCCGGACTGCGAATGTGCGTTGATCGCCGAGGAAGTGATCTATCCAGTCTCGTCGCCCCGGGTGATGGCGGCAGCGGTAAATCTCCGAAATGTGCCGGGGCTTCTCAGCCAGCGCTTGATCCATCTTGAGGAACCAATTCGCGAACGCCCTTCGTGGCGGCAATGGTTCTGGGAGTTCGGAGTGACGGAAATACCCCCGCGCAGCGGACTGCGCCTGAATGACTACGCGCTGGTGCTTCAGGCCGCGATTGCGGGCGAGGGGTTCGCCTTTGGGTGGGACCATCTTGTTGCCCCTTTGGTTCAGCAAGGCCTGCTTGCCGCGCGGCCAGAGTGGACCTGGAAAACAGGGAAGGGGATCTACCTGGTTTGGTCGAAGTCCCGGGAGCTGACACCCAAGGCCGAAATCGTGCGGGATTGGATATTGTCTGTGAAGCAAGGTGCCTGACGAGAGGGTCGCTGGCGGCCATCGAGAGTTTTTTCGTTTCTTGCGACGGGCCAAGGAGTGGCCGCCGTCTGAACCCTATCGCAACTGTTCCTGATCTGCGCGACCTCAGGTGAATTGGGGTTGCCGCCCCTTCCCAAACGGCGGCAAGGTGACACAAAGCGCCTGAACAGGAGCAAAGAACAACATGGCAGGTCAGTCCGGCAACGACGCCGTTTTTTTGAACGGCAGCCTGATGCGGCACGTGACGCGCATGTCCTTGACCACCAGCATTGGTCTGATGGCAATTTTCGCGGTCGACTTTGTGGACATGATATTCATCTCGATGCTGGGCAATGACGCGCTGGCTGCGGCGGTCGGCTATGCGGGGACATTGTTGTTCTTTACCAACGCCATCAATATCGGGCTGTCGATCTCCGCCGGGGCGCTCGTTGCACGTGAACTGGGCGCGGGCAGGCCAGAGCAGGCGCGCCACTATGCATCCAGCGTCGCGGTTCTGGGGCTGATTGGTGGTATCCTGATTTCGGCTTTGGTTCTGATGAACCTGACCTTTCTACTGTCGCTTCTGGGCGCCGAGGGCGAGGTGCTGAGGCTTTCGGTCCGCTATGTTTCGATCATCCTGCCGACAATGTGCGTCATGTCCGTTGCCATGACGGCGATGGCTGTATTGCGCGCGCATGGTGATGCGCGACGTTCGATGATTGCAACGATCTACGGCGGTGTGGTGAATGCCGTCCTGGATCCTGTGCTGATCTTCGCGGTGGGGCTTGGACTGGATGGCGCCGCAATTGCATCGGTTTTGGCAAGGCTTTGTATGCTGGCAGCCGCGATACTGCCCGCGTTGCGCGTGCACCGGGGCTTTATGCGGCCATCGCTGTCACAGGTTGCGCACGATCTGCGCCCTGTGCGAACCATCGCAATTCCAGCGGTTCTGACCAATGTCGCCACGCCGATTGGAAATGCCATCGTGGTTCGGGAAATTGCCCAATATGGAACCGACGCGGTGGCGGGGATGGCCGTGATCGGCCGCCTGACGCCGGTGGCGTTTTCTGTGGTGTTTGCTTTGTCAGGCTCAATCGGTCCGATCATCGGGCAGAACTTCGGGGCCGAACGATATGATCGTGTGCGGGGCGCCTTTTGGGCCGGTATCCGGTTTACCGGGGTATACGTCGTGGCAATGGCGGCTATCCTGTTTCTTCTGCGAGCACCAATCGCGGATTTGTTTGCAGCGCAAGGCGAAACACGGACGCTGATCTACCTGTTTTGCGGACCGCTGGCGCTGGCTTCGTTTTTTAACGGAGTGATTTTTGTCGCAAACGCCAGTTTCAACAATCTTGGGCACCCGGTTTATTCCACCTGGATCAACTGGGGGCGACATACCGTTGGAACTTGGGTCTTTGTCGTTATCGGATCCAAGCTGGCGGGCGCTTCTGGCGTGTTGCTGGGACAGGCCTTTGGTGGGGTAATCTTTGCCCTGGTGGGATGGGTTCTGGTCGAGCGCGTCGTCGCAGGGCTGGCACACCCGCAGAAGATCGACCCGTTTACAGGGCAAAACCGTATCCACTCGCTGTTCGGGCGTCGCGGCTGGTGATCTGAGGGATCAGTTACCCTGGTTACGGGCCTCCAGCCGTTCCAGATTGACAACCGTTGACAGCATCAGCCGATCATGGCTCCAGTCATGTGTCTGCCGAAGCGAGGCTGATCCAAGCGCGAGCAAGGTTGCAAAAGTCAGCGTCAGACCCAAAAACAGAACCGGCAGCGGAGCCGTGGCCACCTGCGTGTCGGTCAGCGCGATCACCCGCTGCTGCAAAACCCGCTTGGCCTTTCCACCAGAAACCAGCGCTACATTCAGAACCTTCGGGTTCCGCATCGCGACTGTACGGGCGCAATAATCAAGCAAGCAGGACGTGTAGTCCCGCGCGTCGATCCCTTTGCGGGCAACAACCGACTGATCACAGGCCAGTTCCCGCAACCGGTCGAACTGATATTTCAGAAGCTGATAGGCCGGGTTCCAGAAAAGAACGGGGCGCAACAGTTCGAATCCCAGTTCCCATTCCACGTCACCCGCGCGGATGTGCTGAAACTCATGTGCCAGAGCAAACCGCATTTCACGCGGCGTATTCAGCAAGTGACTGGGTAGAACAACGTGACGGCGGCGCAGACCGCGCACCGCGAAGGGCACCGTGATGCGGTCCGACAGGCGAATGTCCACTTTGCGCGAGCGGCGCCACAGAAAACTTGTCCCGATCGTGTTGCGAATGGAAATCGCATCACGCACAGCGCGGACAAGATACAGCGCCGAGATCATCGCCAGAGCTATCAGGACAATAATCAAAGCCAGAGACTCACCCGAAACGATATGATCGATCCAGCGTTCGCGGGTGTTGAGCAATGCCTCGAACTGGACCGCTGGCATCGCGATTTCGCCGCGCAGATAAGCGGCAACCGCAATGTCACCCAGCGCCACTGCGCGACCGGGCCATGCCAGCCCCGCCAATGCCGAAGCCCCTAGCGCCAGCAGAGGACTGAGTACCACGCAAACGCACAGCGTTTTGAGCGCGCGCAACTGCGCGACAAAGCTGTTTCGCATCGGAGTCTTCGCCAATGTCGCGCGAGCCAGCAGCCAGATAAGGGCGGACAGGCCAAGCACGATGTTCAATTCGAGATACGTATCGAGAACCGGTTTAACCGCTGTCATTTTGCAGTCTCCTCTCTACCAGTGCCCGAATTTCCTCCAGATCGGCTTCGCTCAGCCCCGCGTCATCGACCAGACGCGCCACCAACGTGGCGGGTGTGTCGTCGAACAATGTGCGGGACAGGTTCTGAAGCGAACGCGCCTGATACCTGTCTTTTTCCAGAAGTGGTCTGTAGATCAGCGTTTTTCCGTCCTTGCGGCTTTCGACGAAACCTTTCTCGTCGAGAATGCGCAGAATGGTCGCGCCGGACGTATAGGCCAGATTGCGTTCTGGTGGCAGACAATCAAGCACGTCACGGACCGAGCCCTGACCCAGCGCCCAGAGTTCGTTCATGAACTCGAGTTCTACTTCGGTCAGGAGGTTTGTTGTTTTTTTCTTTCGCATCGGTCTTTCGTGTCGCATTTTTTAGTATGCCTGACAGACAAGCATCCTTTCGCTGTTTCGCAAAGCTTAAACTTTCCAGAAGACGAAAATGCCCCATCCGACGGACAGGAAAAGTGGTGTCCAGACGGGCTGACCCACCAGGCCCAGCCAGGCAAGGAAGATATAGGCCGAGCCCAGCAGGGTAATAAACAGCCTGTCGCCCAGCGTGGTGGTCAGCCCCAGCACGCCGCGCCGTTCGATGCCGTCCCGGAATTTGAACCCTTCCAGCAGGCCAATCAGTGCAATGGCCGAGAAGATGCCGACGAACACGGCCAGCGTGGCTGGGGTCCAGGCCATCCAGAAGTCGGGCCACAAGGGGTCAGTCCACGAGAACCCTTTTTCCTCTTGCTGGCCGACATTGCCCCAACCGGCTTGCGCCTGTGCAAGGGCCGACGACGGCAGGAAGGGAAGGGTGAGAAGAAGTTTACGCATATCGAACCTCACACACGACCCATCGCGAAACCGCGCGCGATGTAGTTGCGGACAAACCAGATGACGATGGCACCGGGGATGATTGTAAGCGTCCCGGCTGCCGCCAGCAGGCCCAGTTCATACCCGGCACTTGAGGCAGTGCGCGTCATCACGGCGGCGATTGGTTTGGCCTCGACCGCAGTCAGGGTCTTGGCCAGCAGCATTTCAACCCAAGAGAACATGAAGCAGAAGAACGCAGCAACGCCCACGCCTGCCTTGATGTTGGGCAGAAAGATCGTGACGAAAAAGCGCGGGAAGGAATAGCCGTCGACATAGGCGGTCTCATCCAGCTCTTTCGGGATGCCGCGCATAAACCCTTCCAGAATCCACACGGCCAGCGGCACGTTGAACAGCGTATGCGCCAGCGCCACGGCCAGGTGCGTATCGAACAGACCGATCGAGGAGTAGAGCTGGAAGAACGGAAGCGCAAAGACCGCAGCCGGTGCCATCCGGTTGGTCAGCAGCCAAAAAAACAACTGCTTGTCGCCCAGAAAGCGATAGCGCGAAAAAGCATAAGCGGCTGGCAGGGCAACGCAGACCGAAAGTACTGTGTTCAGAGTCACATAAGTGATCGAGTTGATGTAGCCCCAGTACCATGTCGGATCGGTGAAGATGGTGATGTAGTTCTCCAGCGTAAAGGTCTGGGGAAACAGGGAAAAGCCCGACAGGATCTCGTTCGTGGTCTTGAAGGACATTGCCACCAGCCAGTAGATCGGCAGCATCAGGAACGCGATATAAAGGATCGGGATGATGGACCGCTTCTTCATTGCGCGTCATCCTTTGTCATCAGAGTGTAGAAGACCCAAGAGACCAGTAGCGTGATGGCGAAATAGATCAGGCTCATCGCGGCCGCAGGGCCAAGGTCGAACTGTCCCAGCGCGATTTTCACAAGGTCGATCGACAGCAGGGTGGTTGAGTTGCCGGGGCCGCCACCAGTCAGAACGAACGGTTCGGTGTAGATGTTGAAACTGTCCATGAAGCGCAGCAGCACGGCGATGGTCAGGACGGTTTTCATCTTGGGCAGCTGGATATAACGGAACACAGACCAGGGGCTGGCGCCGTCGATCTTCGCAGCTTGATAGTAGGCGTCCGGGATCGACACCAAACCCGCGTAGCACAGCAGAACCACCAGCGAGGTCCAGTGCCAGACATCCATGACGATGACAGTGATCCAGGCCGATAGCGGCTGTTGCGTCATGTCATAGTTGATGCCCAGAACGTCATTCAGAAAATACCCCAGCAGACCGATCTTTGGCAGGGTGAAGATGTTCCACATCGACCCGACCACGTTCCAAGGGATCAGCATCGGAAGGGCCATCAGCACCAGGCAGACCGGCACCCAGAACCCCTTGCGTGGCATCGACAGGGCCACGATGATGCCCAGCGGAACCTCGATCAGCAGGATCAGCGCGGTGAACAGGAATTGCCGTCCAAGCGCGGCCTGAAACCGGTCGGACCGCAGGATTTGTTCAAACCAACCAAGGCCTTCCCAGAAGAACTGGTTGTTGCCGAATGTTTCCTGCACCGAGTAGTTGACCACCGTCATCATCGGAACCAGCGCGTTGAACGCGACCAGCGCCAGCACCGGAAGGACAAAGAACCAAGCCTTTTGATTTTCCGTTCTCATTGCGCCCGCTCCTGAGTTGCGATCCAGCCGTCGCGATAGACGCGGGATTGTTCGGGTTTGAATTGCAGGAAAACCTGTGACCCGGGTTCGGGCACACTATGTTCGGTCACCGCCTTTAGGGCAGTATTGCCGACCATCGCACTGATCACATAGTGACGGCCGATGTCGGCGACTTTCGTTACGTGCGCGGGAATGCCGGTGTCGCCAAAGCCAACATACTCGGGCCGGATACCCAGATCGGTGCGGCCCCCATCACCATGAGTTGGGCCTTCCAGCATAACTTCGTGGCCTTCAAAGATAGCTCGGTCGCCTTTCGCCTCGCAGGGCAGGACATTCATGCCGGGTGAGCCAATGAAGTGGCCGACGAATGTGTGCTGAGGACGCTCGAACAGTTCAACCGGGGTACCGATCTGAACCACTTCGCCTTCCTGCATCACTACGACCTCATCGGCGAAAGTCAGCGCCTCGGTCTGGTCGTGAGTCACGTAGATCATCGTCGCTTTGACGCGCTGGTGCAGTTCTTTCAGCTTTGACCGCAGCTTCCATTTCAGATGCGGATCGATCACGGTCAGGGGCTCGTCGAACATCACCGCATTCACGTCGTCGCGAACCAGCCCGCGGCCCATCGAAATCTTCTGCTTGTTGTCCGGGCTCAGGCCTGAGGCCTTGGTGCCGAGCATATTCGTGACGTCCAGCATTTCGGCAATCTCATCGACGCGTCGCTTAATCGTGGCGGCATCGACGCCCCGATTCTTCAGAGGGAAGGCCAGGTTCTCTCCCACGGTCATCGTGTCGTAGATCACCGGGAACTGGAACACCTGCGCGATGTTGCGCTGATCAGGGGGCAGGGCGGTCACGTCGCGGTCGTCGAACAAAATCTGCCCCTCGGACGGCGTCAGAAGGCCCGAGATAATGTTCAGCAACGTAGACTTGCCGCAGCCTGACGGACCGAGCAGCGCGTAGGCTCCGCCATCGCGCCATGTCACGTCAATTTCCTTCAGCGCATAGTCTTCCGGGCCTTTCGGCGCGGGCATATAGCTGTGTCGAAGGTTTGAAAGTTTGATCTGTGCCATGTCAGGCTACCCTTTTGCCGTCTTGGCCGAAATACCGGCAATGGGCCGGGTTCATGTAGAAACTGTGATCCTCGCCCACCCGATAAGGGTGCACACCGGCGGCCAGCGAAACCCAAGCGTCGTTCCCATGTTGGAAATGCGCGCTGGAATCCGAGCCCGACAGCTCTGTCACGATCACGCGCCCGGTCAGTTCCACATCCGCGTCTGTGGTGCGGAACGGGGTCACACGGTGCGGGCGCACGGCGACCATGTAATCTCCGTCGGCAATGTCAGTGACCGGCCAGCCGCCACCGCCCGCCAGATGTGCCTGGGCACCGGAAACCGAAATGCGCGCCACATTGATCGGCGGGTCCGAGAAGACACGCGCCGCGGCGATGTTTTCCGGGTTGCGATAGATGTCGGCGGTCGGCCCAAACTGGGTCACGCGGCCGTCTTCCATCAGGGCGGTGTAGCCGCCCAGCAGCAACGCCTCTTCGGGTTCCGAGGTGGCATAGACCACGACCGCACCGCGCCCTGCAAACAGGTCGGGCAGCTGCTCGCGCAATTCTTCGCGCAACTTGTAGTCCAGGTTTGCCAGCGGTTCGTCGAGGAAGACGGCGCGGCTTTCTTTCGCAATGGCACGCGCCAGTGCGGTCCGTTGTTGTTGTCCACCCGACAACTCATGTGGGCGGCGGTGCAGCATCGGGCGCAGCTGCAGCAGGTCGGCCGCTTCTTCAACGCGGCCTTCGATTTCGCTTTTCGCCATACCCGCCACGCGCAGCGGCGAGGCGATGTTGTCGAAAACGGTCATATGCGGATAGTTCACGAAGAACTGGTGCACCAGGCTGATCTGACGTTTCTGTGTATTCAGTCGCGTGACATCCTGCCCATCCATCAGGACCCTGCCCGAGGCGATCGGGTCCAGCCCGGCCATCATCTTGATCAGAGAGGTCTTGCCCGAGCCGGTTGCACCCAACAGTACATTGAAGTGGCCTGTATGAAGGGTCAGGTTTGTGGATTTGATATGGATGACGTTGCCGACCCGTTTGGTGGCATGTTGAAGTTCGATCATCTGGGAAACTCGCGGGGCATTTTAGGGTAGGCCGGGCTTGAGCCCGACCTACGATGTTGCTGTTACTGGGACTGCCAGCGCTTAACCAGTTCGTCATAGTTGACGGTCTGGCCCTGCGGCTTTTCGTTCTCCAGCTTGGCCTTGGGCGAACCCGCTTTTTCCAGCCAGAAGGACGCATCCTGCGGCTCGTTCAAGCGCGGGCCGCAGCCACCGTAGACACCGGCGCTTTCATCCGCGGCCTGCATACGGGCCATGGTGATGTCCATCTCTTCAGCCAGACGGTCCATCGCCTCTTGTGGGGTGAAGGCGCCCGAGTTCACGTCACCGATTTGCTGCCACCAGATCTGGGCCAGCTTCGGATAATCCGGAACGTTGATGCCGGTCGGCGACCATGCCACACGGTCAGGCGAGCGGTAGAACTCGACCAAACCACCCAGCTTGGGTGCGCGCTCGGTGAACGACTCGTGGTTAACCGAGCTGTCGCGGATGAAAGTCAGACCCACATGGGACTTCTTCACATCGACAGTCTTGGAGGTCACGAACTGGGCATAGAGCCACGCTGCCTGAGCACGATCCTCGGGGGTCGACTTCAGGAAAGTCCAGGAACCCACGTCCTGATACCCAACCTTCTGGCCTTCTTCCCAGTAGGGGCCATGCGGGCTGGGCGCCATCCGCCACAGCGGTGTGCCTTCGTCATCCACCGTGTTGTTGCCTTCGGACTTCGGTTTCACCATGTCGGCGGTGAAGGCGGTGTACCAGAAGATCTGCTGGGCCACGTTGCCCTGGCTCAGCGCCGGCAGCGACTGGTAGAAGTCATAGGACGCCGCACCCGGAGGCGCATAGTTGCGCAGCCATTCGTCCCATTTGCGGATCGCGTAGACCGCAGCCGGACCGTTGGCAGCACCACCGCGCGACACCGAAGCGCCAACTGGGTTACAGGTGCCCGCTTCCATGCGGATGCCCCATTCGTCGACCGGAATACCGTTGGGCTCACCGACGTCGCCTGCGCCCGCCATCGACAGCCAGGCGTCTGTCATACGCCAGCCCAAGTCAGGCGCGCGTTTGCCGTAGTCCATGTGGCCGTAGATCGCGACGCCATCGACTTCTTTTACGTCGTTGGTGAAGAATTCGGCGATGTCTTCGTAGGCCGACCAGTTGACCGGAACACCCAGGTCATAGCCGTACTTTTCCTTGAACGCAGCCTTGTTGGCTTCATCGTCGAACCAGTCTTTGCGGAACCAATAAAGGTTCGCGAACTGCTGGTCGGGCAGCTGATACAGCTTGCCATCCGGACCGGTGGTAAACTGAATGCCCATGAAGTCATCCAGATCCAGCGTCGGCGAGGTTGTCGCCGCCCAGTCGCCGCCCATCATGTCGGTCAGCGGATAGGCCAGTTGCAAGCGGGAATGGGTGCCGATCAGGTCACTGTCGTTGACGTAGCCGTCATAGAGGTTCCGGCCGGTCTGCATCTGAGTCTGAACGGCCTGAACCACTTCGCCTTCACCAAGGATCTGGTGATTGACCTTGATGCCGGTGATCTCTTCGAACGCCTTGGTCAGAACCTCGGATTCATACGAGTGAGTGGGGATGCCTTCAGACAGGACGTTGATTTCCATGCCCGCGTAAGGCTGTGCAGCTTCGATGAACCACTGCATTTCAGCCATCTGTTCGTCTTTCGACAGGGTCGATGGCTGGAATTCGTCGTCGATCCAGCGTTGTGCTGCGGCTTCGTCGGCCCAAGCAGGACCGTGCCCCGCAATGACGGCAGCCGCCGCCACTGCGGAAAGTAGATGTCTCCGCATCTGTCTCCTCCCAAAAATTTATGGTTCTCCGGTGGGAACCGGATGTCAGATACCATCAGCGATTTTTCGCGCGCCTGTCAAACTAATTTTTTAGTAAATGAAATTGCAGATGCGTAACTCGTTGTTTTTATTATATTGAAAGAGGAATTCGGGAGGGGTCACGGCAAGGATTGCTGACTTCGCCGGAATCGGGAAAGAGCACTCAAAGTCCGGAGAACAACTGACCTAACCTCAAGTAAACCAGCGACCAGGCGCCAGATATTTGGTTCTGAAACTTTGATTTAGGAAAGTGCAAATGGCAGCCCGTAGGGGAATCGAACCCCTCTTTCCAGGTTGAAAACCTGGCGTCCTAACCGATAGACGAACGGGCCACTTGGTCCAGTCAAGCACAAGTGGCAGCCCGTAGGGGAATCGAACCCCTCTTTCCAGGTTGAAAACCTGGCGTCCTAACCGATAGACGAACGGGCCACGCTGGCTTGTGGAGGGCCTTTTACGGTTTACCTCCCACCCCCGCAAGCCGAAAAACGCAGGGATGTGAAACTTTTTTGGCGGTGCTTTCAGGGTCAGGAAACAGCCTTCAATTTACCTCGGCAGCATCCTCAAGCCGAAGCTGAACGTTTTGACGTCCGCCCCATGTGTTGACCTCAAGTCGGCCCGCGAAATGTAAGCGGGCTCCTCCGTGATTCAACAGCTTCTCGCCCATGGGGCCGTCGAACGCACCAAATGCAATGGCGTCCAGGCCGCCGTTCAACCCATCGGACAATGAAAGCTTGAGGTGCGTCTCGCCAACGCGTTTGGCAAACCGCACCTGAAGCTCAGGCAGGGCATAACGCGGAGCAGGGGCGCTGGCGCCGAACGGACCGGCCTTTTCGATCTGTTCGATCAGCTCGACCGAGGCCGCTCCGGGCATCAACGCACCGTCCAGCTTCAGATCCGCCGGGCCGCCCTGACCGGCCCCCTGTTTGGCCAGCAATTCACTCAACCGTTCCATCGCCGCGTCCAGTTTATCGCGCATGACCGTCAGACCCGCCGCCATCTTGTGGCCACCGCCCTTGACCAGCAGACCCTCGGCGGCAAGCTTCTGGATCGAAGCACCCAGATCGATGCCCGATATGGATCGACCAGACCCTTTGCCCTCATCCCCGTCAAAGCCGATGACAATGGCAGGGCGGTTCGCCATTTCCTTAAGGCGAGAGGCAACGATACCCACGACGCCGGGGTGCCAGCCTTCACCCGCTGCCCAGACCAGCGGCGCATCCAGACCGCGTTCTTCCGCCTGATCAAGCGCAGCGGCACGCACCGCGTTTTCAATATCACGCCGTTCGGTGTTCAACTCATCCAACCGCTGAGACAAGGCCTCGGCCTCTGCTGTCGATTCCGTGCTCAGCAGGCGGGCACCCAGATCGGCCTGACCAATGCGACCACCGGCGTTGACACGAGGCCCCAGCAGAAACCCCAGATGATAGGAATTGGGTGCCGCGTCCATGCGGGACACATCCGACAGTGCAACAAGCCCGGGGCGTTGACGTCTGGCCATGACCTTGAGTCCCTGACGAACAAGGGCCCGGTTGGCGCCGATCAAAGGTGCTACATCCGCAACCGTCGCCAGGGCGACCAGATCCAGCATCGACATCAGGTCCGGACCTTTGATACCGGCGTCGCGCAATTGCCGCCCGGCCTCGACCAGCATCAGGAAAACGACACCCGCCGCGCAAAGATACCCCAGATCGCCACTTTCATCCTGCCGGTTCGGGTTCACGATCGCGGCGCAGTCGGGCAGGGTCTCTCCGCCAAGGTGGTGGTCCAGAACGATCACATCCGCGCCGTTGGCTGCCGCGATGGGCTCATGGCTCAGCGTTCCGCAATCGACACAAATGATCAGGTCGTGTTCAGCAGCCAGCGTCTGCATGGCAGGAACATTTGGCCCGTAGCCTTCGTCGATGCGGTCCGGGACATAAAGCGTGGCGCTGATCCCCATCTGTCGTAGCCAGACCAGCAACAATGCGGCCGAACTTCCGCCGTCCACATCGTAATCCGCGAACACGGCGATCCGTTGCCGCGCCCTGACGGCCTGTAGGAACCGCGTTGCTGCCGTCTCCATATCCAGCATCGAACGCGGGTCCGGCAGCAGTTCTTTCAGCTTGGGCTCAAGAAATCCTGCTGCTTCCATCGCTGGCACGCCGCGCCGTGCCAGTACCTGACAGACAGCGCGGGGCAACCCGGCCTGCTGCACCAGCATTTCTGTTGCCCGCTCGATGTCCGGCGTAGGTCCGATCCAGCGGCGTCCGGTCAATGACTGCTCGACCCCAAGAAAGCTCATACCATGCCCCTTATGCGCCAAGGCCGGACCCTCGCGGACCCGGCCTCTTCATCTTTTCACAAATACTCCCGCCGGAGGCAGCGGCGCAAGCCGCTATGCGTCGCTATGTGGCCACATCGGTGTGCGATAGGACATACGCCGCACCGAACCGGTTTTCGACCGCATCAGCAAAGTGGTCGTTTCAACCCAGCCCGGCTCGCGTTTGATACGCGGTAGCAGCGAGCCGCCGGTTACGCCGGTCGCAGCAAAAATCACGTCCGCCGTCACCATTTCGTCCCGCGCATAGACGCGATCCAAATCGGTAATACCTGCCTTGGCGGCGCGGCCGCGCTCGTCATCGTTGCGGAACAGCAGGCGGCCAAAGATTTGCCCGCCCATGCATTTCAGCGCAGCTGCTGCCAGAACGCCCTCGGGTGCGCCGCCCTGGCCCATATACATATCGATGCCGGTTTCTTCGCTTTCTGCGCAGTGCATGACACCGGCCACATCACCGTCAGTGATCAGGCGGATTGAGGCTCCGGTGTCACGAACTTCGGCAATCATGGCCTCATGACGCGGGCGCTCCAGAATACAGACGGTGATGTCCGCCGGATCACAGCCTTTGGCCTTTGCCAGCGCTTCGACGCGTTCCCGCGGGCTCATGTCCAGATTGACGACGCCTTCCGGGAATCCTGGGCCAATGGCCAGCTTATCCATGTATACGTCCGGGGCATGCAGCATCGACCCGCGCGGGCCCATTGCGATAACGGTCAGCGCGTTGGGCATGTCCTTGGCGGTCAGGGTCGTGCCCTCAAGCGGGTCCAGCGCAATGTCGACGCCGGGGCCGTTTCCAGTGCCGACTTCTTCGCCGATAAAAAGCATCGGCGCTTCGTCACGCTCACCTTCGCCGATCACGACGACACCTGCGATGTCCAACAGATTCAACTGCTCACGCATTGCGTTGACGGCGGCCTGATCGGCAGCCTTCTCATCGCCTCGTCCGACAAGCGAGGCGGATGCAAGCGCGGCCTGTTCAGCCACACGGGCAAGGCCCAAAGAAAGCATTCGGTCGTTGAAATCGGTCTTGGCAGCGTTCATGTGTCGGTATCCTTGGGTCAATAAAGGCGTTCTGTCCGGCATAGCCTGCGTCTGGCACAGGCCGCAAGGGTCAAACCTCTTCGACGCGCAGCGCGACAGGTTCCCCCGAAACCACGTCAGTGGACCTGAACCCCTCCAGCGCCACATCAAGTGTCGCGCGCGTGGTCTTGTGAGTTACAATCAGGACGGGTGCCGTGTTTTCAGAATGGGCATACTGGCGCATCCGGTCGATTGACACTCCGGCATCACCCAGAATGGCCGCAACTTTCGCCAGCGCACCGGGTTTGTCCAATAGGGCAAGGCGAAGGTAATAGGGCGCGGGCAATCCGGTTCGCGCAGGCGTAGCCTCTTGCAGCGTCGAGGCCGGTCGGCCGAATGTCGGAATATGAAATCCACGGGCCAGATCACAAACGTCACCCATGACAGCACTGGCAGTTGGGCCTTCACCGGCACCGGGACCGCGCAGAACAACTTGCTCGATCGAGTCACCCTCGATCACCACCATGTTGGTGCCGCCTTCCAGTTGCCCCAGAGGTGAGCCGCTTGGCACCAGGCAGGGCTGCATGCGCTGTTCCAGCCCGCGCCGGGTACGCTGTGCCACGCCCAGCAACTTGATCCGGTATCCCATGTCGTCCGCCTGATGAATGTCATCCAGGCTGATATGCTGAATACCCTCGATCTCGATCCCGTCGAAATTCGGCTTGGTTCCAAAGGCAATCGAGGACAGAAGCGCCAGTTTATGGGCCGCGTCAATGCCACCCACATCCAGGTTAGGGTCAGCTTCCAAATACCCCAGTTGGGCGCATTCTTCGAACAGCGCATTGTATCCCAATTCCTGGGACTGCATCCGGGTCAGAATGTAATTGCAGGTTCCGTTCATCACGCCCATGACACGGGTGATGTCGTTCCCGGCAAGCCCTTCGGTCAGGGACTTGATCACAGGGATGCCACCCGCGACGGCCGCCTCGAACCGGATGACACGGCCTGCAGCTTCGGCCTGCTCCGCCAGTTTCTGACCATGGACGGCCAGCAGCGCCTTGTTGGCGGTTACCACGTCTTTACCGGTTTCCAGCGCCGCCTCGACCGAAGCCAGAGCCGGGCCGTTTTCGCCCCCCATAAGCTCGACATAAACGTCAATGTCGTCTCGGCGGGCCAGCGCGACGGGATCACTTTCCCAAGCGTAGTCGGACAGGTTGACACCGCGATCCTTGCCGGAGTCCCGGGCGGAAACGGCCACGATTTCAATTGGCCTACCGGTCCGGGCTTGCAACAGATCCGCATGTTTGCGGACGATCCGGATCACACCCACGCCGACGGTCCCCAAGCCAGCAATTCCCAGCCGCAGCGCCTGTGTCATTCGGTGGATTCCTTTCCGCTCGTATTCGCCAGTCTGGATTTTTCATCCGTCAGGCGCTGCCTTAGCGGGTTCATGGGGACGGTGCAATGCGTCAGAGGACAGCGCGGCCAATGAAATCCGGCAATCAGTCGATTTCTGCGTTCTGAAGTGCCTGCGCTTTATTCGCCAGCGCTTCGGCACGCGCATTCAGGTCCTCTTCGACCTCGGCCGCTTCGCTTACGGGATCAACCGGTGGGCCCAACGCTTCGCTCAGTGGGATCAAGCGGGGAAACGTGGACTTGCGCACGGTTGGCGACTCGCTGCCTTCCAGTTCAGGAATGTCCGCGCATGCGGCGCAGACAAGCATCAAAAACAGCAGGGGCACGGGTTTCATGACAAGCCGGTTGTTGTTGCAGTCGCCATTGTGATGCACCTTTTGCCCGTTCGGTTCAAGCGGGGTTCTATTTGAACAAACGTTCAGATACTGTCGGCCTATGGCTCGTACCCAAGGTTCACACTCTGACATAACCGGCCCGCGGATCCGCAAGGCAGCGTTGGCTCTGTTCGCCCGACATGGGTATGCGGCGGTTTCAATGCGCCAGATCGCGTCCGAGGTCGGTGTGCAGGCCGGTGCTTTGTATAACTACACCCCAGACAAGCAAAGTCTGCTTTTCCGTCTGATGCGCGACCATATGCAGGAGCTTCTGTCGGCATATGAGGCACAGGACAAATCCGAAGATCCACGCGATGCCTTGCGCCGCTTTGTCGGATTTCACATTCGCTTTCACCTGGAACGCCCGGACGAGGTGTTCATAGCGTATATGGAGTTGCGAAACCTGACGCCCGAGAATTTCACGGAAATCGAAGATCTGCGCCGCAGGTACGAGGATTCACTGGAAGGTATTCTGCGTGACGGTCATGTCGCCGGCCTGTTCAAAGTACCCGACACCAGGATCGCAAGCTTTGCTGTGATCGCAATGCTGAATGGTGTGATGACCTGGTATCGGGCAGGCGGGAGGTTGTCACTGGATCAGGTCGAGCAGATCTACTGGGACATGGTATGTCGCGCCGTTGCGACGTGATCTGCCCGCCCGTCCTTAGTGGGCTGGCCGGATGAAGGTTCCGTTTCGAAGCTCTTCAAAGGCTTGTTTCAGCTCGGCCCGGGTGTTCATGACGATTGGCCCATGCCAGGCGACCGGTTCGTTGATCGGCGCACCGGAGATCAGCAGGAACCGAACTCCTTGCGGCCCCGCCTGTACCGTAATTTCGTCGCCAGACCCAAAGCGGACCAGCGTCCGGTTGCCTGACATGTCGCGAATGTTGACCTCTTGCCCCGCCACCTCTTTTTCCAGCAGAACGCCGGTGGGTTGTGACGCGTCGGCAAACGCGGCCTGACCATCGAAAACATAAGCGAAGGCCCGGCGATAAGTGTCTATGGGAAAAGTTTTTTTGACGCCTGCCGGGATGCGGATATCCAGGTATTGCGGATCAGCCGCAATGCCGTCGACAGGGCCGGTTTTCCCCCAGAACGTACCCACGATCACACGAACCGTGGTGCCGTCATCATCCGTGATCTCGGGGATTTCCCGGCTTTGAACGTCCTGATACCGGGGTGCAGTCATCTTCTGGTCAGAAGGCAGGTTCCCCCACAACTGAAAGCCGTGCATCTGACCACTGGTGTTTCCATGTGGCATTTCCTGATGCAATATCCCCGAACCTGCCGTCATCCATTGCACGTCACCGGCGCCAAGCGTTCCGGTGTTGCCCAGTGAATCCGAGTGTTCAACGGTCCCGGACAGAACATAAGTAATGGTCTCAATTCCACGATGCGGATGCCACGGAAACCCTGCTTCATAGTCTTGCGGGTTCTCATTCCTGAAATCGTCGAAAAGTAGAAATGGGTCGAGTTCGGACGGGTCCTGAAACCCGAAGGCACGATGCAAATGCACACCGGCGCCTTCCCGTGTTGGAACGGATTGTCTGGTTTCCAAAGTAGGCCTGAGGGACATTTTTGCCTCCTGATTTACATGACAATCATGTAATGTGTGCGCCTGCGCGGTCAATTGACAAAAACGCGCGCGGATTGTGCGACGCCGCGCAGGTCGGGACCCCCTGTCCATTATTTCGCAAAGCAGGTAAGGGAAGTCGAGGCAAACAAAGAGGGCCCCATGCAGGACGAAGTGCTGGCAACAGTTCAGGCATCATCACCCAGACGATGGGCAGGTGTAGGAATGCTGGGCACAGTTGGCGCAATTGTACTTTACGTCGCCTTAGCGGCACCACCTGCTTTGGGATGGCAGGTTTTCCTTTTCGTGATCGCGGGCGGGGCGTTCTGGCTGGCACATCGCATGTGGCATGCCACAACAGACCGTATCGAACTGACTCGAGCTGAGTTGCGCACCGGAGCGGGGCAGGTCATTGCCAATGTCGAAGATATTGAAACTGTTGATCGCGGCGTGTTTGCCTTCAAACCATCAAACGGGTTTCTTGTTCGCACGACCGGCAAGGGAAAAAACACCTGGGCGCCCGGCCTTTGGTGGCGATTGGGTCATCGCGTGGGAGTCGGCGGCATGACTGCCGCCGCCGAGACCAAGTTCATGTCCGAAATGTTGTCCGCGCTTCTGGCTGAAATGGATTGACCTAGACCGAGGCCGCAATTTCGTTGGTGAAACGCGGGCGAGTAAAGACAAAGTTTTCGAAAGTAACTCCGGTTGCGAATTTAAATCCCGTGTAAAAAATCGGAACATATTCATTTGACGTTTCAACCAGAATCAAAGTGTCTTGGTTGGGCATCGGCGGAAGCTGGGACCGAATTTCGTGAATGCTGTCATCTGTCCACTTGACGTCATAGCCGCGAGTCGACGACCACCGCACATAGTGGCGATCATCTTCTTCATCGAAAACAATCAGCGAAACACGCAAATTCATTTGCGAATTATTGTTGACCATCTTCTCCATCAATTCGTGCAGAGAATCTATGTAAACATCTGTAATAGTTTGAGTTTCACGAGAGATAAGATCGCTTACGGTAAATGCGGCCTTCAGATTTGACGCGCTTTGACGGAAGCCTTCGAACGCGACGAAGGTCATCGATACCGTCCAGAACAGTAGGGGAAAGACCATGATGGCCTCTACGGTAATAATACCACGTTCATCCCGCCGAAACGATTTCAGACACTTTGCCATTTTTGTCATGATCGACGTCATCTTACAAAGGTTCCTGTACGAAGGCTGTCGTAGCCGTTAGCGCATATTGACCGGTTTCATCCACGAGGGTTTTGCCGATTGTCGAGGTCGGAAACACCGGATCAATCCGCGCGCATGCCCGCAGGATCATCAATTCATTGGATTGACCATTGGTGAAGTTCAGAACAGGATCTACCTGTTCGGAGTTGTCCGTGCAGTCAGGTGTTTCGGACAGCACGACCCCGTTGAAGGCACTCTGACGGATCATCTCTAGCCGAAGGTTGGAGGAGCAGTTTTTGATGAACTGAGCCCGTGAACAAATGGTGTCTTTTAGTTCGTCGTGCTGCGGATTATTCCCTGTTCCAAGTCGAATGTCGCGAACGGTCTGGTCAACAGCACGTTCCAACATACCCTGTTGTGTCGTCAATAATGTCAGTTCTGCGCCTGCTAGGATGAAAAACATGAACGCCGGAAAGATAATAGCGAATTCAATCGTGGCGTTTCCATCTTCAGACCCAAATAACCGGTGCATCAGCGGCAAAATACTCTGAGTCATTGTGTCAACCTCAGTTTGCGGATCGATGATGCGATCGAAGAAAAGGCGTCTTCAAGCGACAGTCCGCTCACGTCGTAGACATGGCTGTGCGAGCTAGCGCAGTCCCGAAGAACCCGATAGCCACTTCTTGGTGCTTCGAAGGCGATACCATATACGATAATGCCCTCGTCTTTTGCTGCGTCACAGATGTGTTTGGTGTGCTGGTTCTTGGCAGCGGTTTCTACTTTGGAGAACGCTGCAGAGTACCACTCAGCCCAGGCACTGGACTGCCAGTAGTAGTTGTAATTGGCGTTCCAAGCCAAAGACACACGGTTGAACAGTTGCGGGTATGTCAGGCGGAAAGCCGTACCTACCTCTTCGTTGTCGGCAGTTTCCGGCTCAGGGTTGCCGAACGGATGGTCTGCCCACTGGTCTTGCTGAGGCCAGAAAAAGTTCGGCTGTCCCTGCGAGTGATAAACGGTGTATTCTTCTGCTTCGGGGTTGTACCATACGTCCGACATACCTTCCCTCAGTGACGGATTCAGCATGTACTGATCGGTGTTCTTTCCATCGGTCATAACGATCACAATTTTCAGAACGTCCGAGTCATAGTTTGTCGGACGATTCGCAAACTTGGAAGGGACTATTGTCTTCGGCGCATATGCCGCATCCGTTTCAAGGGACAGATCGGAGACAATACCGCTCATGCCGGGATCAAGAAGCGCAACGCCCCATTTCATTCCAACATCAATCGACGTGTTTCCGCCGGGTGAAAGAAGTGCGATCTGGTCAAGCAATTTGCCCAGGTCATCCGTGACAGGTGTGATCGCGCTGCCGGCGCGGACAGGGCAAACAGGCAGAGTGATCGAACCCTCAGAATAAGTGAACGGGTCAAAATGCGCTGTCCGTTCTAGCCTGTCACCCCGCAGGAGATCGGAATCACTGTATTGCTCAGGGATAAAATTCACGCAGTGCGAATAGCTATGCTCCTGCGTGACATTCGTGAATTGGTCCAGCAGGGAAGCGCCCGCATTAACCTGCGTCGCATAGGGTATAAGCGAGATCGATATCTGGCTTTCACCTGGTTTGTCGAGCATCAGTTTAACGAAATCAGATGCTGCTTCTTTCAGAACATCGATTTTGCTGATCCCCGGGGTGGCCGAATTTTCGGACATTGAACCCGAAATATCGAGAACCAGCGAAATTTCAACGGCTCCGATTGATTCTTCAGCGGCGCTGGCTGCGGTCGCGGTCAAAGTTTTGATACCTGACAGGGCCATGAAATTTGTCGGTATCACTGCTTCGGCCGTCGCATAAACTCTTCGCGTACCAAAACTGTCTTGTACGTCGACGGTCTTGAGATTTTCCAAAAGCCCTGCCTTGTCGAGATAGGACTCAACAACGGTCTTCGGGCTTTCTTTCTGATCCAAATCGGCTGCGGCGAGAACGGCGCGGTCCAGAGTGGCCTGTAGTTTGGCTCTGTCGCGTTCATGGTTCATTAAATCGACGCCGACACCCGCTGCGGCCAACATTCCCAAAAAAACAAACAGCACAAAATATGAAAATGTACCGTCTTCATTTTCGACGAACTGCCGCAACGTGGAAGGTTTGCGTTTCTGCAAAATGCTACCGGCAATAAGCGAGAACTTTTTCATTTTGATGCCTCCGCTTCGCACATAACGTGTGCGACATAGGAAAATAAAATTGGGTTAAAGCTAGCTTTGAAACATGGCGTCAATTGGGCAAAAAAAGCCTGGTTTTGACCTTTTCGCCACTCAAGTGAGGATAATATAGGTATGCCAAAGGGTCTGTTTGTGTTTTGGCGACAATCTCCTGCAACTCGGCCAAACCAAACGACTCAGTAACAGTTGCGCATACGCCTTGAGGGCATTCTTATCAAAAAAGTGCAGTTGGGCGTTGCGGCTTTCCATGAAGGGTGCGACAAAAAGTCGTGACATATGTCAGTTTCCGGTACGGAGGAATTTATGACCGGCATTATTGAACCGAGCTTTCGTAAAAGTGTTGACCTGATGTTCAACAGGGCCGCGTCCCTGATGGATCTGCCGCCGGGACTTGAAGAGAAGATCCGGGTGTGCAACGCCACATATACCGTCCGTTTCGGTGTGCGCCTGCGCGGTGATATCCATACATTTACCGGATACAGGTCGGTCCATTCCGAACACATGGAGCCGGTCAAAGGCGGTATTCGCTATGCCATGGAAGTCAATCAGGACGAGGTCGAGGCGCTGGCTGCCTTGATGACGTACAAGTGCGCGCTGGTAGAGACGCCGTTCGGGGGCTCCAAAGGCGGCTTGTGTATTGACCCGCGTCAGTATGAGGAACACGAACTGGAACAGATCACCCGACGGTTTGCCTATGAACTGGCAAAACGCGACCTGATCAACCCATCGCAGAACGTGCCCGCCCCGGACATGGGAACCGGCGAGCGTGAGATGGCCTGGATGGCCGACCAATACGCGCGCATGAATACGACGGATATCAATGCGCGTGCTTGTGTGACGGGCAAGCCTCTCAACGCGGGTGGTATCGCGGGGCGCGTCGAGGCAACCGGTCGCGGAATTCAGTATGCGCTGCGTGAATTCTTCCGGCACCCGGACGACATCGAGAAGGCCGGCTTGTCCGGAAGTCTGGATGGCAAGCGCGTGATCGTTCAGGGGCTTGGAAACGTGGGCTATCACGCCGCAAAGTTCCTGAGCGAGGAAGATGGCGCGCGCGTTATCGGGATCATTGAGCGGGACGGTGCCCTGCACAATCCGGATGGCATCGACGTTGAATCGGTGCGGAACTGGATTGTGAAACATGGCGGCGTCAGCGGCTATCCGGATGCGGCGCATACCGCAGAGGGCGCTGCCGTCCTTGAGGCCGAATGTGACATTCTGATCCCGGCGGCACTGGAAGGTGTCATCAACCTTTCCAACGCAGAAAGGATCAAGGCGCCGTTGATTATCGAGGCCGCGAATGGTCCGGTGACTGCCGGTGCGGACGATATCCTTCGGAAAAAGGGCGTCGTTATCATTCCGGACATGTATGCCAACGCGGGCGGTGTGACCGTTTCGTATTTCGAATGGGTCAAGAACCTGAGCCATATCCGGTTTGGACGGATGCAGCGCCGTCAGGAGGAAGCCCGCCACGAACTGATTGTCAGCGAACTTGAGCGGCTGGACAGATATCTGGGCGATGCGTGGTCAATGTCCCCGAACTTCAAGTCCAAGTACCTCAGGGGCGCGGACGAACTGGAACTGGTCCGCTCGGGTCTGGATGACACGATGCGTATCGCCTATCAGTCGATGCGCGAGGTCTGGCACAGCCGCGATGATGTCGAAGACCTGCGGACTGCGGCATATATCGTCGCCATCGACAGAGTTGCCAAAAGCTATCGGGCCAAGGGCCTTTGATTCAGTAAGGCGATCCGGGTGCAAGGTAACCCGGGTCGCCTCCGATCATTTCAACGAATTCGGGAAATCGGTTGTGGCGGGCGCAATGGCGCACAGGTAAGTTGCCGCGAGTGAAACGAATCCCGGGGGACTTTCAATGTTGCGCATCGCCATCGCCGCCATTCTTTTGGCAACGCCTCTGGCCGCGGCTGAGACCAAAGAACAAAGCTGCAAGTATCAGGCCGACGTGGTGGCCGCTATTCAGAACGCCCGCCTGGATCGCGTCAAGGAACGCGATGTCGCGAAGGCGGTCGCTGACAGCGGCCCGACCTGGCCCGAAAACTACAATGCCGCGATTCCGTTGATCACCCCCTGGGTGTATGAGCAAAAGATGCGCGACGTTCGCAAAAAGGATCTGGGCGCGGCCTGGCTCGAGCTGTGTCTACAGCAATAATCCACAGCTGGCTCAATTCCTTGTGGATAAGCGCGCCATCCCCTTGGCGCGCGTTTTCATTTCTGGCAGGTTCGACACATGTCATTGCCCCCCGGTTTCCTGGATGAATTGCGCACCCGGCTAAGCCTGTCTCAGGTCGTCGGACGCAAAGTCATGTGGGATCAGCGCAAGTCCAATCAGGGCAAGGGCGACATGTGGGCGCCATGCCCGTTTCACCATGAAAAGACGGCATCGTTCCATGTCGATGACCAGAAGGGGTTCTACTACTGCTTCGGATGCCACGCCAAAGGCGACGCGATCAGCTTTGTGAAAGAGACCGAGAATGTCTCGTTCATCGAAGCAGTCGAGATTCTGGCGCGTGAGGCGGGTATGCCCATGCCGCAACGCGACCCGAAAGCACAGGAAAAACAGGATCGCCGCGCGCAACTGGCTGATGTGATGGAGCAGGCCGCCCAGTTTTTTCGCCTGCAACTCAAGACCGGGGCAGGTGGGGCTGCGCGGGAGTATCTGGCGCGTCGCGGGCTTAACGAACAGGCGTTGGACCGGTGGGAAATCGGCTTTGCCCCGGATGGCTGGCAAGCGCTGTGGGATCATCTGCGGGGCAAGAAAGTGGCCGAGGATCTGATCCTCGGGGCCGGGCTTGCCAAACCCTCGAACAAGGGCAAGAAGCCCTATGACACATTCCGCAACCGGATCATGTACCCGATCCGTGATCCGCGCGGGCGCTGCATTGCATTTGGTGGCCGCGCGATGGACCCCAATGACAACGCGAAGTACCTGAACTCGCCCGAGACGGAGTTGTTCGACAAAGGCCGAAGCCTTTACAATCAAGGCCCCGCACGACAGGCGGCCGGGAAGGGGCAGCCGCTGATCGTGGCCGAAGGCTACATGGATGTGATCGCCCTGGCCGAGGCTGGTTTTGAGGCGGCGGTTGCGCCGCTGGGAACCGCAATTACCGAACACCAGCTGCAGCTGCTGTGGCGTATTTCGGATGAACCGATCATTGCATTGGATGGCGACACGGCAGGCCTGCGGGCGGCGATGCGGGCCGTTGATCTGGCTTTGCCGCTTCTGGAAGCCGGCAAATCTCTGCGCTTTGCACTGATGCCCCAAGGCAAAGACCCCGACGATCTTTTGCGCGCCGAAGGGCCTGCGGCTGTGCAGACCGTGTTGGAAGGCGCCATACCCATGGTCAAGCTGCTGTGGCAGCGTGAGACCGAGGGTAAGGTTTTCGACAGCCCGGAGCGTAGAGCGGCTTTGGAGCGTGCTCTGAAGGACAGGACGGCGTTGATCCGAGATGCATCAATACGCTCTCATTATGAACGGGAAGTCAAAGACCTGTGCTGGCAGCTTTTCCGTCCGCAACGCCAACCGCAAAACCGCCAATGGCAGCCGGGCGGCAAATGGAAGCCACAAAAACAGCCTGCTTCGCCGGGCGCGCGCGCCTCGTTTCTGGCCTCGTCCGAGAATGCAGATATCCAGATGCGCGAAGCGGTCATTCTGGCCATCGCCATTCTGAACCCCAAGGTTGTCGTGCAGTTCGAACACCAGTTGGAAGAAATGGACTGCCACGATCCAGACCACTCGGCGCTGCGCGAGGTCATCCTGCGCCACGCAATTGATGACCCGGACAATCTGAAAGATCACATAGTGGGAATTTTGGGGGCCGAACCCCTTGAAAACCTTCTGGCCCTTCGCCATGTCGCAGTCATCCCCTGCGTGCACAAACCGGGCGACGTGGAAAAGGCCGAGATGACGCTGGCCGAGGAACTCGCAAAAATCAAAGCGCTCCGGGGGTTGGATGCCGAGATTGCCGAAGCTGCGGAGGAACTGTCCGAATTGGCAGATGAGGCGCTGACCTATCGGCTGGCGCAAGCCGCCGAAGAGCGCAACCGTACAAGCCGCAGCCAGAATGAGGACAGGGCCGTTTTTGACATCGCCGACAACGGCGCGCGGATCAACCGAGACGAGAAAGACGCGTTCGAGGCCATCATGTCCGGCATCAAATTCGAACGGAAACGCCGCTAAAGTGATGTTTTCGTAAGGCACTGGAAAAGAAAAACGGGTAAACGGGTGGCCGAATCACTTCTACGCGCTAATGATTCGGTTCAAACGAATCACCCATCCCTGCAGGAGCATTGAATGGCCGCCAAAGACACGTCCGAAGATCGCAAATCAGACGAGCAGGAACAGGAAATCTCGCTGGACATGAGCCAGGCCCAGGTCAAGAAGATGATCGCCGAGGCCCGCGAAAAAGGCTACATCACCTACGACCAGCTCAATCAGGTATTGCCGCCTGATCAGGTCAGTTCGGAGCAGATCGAAGACGTTATGTCGATGCTGTCCGAAATGGGCATCAACATCATCGAAGATGAAGAGGCCGAAGAAGAAGAGAACAAAGGTTCGACCGAGCTAACCACAACGGAAAGCAACCGTGAGGTTGCGCTTTCGGGTGCCGCGACCGAGAAACTGGATCGCACCGACGACCCCGTGCGCATGTATCTGCGCGAGATGGGCAGCGTCGAACTGCTGAGCCGGGAAGGTGAGATTGCAATCGCCAAGCGGATCGAAGCCGGCCGCAACACGATGATTGCTGGTCTGTGCGAAAGCCCGTTGACCTTCCAGGCCATCACCATCTGGCATGACGAACTTTTGTCCGAAGACATTCTGCTGCGCGACGTCATCGATCTGGAAACCACGTTCGGCAATCAGATGGACGAAGAAGGCGATGTCGAGGAACCGGTGGTGGACACGTCAGCGGTTCAGGCCGCCAAACCCGCCAAGGACACCGGGCCCGAGCTGGATGCGGATGGCAACCCAATCGCCACCGACGACGACGACGATGAAGACGAACAGGCCAACATGTCGCTGGCCGCGATGGAGACAGCGCTTAAAGAGCAGGTTCTGACCACGCTCGAGCGGATTTCGTCTGATTTCGCGATGCTGTCCGAAATGCAGGACAGCCGTATTTCTGCAACTTTGAATGAAGATAGATCTTTCACCGCCAAGGATGAAGAGACCTACCAGAAGTTACGGGCCGAGATCGTAGAGCTTGTGAATGGTCTGCACCTGCACAACAACCGGATCGATGCGCTGATCGACCAGCTTTACGGCATCAACCGCCGCGTCATGTCGCTGGACAGCTCGATGGTGAAACTGGCGGACCAGGCGCGTATCAACCGCCGTGAGTTTATTGATGAGTACCGTGGTCGCGAACTGGATCCGAACTGGTTGGCCGAGATGGCCGAAAAGCCGGGCCGGGGCTGGCAGATGTTCATCGAACGCTCGACCGACAAGGTCGAGGAACTGCGCAACGATATGGCTCAGGTCGGGCAATATGTCGGTCTGGACATCAGCGAATTCCGCCGCATCGTTCAGCAGGTTCAAAAGGGCGAGAAAGAGGCCCGTCAGGCAAAGAAGGAAATGGTCGAGGCCAACCTGCGCCTGGTGATCTCGATTGCCAAGAAGTACACGAACCGTGGCCTGCAATTCCTTGATCTTATTCAGGAAGGGAATATCGGCCTGATGAAGGCGGTCGACAAGTTCGAATACCGTCGCGGCTACAAGTTCTCGACTTATGCGACATGGTGGATCCGTCAGGCGATCACGCGTTCCATCGCGGACCAGGCCCGGACCATCCGTATTCCGGTTCACATGATCGAAACGATCAACAAGCTGGTTCGGACCGGTCGTCAGATGCTGCACGAGATCGGTCGCGAGCCGACGCCGGAAGAATTGGCCGAAAAGCTGCAGATGCCGCTGGAAAAGGTTCGCAAGGTGATGAAGATCGCCAAGGAACCGATCAGCCTCGAGACGCCGATCGGTGACGAGGAAGACAGCCAGTTGGGCGATTTCATCGAGGACAAGAATGCCGTGCTGCCGCTGGACAGCGCCATTCAGGAAAACCTCAAGGAAACGACCACCCGGGTTCTGGCTTCGCTTACCCCGCGTGAGGAACGCGTTCTGCGGATGCGCTTTGGCATTGGTATGAACACGGACCACACGCTGGAGGAGGTTGGCCAGCAGTTCAGCGTGACGCGCGAACGGATTCGCCAGATCGAGGCGAAAGCGCTGCGCAAGCTGAAGCATCCCAGCCGGTCAAGAAAACTGCGGTCCTTCCTGGATCAATAACTACAAAGGCGCCCCGATCGAGGCGCCTTTTTCTTTTCCTGGGGCGTTCACATCTTGTTGTCCTGTCTGAAAGTCAAATTGGCGAGAACTCACAAGAAGAGGGACAGCGGGATTTCTATATCCGTCTGGTCCACTCATGGGACGGGCCGGGGCGAGATGGTCTCATCGATGACCCCCGGCTACGCTCAAACGCGGTTCAGCGGGCGATCGACGCGGCCGCGAAATGTGGTCGGAGGCTGGCCGGTCCAACGTTTGAACGCCGTCGAAAACGCTGCCTGATCGGCATACCCCAGAGAATAAGAAATCTCGGACAGGTTCATCCCGTTTCGCAGAAAGGTCTGCGCAAGATCACATCGCAGGTCTTCAACGATGTTGCGATAGCTGGTCCCTTCATCGGCCAGCCTGCGGGCCAGTGTGCGAGGGCTAAGACCCAAATCGGCAGCTGCCTGATCTGCCTGGATAATGGTTCCGGGCAGGGACCGGGTGATCAGCCCTTCGACCCTTGCGCGTGTTTCTTGCCTTGGCGATTGCCGGTCGGCCAGCAAACGCTCGGCATAGTCAAGCAGATGGGCGCGCAGCGTAGGGTCGTAAGTTGGAATTGGAAGATCAAGCGAGGACAGCGACAGGACGATACACATCCGTTCGGCGCCGAAAACTACTGGAAACCCTCCTATTTTCTCATATTCCGACGCACGTTGACCGATTTCATGCTGAAAGCGCATCTCGACGGGGTGAAAATCTGACTGGGTCAGGGCGCGCAGTCGGGCTATGGCCGCAAATAGCAGGAACTCGGTGCGTCTGTGATAGCGGGAATAACTGGCGTCCTTCCAGTCGATTTCAAACACTGCCGAGTCGTCTGAAAGGCGCAGATTGAAAATCAGCGCAGGATCAATCATCCAGTGAAAGTAACACGTGTTTTCAACGGCTTGTCGTAAGTTTCGGGAGTATTTACTGATATAGGCCGTAAGAGTAGATGACTCATCAAATCGGATGCCTGCCCGGGCGGCAAAAGTGATGTCATTGACCGCATCGCAGGCATACCGGACAAACTGGGCCTCTTTTGTTGCATGGTAAGTGGTTGTCGGCGGGGCAATTCCAGCCCGACTGAGCCCGCTTTGCCGCAGGACGTGATCCGTCAGCGCAGATTGTCCGGTTTCTTCGTCCAGCGTCTTGGCCAATCGCTGAATGCGACAAATATCAACTTCCATGGCTCGGCGTAATCCATTCTCAAATCTGAAGCTGATCTTAATACCAAAGATCCGGCGCGCACCAACTTTTGTGGCGGAAGCCGAGTGCTGAGGGGCGGCTTTCGGTGCGATTGGCAAATTCACACAAGGATTTGACTGGTGTGCACATGACCGAGTTTTGACAATTCTTATGTACATATTGCTGTCGGGTCCGCGCCTTTTGGGGAAGAGGTCAGAGCCCAGAGAACCGGACTACCACCCCGGTTCAAAGGGTTCCCCGACACGCTGCACCCACAAGATCGTTTTCTTTTTATTGAGTTTTTTGGCTTGGCCGGAATATGCTTGGGCAGGTCCGGGGGCACCGGTTCACAGATTTTGACTGCGCGTCTGAATAGATCGTGAGGACCACTGTTCCGCCGATGCTGGCATACTAGTCTATGCGGCAGTCAGAAACAGGAAAGGTCGAAAATGATGAAACGGGTCATGACTTCAATGGTTCTTGCCACTGTGGCGATCTCCGCTCCGATGACAGCCGGGGCCGCGCCCAACGGGTTTCAGACGGTTGCCGTCAACAATTCGGTTTTTGAGGTGATCCCAAGAGCACGCCAGGATGTAGACGGTTATTGGTGCGCCGCGGCCGATTTCGCGCGTCGGACGCTTGGCGCCGGTTGGCAGCAAAGGGTGTATGTTGTTCGGGGTTATGGCCCAAGCGAGGCGACAGGTCGCCGAACGGCTGTTCAGTTTTCCCTGACACCACCGAAAAACGCACCTCAGCAAAGCAGTGTGTCACTTGGCTTTCAGGTTGGTGAAAGTATGTCGGTACAGGGCGCAAATGGACGGTGCAACCGCCGGCAGTTCATAAACTAGGTAATGGTAAGCAGAGCTTTGCAGGTCGAATTCACCATCTCAACACGCGGCGCCGGTCTCTATGAAATTACAGGCGACGTTTGCCGATGGATGAGTTCGGTTGCAGGCGACGGTTTGCTTACGCTGTTCGTCAGGCATACATCCTGCTCTCTGCTTATTCAGGAAAACGCGGATCCCGAGGTTCAGACCGATCTGCATGCGTTCTTTGAACGGCTCGTGCCTCCGTCGGATCATCCTTCGATGGCGTATTTGAGGCACACCTATGAAGGCCCCGACGATATGCCCGCACATATCAAGGCTGCCCTTTTGCCGGTTTCACTTTCCATACCTGTTGCGGCGGGGCGGCCTGTGCTTGGGACGTGGCAGGGGATCTATCTGTTCGAACATCGCACTGCACCGCATGTACGTCGGGTCGCTGCACATTTTGCATGACCCCTTTATATTGCGGTGATAAATTCCGACTACCCAAACCCTAGCGGCTGCCCTATAGTTGTGGATAAGTAAGCCGCAGTGCTTACAAAAAGAGGCGGAACAAGGGACGAGGAGACGGCGGATGCGCTGCCCGTTTTGCGGAAATATCGATACTCAGGTCAAGGATTCACGCCCGGCAGAGGATCACGTCGCGATCCGCAGGCGACGGTTCTGTCCGGCCTGTGGCGGACGCTTTACCACCTATGAACGGGTACAGTTGCGCGATCTTGTGGTGATCAAGACCAACGGCAAGCGCGAGGATTTTGACCGGGATAAACTGGAGCGTTCGATCCGGATCTCGATGCAGAAACGCCCCATCGATCCGGACCGGATCGATCAGATGATCTCGGGTATCGTGCGGCGCCTGGAAAGCATGGGCGACACGGATATCCCGTCCAACAAAATCGGTGAAATCGTCATGGAAGCGCTGGCCCGGATTGATACGGTGGCGTATGTTCGCTTTGCGAGCGTTTACAAGAATTTCCAGGCGGCCGATGATTTCGAGGAGTTTGTCCACGAACTGCGCCCGCCGCAGCCTTCGACGGACGAGTGAGCGAAACAGATAAGCGATATATGGCGCTGGCTTTGTCGTTGGGTCAGCGCGGACAGGGCACGTGTTGGCCCAACCCTTCCGTAGGGTGTGTCATCGTGCGTGATGGCCGGATCGTCGGTCGCGGGTGGACGCAGCCGGGCGGGCGCCCTCATGCCGAGACCGAAGCCCTGAAACAGGCCGGAGATGCCGCGCAGGGCGCAACGGCCTATGTTTCGCTGGAACCTTGTGCCCATCATGGCAAAACACCCCCTTGCGCGCAGGCCCTGATTGACGCCGATGTGGCGCGGGTCGTTTCAGCCATCGAAGACAGCGACCCGCGTGTAGCCGGGCAGGGCCTGGCCATGCTGCGTGAGGCCGGTATCAAAGTGACTACCGGTGTGCTGGATGAACAGGCTGCCAAGGCCCATGCGGGTTTTTTTCTGAAGACCGAACAGGGCCGCCCATTTGTAACTTTGAAACTGGCCAGCAGTTTTGACGGGCGGATTGCAACGTCCAGCGGTCATAGCCAGTGGATTACTGGACCCGAAGCGCGGCGTCTGGTCCACGCCATGCGGGCGCAACACGACGCGGTACTGATCGGCGCAGGCACCGCGCGTGCGGATGACCCATCCCTGACAGTGCGTGATCTGGGCATTGCGTCACAGCCGGTTCGGGTCGTTGTATCGCGCCATCTGGACCTGCCGCTGATGGGGCAGCTTGCGCGCACGGCCTCTGACGTTCCTGTCTGGATATGTCACGGCCCGCATCCGGATCCGGATCGTGCCAATGCCTGGCAGGGCATGGGTGCGCGCCTGATCCCGTGTGCATTGCAGGAACACCACATTGATCCGACGGACCTGTTGCAGCAGCTTGGACATGCCGGCCTGACACGTATCTTTTGCGAAGGCGGTTCCGCTCTGGCCGCATCGTTACTGGCGGCGGATCTGGTCGATGAACTGGTCGGGTTCAGTGCCGGGCTGACCATCGGTGCGGAAGGCCTGTCTGCGATTGGGGCGCTGGGTCTTGATAAACTGAACGAAGCGCCTCGGTTCGACCTGATCGAAACACGCGCTGTTGGCGGCGATATTTTGCATCGCTGGTCGCGGGCCTTGCGCTAGCGCCCGCGCCACAGGTGAGCATGGGTTGCGAATGCACCCTGAAGCTTTGACAGCAGACGATTCAAAGGCCCGTGTGGAGCGTCATACCCCTCGGCCAGTCGTTGCAGTACGACCTCAACCGGGCAGGGCAGGCCCGTTTTCGGATCCAGATAGCGGGGGTAGTCGATAAGGACCGCATGAACCAGGCCCGACAGACTGGGTCGCGCGCCTCGCCGGGCGGGAACTGTGCCCAGATCCTGCGTCAAACCCCATCCAGCATAGAATGGCGCGCCGAGCGTTGTCACCGGGACACCACGCAAAAGGGCCTCGAACCCCATGAGTGACGTCATGGTCCAGACCTCATGTACCTGTGGCAACAGAATGCCCGGGTTTGTGTGCGGAACAATGATATCTGCCAGACCTTCGGCTTCGATTGCGCCTTCCCGAAGCCCCGCCTCGACATCTGGATGAGGTTTGTAAACCAGGATCGCGTCCGGGTTTGCTTCACGCGCAGCCCTTAGCAGGTCCATATTCGTGCGCACGGCTCCACAGCCCAGCAGGATGGAGGCGTCGTCCTCGACCTGACCCGGGATCAGGATGCGGTGCCCGTCCGGCAAATCGGGCGGGTGGGTGCCGGTATTGTATTTGCTCAGACTGTTCGAGATGATTTGGGTAACCAGCCGCTCGGCCCGGAGCGCCTGATCGGGCCGCAGGTTTCCCCGGGCCGTGATCAGGTTTTCCAGTTGGCTGGGGCGCGTCGGGTCATAGTAAATTCCCAGATCGTCCGTCACCAGCGACAGCGGAGGCACAAGATTGGCGCCCAGCCCCCGTGATCGCAAAAAACCGTCTTCAACCCTGGTAACGCCGTCTAGATCCCGCGCCTGATTGGCCCACACCATATGAGGCCGTTGCGAAGCGCCAGGAGGATCGGCAGTGAAACGAATTTTGCGCTGTTGGCCGAACATCCGCTGCAGGTGCGGTCGTTTCCACAGCCGCATGCCCGATGCGGTCCAGCCCGCATGATCCTGCCGCCAGGCGCGTGACTGCGCCTCGAGCGTGTTTAACAGGGTCTCAAGCTCGCACAACTGGTCGCGGTACGGATCGTACCATGTTGGATAAAGCAGCATCGCAGCGGCGAACAACTGAGCGCGTGTCAGGTTTCTCTGGCGTCTTGCAAGAGGTGTTTCATCCTGAGTGAGCCCCCATCCGGCGTAAAAGGGTTGCCCGAACACCCGGGGCTTGTGACCGGCGAGAATGGCTTCGAACCCCAATTGTGAAGACAGCGTGTAGACCCCAATCGCGCCTTCCAGCAGGGTCCAGGGGCTGACCGGATCATTGAAAAACCGCACCCTGCCAGACAGGTCCTGATCGGTAAAGTGGCCGGGCCGGTGCCCTGACTGCGTTTCCGGATGTGTCTTTATCAGGATTTCGGCACCCGGGTTTTCCTCTTGCGCGATGACCAGCATCTCGCGGAAGCGGGCCGTGTCCCCCTTGCTGGCAGTTACGGCGGCGTCGCCCATGGTCTGGTCGACAACCAGAACATAGCCGGGGTCTGGGGCTTGGATGTTTGGATCAAAGGCTGAATACTTGCTCAGGTGCAGTTCCTGCATTCGCGCCATCGCGCCGCGCGCACGGTCCAGCAGGGCCGTGTCGTCCAGCGGATGTCTGGCCAGCAGGGTTTCCAGATCCGAGGGTTGATCAGGGTCGAAGTGCAGACCTGAACGGTCCAGCAGCAAACCCAGCGGCGGTTCGCCTGAGCGACCGGGGTGCAAGGACCGAAGAAAGGCATCCTCGACCCGCAATACCGGTGTCTGGTGCTTCGACGCGATCTTCAGCCCGCGATGCGCGGTCGGGCTGTTGCCCCAGACACCAACTAGATCACCGGGCTTCGGCAGGCCCAGACGAATATCAAACCCGGCCAGAGACAGTATCCGCCAGATGCGCCGTGATGTGAGAAACCCGCCGTTGTAGACAAACAGCCGGGTGCGTTCAGCCCCGGCTGCGGTGTCCTCTTGCGGCAACATACATCAGTAGCCGGTCAGTGTTGCGACATTGGCGATCGGGGTCAGTCCACCCGCAATCAACGAAATAGACTTACTCCACTGCGCATAGGGCGCTTCGGTCACGTAAATCGTGTCATCGTCGCGGATTACGAAGTCCCGCGCAATGAACAGGCCATTCGGGGCCGTCAGATTAAGCAGGTAGATCAACCTTTGATCCCCTTGCAGATCTGCCCGGCCCATCACATTGCGCGCCACATCCTGACGTTCTCTGCGAAGAACGAATATGCCGGTCGGGTCCGACGACAGCGACTGAAGACCGCCAACCTGCGCCAGGGCTTCCAGCGCGGACAGGTCCTGACTGTCAAATGCAACGCGGGATTGTCCTCCGGTTGCACCCAGCGCGATATAGGAGCGGCTGTCTTCTTCAACCAGAATGCGGTCGCCACCGCGCAGGGCGACGTCCAGCTTGGGGTTGCGGAACAGATCATCGTACCAGATGGTCCCGCGCTGATCACCTCGGATCAGCGTGACCAGCGCAATGTCGGACGAGACAGTGACGCCGCCGGCCTGCGCCAGCATCCCGGACAATGAGCGGGTCGGGCGCTGGATCGCGTAGATCCCCGGTGCGCCAATGGTTCCGGTCAGGGACACGGTCGAGCCGTCACCGGCAGCACGACGAACTTCGACCTGCGGATCCGGGGTCTGGTCCTGCAGTTTGCTGGTGATCAGGGTGCGCAATTCTTCCGGTGTGTTGCCGGCAGCCCGCAAACGACCGGCATAGGGAACAAAGATGAAGCCTTCGCTGTCGACCTGAACTTCTTCGAGTGTCGTGGCCGGTCCCGTCTCGCTGGCCAACAAGCCGTCATCCACGTTTTCCCAGATTGTCAGCCCCAGAACATCGCCGGGGCGAACGGTGTCTGCGGTCAGGTTCGGGGCAGTGCTGAAGGCGGCAGAGAAGCCGTATTGGGGCACGGCAGATGTTGCCTTGGCGACGCGGTCATCCACTTCCACGACAAATGCATTCCCGCCATTCTGCACAGAACCTGCAAGGATTTCAGATTTGTTCGGGCCGGACTTGGGAAGCTGGCACGCAGCCAGAAAGCCGCAAGCCGCCACGAGAGTTACCCCCCGTATCCACCGGATTGGAAAGCGCTTCACTGCCGATATACCTCAATTATCTTTCTTTCAGCGCAGGCTACCCGCAATGTGGTGTGACTTCCAGAAACAACCGTCCAGATTCACTGAACGATTCTCAACTGTGGCGTCAGCGCCGCTTTGCCTGACAGAACTGTTTGATATGGATCTTGCGGCCGCAACATCATGTCGACAGCCCGTCGCAACAATTGCCGCCGCCCCCGGCATGAATAGAACCCACCGGGCACCTGGCTGGTTTCCAGAAGAAACCGGCGATAGATCCGATAGGCACCGCTGTCAGGGGCGACCGGGTTCGCGAAGAAAGCAGTCAGGGCCTGCCCGGAAACGAATTCGGGTTTGTCATAGACGGACTTGCCGAAAATTCGCAGGGGAATGCCGCGCCATAACACTTGCTGGCCGGCGGTCGAATTGATCGTGACCGCAGAATTCGCATCATCCAGAAGTCCGGCAAGCTTGCCACCGGGAACATAGTAGACGCGATCGTCAATCCCGTACCGGGCCGACAGTTCACGCACGCGTCGTCGCAATGGTTCGCGATGATTTTCCAGCGGATGTTCCTTGATCACCAGCCGATGATGTCTTGGCGCGCCCTTTGCGAAACCTTCGAGAATTTGATCCAGAAAATCGCTCATGCAGGAATACCCGGAATGCGCCTGTACCGAGCTGTCATGACCCAGTTGCAGCAGGACCATGTGATAGGGGTGACCGCCCAGCCGAACGCGGGTCGTTGCCCAGATCCGCTGTAGCCGGTGAAATGGCATAAGGGACAAACGCTTGAAGTACAGACGAAACTCCTTCGATACCGGCAGGTCCCGATGAGGTCTGAAATTGCGATAGCGGCGGTTCAGGAACAGCACAAACCAGTGATACAGGGCACCGTAAAAGATATGTTGCCTCATATCGCCCCAATGGGACGGTGGTGGTGATTGCGTATCTGACTGGGCTAGGGCCTGCTGCATCTGGTCAACGTTCAGGTCCATCAGCCGGGAATTTCCGTTCGAGCCCGTGCGTTCATATGTGACCCACCAGGGGCGCAGATAGCCTTCTTCGAACACGTGGACGGTGATGCCCCTTTCCCTTGCGATTTCGACTGCCTGAGCATGGATCGGACGCGTGTCGCCATAGAGTACGATGTCTGTGATATCGAGGTCGTTGATCAACCCGGTCAGGGTTTCCGGCCAATGCTCTGGTTTGTCCAGGAACGGAATGTAGGATGAGCGATCGAACCAGAACGCGTGGTCGCCGGCATTGAAGCCGACGCGCCAGACCTGCGCGCCGGATGCGCGCAACATGCGCCCAAGGGCGTTGAAAAACGGGCCATGAGGTCCCTGCAGAAACAGGAACACACGGCGATCCGGGGCATAGGGCAGGTGGGTCATCGGGACTGCTGTATTCGTGTTAAATTGTCAAAACTATGCCCGTTTTGCGATTTCCCGGCAAGCCGGGGCTTGCCCGAGAAGCCGCTTGGGCTTACCTCGGCTGTGGAAGCGAGACACAGGTTAGGAACAGAGGGTTAACAGAATGTTCACAGGGATCGTCACCGATGTTGGCACTGTCACCGAGCTGGAACAGCAAGGCGATCTGCGGGCCCGGATCAGCACCGGCTATGATACTGCGGGCATCGATCTTGGCGCTTCGATTGCCAGCGACGGGGTCTGCCTGACCGTTATCGCGCTGGGCGACGACTGGTACGATGTCCAGATCAGTGCTGAAACCGTGTCAAAAACCAACCTCGACGCCTGGCAGGTTGGCAAGCGTGTCAACCTTGAACGCGCCTTGAAGGTTGGAGACGAACTGGGCGGGCATATCGTCTCGGGCCACGTGGACGGGGTCGCTGAGGTGGTTGGCATTGAAGACGAGGGCGACAGCACTCGTGTTACACTGCGCGCACCCAAGCATCTGGCCAAGTTCATTGCGCCCAAGGGATCGGTCGCTCTGAACGGCACCTCGCTGACTGTCAACGCGGTGGAAGGTTGCGACTTTGGGATCAATTTCATCCCGCACACCAAAGAGGTCACGACCTGGGGTGATGTTCGAATGGGCGACCGCGTCAATCTTGAGATCGACACGTTGGCCCGATATGTTGCGCGGCTGGCGGAAATGTCCTGAACTTTAAGGCCGAACAACGCCGCGTTCTGGTCCGCTGACGCCGCATGTGGTCTGGCCTTTGGGCGAATGGTGGTCTATCCAGCCGCTCATACGTGCTCTTGCGAAAGGCTGCCCCATGAGCTTTGAAACCCCCGGCCCGGTCGAGGCCCAGTTGCGTGACGCGATAAGTCCGATCGAAGAAATCATCGAAGAGGCGCGCAAAGGCCGGATGTATATTCTGGTGGATCACGAAGATCGCGAGAACGAAGGCGATCTGGTCATCGCCGCCGAATTCGCGGATGCCGAGGCAATCAATTTCATGGCCACCCACGGGCGCGGCCTGATCTGCCTGCCGATGACCGCCGAACGGGTCGACGCGCTGGGCCTGCCGATGATGGCGGTGAACAACTCGTCCCGGCATGAAACCGCCTTCACCGTGTCTATCGAGGCGCGTGAAGGTGTATCAACCGGTATTTCCGCAGCTGACCGCGCATTGACTGTGTCGACCGCAATCAATGAGCAAAACACGATGGCGCAAATCGCCACCCCCGGTCACATCTTCCCGCTGCGGGCCAAGCGGGGCGGGGTGCTGGTGCGTGCCGGTCATACCGAGGCTGCCGTGGACATTTCGCGTCTGGCGGGGCTGAACCCCTCGGGCGTGATCTGCGAGATCATGAAACCGGACGGCACCATGGCACGCCTGCCTGATCTGGTCGCCTTTGCTAAAGAGCACAACATGAAGATCGGCACGATCAGCGATCTGATCGCGTACCGGTCCCGCAATGACAATCTGGTGGTCGAAACCTCACGCGAAACGGTGATGTCGGAATATGGTGGCGAGTGGGAGATGCGTCTGTTCACGGACCAGACCCACGGCATTGAACATGTGGTCATGACCAAGGGCGACATTACCACGCCCGAGCCTGTCCTGACCCGAACCCACGCCCTGCACGAAGCGCCGGACATCCTGGGCCTAGGCCCGAAATCGTCGCGGGAACTGCCCCGCGCGATGGAAAAAATCGCCGAGGAAGGGCGCGGGGTCGTGTGCTTGTTCCGCCAGCCGCGCAACTCGCTGTATGCGGCCGAGGACGAAGGCCCGCGCACCATCAAGCAAACCGGTCTGGGCGCTCAAATCCTGTCCAAAATGGGCGTTCAGCAACTGGTGTTGCTGACGGACTCGCCGGAAACCGTTTATCTGGGGCTCGATGCGTTTGGCCTGTCCATCGTTGGCACCCGCTCCATACTCAAGGATGACTGATCGTGGCTGAACAAGACAAACATGGCGTTCTGCCGACGCCGACATTCGATGAACCGGTGAAACTGCTGATCGTGGCCGCGCCTTTCTATCGCGCGATTGCCGACAACCTGATCGCCGGAGCCAAGGCCGAGATCAAAGCGGCAGGTGGCACTTGCGAGGTTGTCGAGGTGCCCGGTGCGCTGGAAATCCCAACCGCCATCGCCATGGCCGATCGTCAGTGCAACTTTGATGGCTATGTCGCGCTGGGCTGCGTTATCCGCGGTGAGACCACGCATTACGAAACGGTATGCAACGATTCCAGCCGGGCCATTCAGCTCATGGGCTTGCAGGGCTTGTGCATCGGTAACGGTATCCTGACTGTCGAGAATGACGATCAGGCAGAAGTCCGCGCAAACCCTGAAAAGATGAATAAAGGTGGCGGAGCGGCCGCTGCGGCCTTGCATCTGATCGCGCTCAGCCGTAAGTGGGGCTCTTCCAAAAAGGGCGTCGGCTTCAAGCCTCCGTCCGAGTCCATCCTTGTGGCGGGCGACAGCAACGGACCCACGACAGCATGACCCAGACAGACGCGCCGAAACCGGCCAATCAGAAACGCTTGATGAAATCCGCAGCCCGGCTTTACGCCGTGCAGGCGTTGTTCCAGATGGAGCAGTCGGGACAAACGACCGAACAGGTTGTTAATGAGTTTCTGGATCACCGGTTTGGCGCAGTTTACGAGGGCGAAGAAATGCTGGATGGCGACATCAGCGTTTTTCGCAAGCTCGTGGATGATGCCGTGAACTATCAGGCGCCGATCGACCAGATGACCGATCGCGCATTGGTCGCAAAATGGCCCATCGCGCGCATCGACCCAACTTTGCGTGCAACCTTCCGTGCTGCAGGTGCCGAACTGACCCAAAGCGACACGCCGCCCAAAGTGGTCATCACCGAATTCGTCGATGTCGCACGGGCCTTTTTCCCGGAAGGCAAGGAGCCGAAATTCGTGAACGCCGTTCTAGATCACATGGCGCGTGAGGCCAGGCCCGAGGCGTTCTGACGCCTTTACCGGCGACCGACAAGCGCTAGACTGAATGTCAGAGCGCAAGGAGGCCCGCCATGCCCAAACTGATACGGTTATACATCACTCAGGTTGCCTGGGGATTTGTCATCTCGGCGGCTTTCGTTGCGGTGCTTTTGGTTTTCAACGTCGCCAATCTGCGCAATCTGATCACCGGGTCGGAACTTGGCCTGATTGCATTGCTGATGATCTGGTTCATGAATGGAATCGTTTTTGCCGGGGTGCAATTTGCCTATGCCGTCATGAGCATGGCGGAAAAGCCGCAGGGGCCACGCCGGGGAACCCCGGTTATCCACAAATTTGAACCCGCCTTGGTGAAGCAGGAAACTGGCGCAGAGCGCTGATTTTTTAGCGGAAAATGTGGCGGGACCACCAGTCAACCGTGCGGTGTGATTCCCGAGGACCTGTATGTACAGGTGGGCGCCAGGTAATCAGGCCAGGACCTGAACAGAGCCAGCCCCCTCGGAATTGCTTAAGGCCACCAGAATGCTACCAGTCACAAGAAGGGCAGAACCCGCCACGCGCCTAAGTAGGGGTTGCAGCGGGTTTGCACAAGGGGTCAGGCATCAACAGTTTCGTGCAATGCGGTGCGCATCTTGCCGAAATGCTCATCCCAACCGTTATCCAGCGCCAGGATCAGGCCAAAGGCCTCGGCGCCCTGTGGCAGGCCTTCGTGCAGCAGGCCAAGCTTCGTGCCCCCGGCAACGGGTTCCAGGGTCCATTTTACTATACTGACGGCTTCTCCCATCGGCTTCACGGTGAACGTGTATTCAAGGTATTCGAAAGGGTGTGCCTTTTTGACTTCACCCCAGATCAGCAGATCGCCGCTGGTGGTTCCAAACATCGCCAGCTTGCCGCCCTCGGTCAGGGGGTGTTTGGGTTTGTGAAACCACTCTGCCAAGCGGTCAGGGTCGGTCAGATAAGCCCAAACCGTTTCAGGTTCGGCACGCAGGAAGATTGTTTTCTGCAAAACAGCGTTGGTCATTTCTTTTTCCCTTCAATAGCTTCCTTCAGATTGTTCAGACGGTCATCCCAGAACTGATCAAAATAGCTGAACCAGTCCAGAACGGGTGCCATGCCTTGGGGTTCCAGGCGGTTGATGCGCTCTCGCCCGCGAGCCTCGACCGTAATCAGACCGCCATCGGACAGAACGGTCAGGTGTTTCTTGACGGCAGCTCGGGTCATGTCGAAACGGTCCGTCAACTGGCCTATCGTCAGATCCTCCGATGCCAGCATTCTTACAATGTCTCTGCGGGTAGGGTCGGCCAGCGCCCGGAATGCAAATTGTGTTTGTGTGTTCATTGGTCACCTCAAAGAGATACCGATTGGTATCACGTTATTATGATACTGAATGGTATCATGTCAACATGTTTGAGGGGCTTGATATTTGTTCATGAATTGTTCACATATTTTGAATGACACTGGAAATGCAGCCCGGCCAGAAACTGGCCCGCGGGGTTTCACGCCACCTTCTGACCCACGGGTATGTTTCAATTGAAGAATTTGTTCCCGCGCGTGGATTGCGGGTGGACGTGATGGGGCTTGGCCCCAAGGGCGAGCTTTGGGTTGTGGAATGCAAATCCAGTTGGGTGGACTATCAATCAGATTCCAAGTGGCACGGCTACCTGGAGTGGTGCGACCGGTTCTTTTGGGCCGTCGATACCGAATTTCCGACCGAGATGCTGCCGCCGGAAACCGGCCTGATCATTGCCGATGCCTATGATGCAGAAATCGTCCGAATGGCGCCAGAGGACAAGGTTGCCCCGGCGCGGAGAAAAAAGATGATCCAGAAATTTGCCATGGACAGCGCCCGCAGGCTGCACGCTTTTCGCGACCCCAGGCTGTAAACGCTCAGCCCTGAACCGCGCGGGCAGCCTGTGCTGCGGCGAGAATTTCTTCCGCGATTTCTTCAGCTTCTTCCGGGTCAAAATCCATCGGAATCTCGACGCCATCGGCTTCGATGAACAGGCGGACCATGCCGTGATCGGTCGGACCGATCTGCAGGTTAGCCTGAATGTCGCGTTCGGTATTGATGCCCATAAGTGCCTCCGGGACTGAGCATTCGTGCTAGCGCGCAAAGGGTTGAGAATCAAGTCGCCTTTGCGGTCAGATGGCTTATGGAAGATGCGCTTATCAGACCGTTTCGTTCCGACGATGCATCGTGGCTGGTTGACCAACACGACCGTCACTACACGCGCGACGAAGGCTTTGACCACACATTTGCGCCGCTTGTTGCCAGTATTCTGGACGCATTTACTGCATCGCATGATCCGGCCAGGGAACGCGGCTGGATTGTTGAACAGGCGGGCGAAAGGCTGGGAAGTATTTTTTGCGTGTCGCTGGACCGTGACACGGCAAAGCTGCGGCTGTTTCTGCTTGTGCCGCAAGCAAGAGGGCAGGGGCTGGGCAAACGGCTACTGGACACCTGCATGAGCTTTGCGCGCACTGCCGGTTACAAGGAAATGGTCTTGTGGACGCATGAAAGCCACAAGGCCGCGTGCGCGCTTTACAAGGCGAACGGTTGGCAGCTGACGGGCAGCAAACCGGTACACTCATTCGGCGTCGATCTGGTTGAACAAAGCTGGAGAATTCAGCTTTAATCCTCTTGCAATCCCGCTGCGCGTTCGGTACATCGCCCCTCACGAGTGCCGCCTTAGCTCAGTTGGTTAGAGCGCTGGATTGTGGATCCAGAGGTCCCCTGTTCAAGCCAGGGAGGCGGTACCACTTCTCCCTATTATCTCAGGTACGGATTTTCGCAACCTAACCCGCATTGGGCTAGGGCAAAAAGACGTTCGGGCCTGGTTGTCCAGACCCGGTCATTGATTCAAAAGCGTTTGTTAACGCGCCAGATTCAGGCGAAGCCGCATTTTGGACCGTTTGGCCTGCGGCAGGTGCCGGTTCAGGTGCTTGTTCACCCTGCCGAACCCCCAGACGATCACCAGTGTCAGCAGGATGAAATAAAAGGCCAGAATCGGATAGGGGACAAACGGGTTGAATGTTTTGTCCGCAAAATAGCTGGCGTAGTACAACGCGTCTCCGCGTTGTTGCCAGGCCGGAAAGGCCGAGAAAAACACCAGCGTGGTTGCGTGGAACAAAAAGATCGCCTCGTTTGTGTAGGCAGGCCATGCTAGGCGCAGCATCGTAGGCCAGACAACGCGGCGGAAACGGGACCACCCGGTCAGACCGTAGGCGTCGGCCGCCTCGATATCGCCCTTTGGGATCGAGCGCAGGGCGCCATAGAAGATTTCGCCCGTGTAGGCGGCCGTGTTCAGGAACAGAACGATCAGCGCCCCAAGCCATGCCGAGGTCAAGGCGTCGAACATGGGGTAGGATTTCTTCAGCGACAGGAAGAAGAAATAGGCAAAGAAGAACTGGATGAACAGCGGCGATCCCCGGAAGATGAAGATGAACCATTCAGACGGTTTGCGCAGCCATTTGTTGGCGGACGACTTGCCGACGGCCAGCGCGGTGGCCAGAAAGAACCCGGTCGCCAGCGCCATCAGGCCGAAATAGACGTTCCAGATCATCCCCGATCCGATCAGGGTGAACTGTTCGCACAAGGTAAAATCGTTGCGCGGCAGCAGGCGCTCGCCGAGGCCGATGGAACGCAGGGCATAGTCCTGGATGGTTTGCAGGCAGCTCATGCGGTGGTCTCCTTGCGCAGCAATTCTCCGCCGGATGTTGCCTGACCGTGCGACAGTCGCCGCATCAGTCGTTCAAGCCCGATTTCGGATACTCGGGTCATGCCCAGATAGAAAAGCAGGAGGAACAGGAAATACCACATGCGCCAGTCACCATGCGGGTATTGCGTGAATTTCGACGTCTTGGTGCCACCCAGCTCACGCGCCCAGTAGACGATATCCTCAATCCCCAGCAGGAACAGCAGGGGCGTGGCTTTGATCAGCACCATCCACAGGTTCGACAATCCGGGCACGGCATAGACCCACATTTGCGGAACAAGCACGCGCCAGAAGGTCTGACGGCGGGTCATGCCATAGGCCTCGGCGGTCTCAAGCTGGGCGTGCGGCACGGCGCGCATCCCCCCAAACAGAACGTTGGCGGCGAATGCACCGAATACGATCGAGAATGTGATGATGGCCAGAAAGAACCCATAGGTTTCGTGCACCCATTCCGGCGAAGTGCCCAACGGCAGCTTGGCGGCCTGACAGACGATGAAATCATTGCCCTGTCGAATCGGATCGGTCCAGTCGGGGCAGAGGACTTTGTGGCGGGTCCATTCGAACGCCTGATCCAGTGCAATCACGAAGAACAGGAAAAACGCGATGTCGGGTACGCCTCGAACGATGGCGATATACCCCTTGCCCAGCCAGCTGAGCGGTGGGAAATGTGACCGGGCGGCCATGGCTCCTGCGAAACCAAAGCTCAGCGCGACAGGGGCGGTGACAGCCAGAAGGGCCAGTACCTTGACGAACGAAAGATAAAACGACCAATGCACGCCATTGGTCAGATAGCAGGAAAACCAGCGGAAAGTGCCGAGCGTGTCGGGATCGGTACAGTAGGAGAACATAAGGCGTCTTTCGAACGTCGGATCCGGCGCGGGGCCAAGACAGGTTCGGCGCCAAGAGGCGCCGAACCATCAGACAGAGTTTTTAGTTGGTAACGACTGAGCCGTCAGCGTTGTATGTCGGAACGCCTTCGCCGAACCACTTGATGATCAGCTCGTTCAGGCTGCCATCCGCCTTCATCGAAGTAATGGCTTCGTCGAACTTGCCGCGCAGCTCGCCGTCGGATTCACGGATACCGAGACCGATGCCGCCGCCAAGCGGAACATCGTCGCCGACAAATACCAGTTCACCGCTGGATTCTTCGACGATCGGCACCAGGAAGTCCTTGTCTGCAAATACAGCGTCAGCCTCGCCGTTGCGAACCGCAGCGATGGTTTCTTCAGGGGTTGCAAACTCGACGAGGGTCGCGCCGGATTCGGCCACGTGGCCGGCCTGGATCGTTGCGGTTTGCGCCGCGACGATGCCGCTGCTTACGTCAACACCTTCGGATGCCCCGACATAAGCCGATGCCGCCGGAGGGAAGTAGTTCTGGGTGAAGTCGATAACCTCATCACGCTCATCGGTGATCGACATGCCCGCGATGATGGTGTCGTAGTTGCCCGAAACCAGGTTCGGAATGATCGAATCCCAGTCGTTCTTGACCCATTCGCATTCCAGACCGGCGCGCTTGCACAGCTCGTCGCCGACTTCGCGCTCGAACCCGTCGATTTCGCCTGAGTCATTGATGAAGTTATACGGAGGGTAGGCGCCCTCGGTCCCCATGCGGACGGTATCGGCCATTGCCATGCCAGCGGTCAACGCCAGTGCTGCAGTGGTCAGAATCAGGTTTTTCATTGGTTACTCCCCATTAGTGATTCTGTGGATCAGTTAAGCCGCCTTGGTGGCGGAGAGAAAGCCCCGAAGCCGTTCGGATTCCGGGGTGGTAAAGATATCTTCGGGCAGGCCTTCTTCTTCGATAAGGCCCTGATGAAGAAAGACAACGTGGCTGGAGATGTCAGCAGCCATCTTCATGTCGTGGGTTACGATGATCATGGTGCGGCCCTCGGCGGCCAGATCCTTGATCACCTTGATGACTTCCTGCTCCAACTCGGGGTCCAGTGCCGAAGTGGGTTCGTCAAACAGCAGCGCCTCGGGTTCCATGCACAGCCCGCGCGCGATAGCTGCGCGCTGTTGCTGACCGCCCGACAGTTGTGCCGGATAGACGTCACATTTGTCGCCGATACCCACTTTTTCCAGGTATTTGCGCGCGCTGTCTTCAACCTCGGCCTTGTCGCGGCCCAGAACGGTTACGGGTGCTTCCATCACGTTTTGCAGAATGGTCATGTGGGACCAAAGGTTGAACTGCTGGAATACCATCGACAGGTTGGTCCGGATGCGCAGGACCTGTTTGGGGTCTGCGGGCCGGCGATGATGACTGTCACCACTCCAGCGAACCGGCTCACCCTTGAACAGGATTTCGCCCTCCTGACTGTCTTCCAGAAGGTTGCAGCACCGCAGCAGGGTCGACTTTCCGGAGCCGGAGGATCCGATGAGCGATACAACATCCCCTCGCCTGGCTGTAATATCCACCCCCTTCAGCACCTCCAGATGCCCGAAGCTTTTGTGAAGGTTCTTGATCTCGATAACGGGAGTGGAATCTGTCACGGGTCGTCCAGTTGTTGTGATTGTTAGTGCGGTAATAGGGCGCAAAATGTTGAGCAATGCAATGCGCAAATAACATGTTCCCATCGGGAAACGACCAAATTGAACAATTCAGCTGTTCAATTTGTTCAGTCGTGCGACCCGAACGCTTGCGGGGCCGGGGGCGTGGAAACCGCCAGGTAGCGCTCGGCCGGGATGTTGACCAAACCGTTGATGTGCAGTGCCTGGCAGTCGGCATCCGACAAACGGGTAATGGCCCTTCTGACGGCCCCGGCGATGCGGCCGGCGTCTTGCCCAAGGGCAGTTATGTAGGGCAGCGTCGGTGTCGGTTCCGTTCTTGCGACTTCGCGCAGTTGCGATCCCAGTTCTGTGTGTTCCCTGAGCAGCGTCCAGGTCAGCAGGTCGAGCGAGGCATAGTCGGCCCGTCCGTCCGCGACCGCGTTTGCGGAGCGCGCGTGGCCGCCGGTTTCAAGCAACTTACCCGGGCGCAGGCCCAAAGCGGACAGATGAGTAACAGGTGCGGACCACCCAGATTGGGACAACGCCTCGTTATAAGCGAAGATGCCGGTCGCCAATTCGGACAAGGGGCGTGTGTCATCGGTGCGGGCCACAAACACAGAGCAGTAATAGCCGGTTGGGCAGTCGGGCAGGCCATAATCGGGCGTGCCGACCAGTTGCACTTTTCCGTGCAGGCTTGTGCGGTAGGGCATTCCGCAGGTTTGCGACAAAACCAGATCGGGGTCTTGCCAGACCTCCCAGAAATCCTGGTCTCGGGTCAGGTGCGTCGGGCCGAACCCAAGTTCCGCACGAATCAAGCTCCAGAACCGGTCATTGGCCGCGTGAAGCGCGGGCATGTCGTACATGCCCAGCATCGCCGTCACGATTTGGCAGCCTTTTGTCTGGCTAGCGCGGAGTCCACGTCGCTGACACCCAGAAGACTGACCACTAATCGCAGAAGCGAATCCTCTTCTCCCGAGCGCTGCCCATCGGCAAGAGCCACAGACCACATTGCCTGAACGACGGCCAGTCGGTCGTCATAGGCGACGGCTTCCTTGATGGCGCGGGTAAAGCGCACGGTGTCCGGTGCCTCGCTTTCAAGGTCTTCCGCGCGGGCACGAAGACCGGCGGCCTCGAAAGGGGACAGACCGTAGCGTTCTGCCGAAATCCGGTCGATCCGCGCCATTTCAGAGTCTGCATAGTCGTTGTCGGACCGCGCGATACGAACCATCAAGGCGGTCAGCGCCAATCGGGCATCGTCTTCGGCAAGCGGGTCGGGCTGAGGCTGGGAAAGCCGTGACAGAAAATCCTTGAACATGAGAGAGATATAGATCCGGTTTATTCAGCTTCCAAGCGTGACAGCACCCGTTCGCGGGCAATCTGGCTGTCCTTGAAGCTAAGGCCCATGGCAATCCGGGCCTCTTCCACGATTTTCATTTCACCTTCGTCAGAGTTGCCATCGGCCAGCACGATCTCCCACAAGGCATCCAAAGCCGCCAACCGTTCTTTCAGGTCTGTTGTTTCGCGGATCAGCTTGCCGAATGTGTCGGTGTCGGGGGCCGCCGCGTGCAGCTTTTCGCAAGTTGCCCGCACTTTTGCAGCCTCGATCGCGTTGTGCTGGTAGAGGCGGGCCAAAATCCTGTCGATCAGGCTGATTTCTTCAAGCTTATAATCCCGATCCGCCTGTGCCACCCGCACCATCAGGGCCCCAAGAGCCAGTTCGGCATCCGGGTCGGGCAGTGTCGTCTGCTGGGGTGGGCGAAAGGCCTGAAAAAGCTTTTTTAGCATGAGCGCAGCTTATCCCATATTTTGTAGGTCGCCAAGCGTGGACTACCCGTCATAGCCCTGAACAATCACCAGATCGCTAGTCGCGACCGGGTCACGCAAAGCCTTGGCACGTTGATAGGCGTCGCTATCATAACAGGCCAGCGCATCCTCATAGCTTGGAAATTCAATCACGACCGTACGCGACCGCGAGGTGCCTTCCTTGATTTCGTATTCACCACCGCGGACCATGAACTTTGCCCCATAGGCGTGAAAAGGTTCGGCGTTTGCCGCAATATAGTTTTTGTAGGTTTCAATGTCGTCCACATCGACGTGAGCGATCCAGTATCCTTTGGTCATAACTTGCCCTCTGATTCACGCTATACGTGGCCTGATTGTGTGGCACATGGCAATCCCGCAAATGACGAAAACCGCCCTTCGGAGTTTATTCGCCGGATTTGCCCGATTTGCGGAAATCGTGTATGCATAATGATTAATTAGACAAAGCAATTTTCGCCTCACGTATTCAGCGGTGCCTTGGTGCGATTGATTTTTGTCCAGGACGTGGACGCACCCTAAACGCGCTTTGATGTTGTGAGATGCGGTATTTTCGGAGGTCAAAATGGTTAAGCCCAAGAAAGTTGTCGACATACCGAAAAAGATCAACAAAGGGTTAAGCTCTGCCAAGCGGTCCACAATGTTGGCTATCCTTGGCATGCCGCGGCCTGTGTTGGACAACAAGTGCCGAGGAATTGCAGGAAACGACAAGCTCAAATCGCTGATGGTCACAGACGACGTGGGGCCGTTCAAAGCGACCGGCCTGAAACCCGCTATTGCTTCGCTGCGCGGCGTTATGGCGGATGTGAAAGATGCTCATCCAGAAGTGTTCAAAACCCTTGGGAGTTCGGGGATGCTGTGTGTCCGAAAAATCAAAAACAGCAACAATCCGTCCAATCATTCATGGGGTTGCGCAATCGACATCAATATCGAAGGTGCATTGGATGGTATCGGTGTCAAAGGGGGAACCGATGGTAAGGACGGCAAGACACTGGCGGGCCTTGCCGCGATGGCACCGTTTTTCAACGCGGCTGGCTGGTTCTGGGGCGTGGGTTTCAGCAGTTTTGAAGATGGAATGCACTTCGAGATTGCTGACGAGACCATACGCAAGTGGCACAAGGACGGTGTTTTGGGAGAGGCGATTTCAAACCGGACCGTCCCCAACGCAAACCTTTCCATTGGCGATATCGGGGCCGAAGTTCAGGAACTGCAAAAGCGGCTGGCGGAATTGGGCTACGACATTATCGCGGATGGTGAATTCGGCCAGATCACGCATGCAATTGTGATTGATTTCCAGGCGGAAAACGGTCTGGAACCGGACGGTATCGTCGGGCCCAAGACCCGCAAAGCACTGAAGCTCTGACTGGTGCAGTAGCCGGGCGCTGTTCAGCGCCCGGTCAGTCTGTTGGGTCAGACCAGGCGCGACGTATCTTTGGCCGCGCGCACGAAATCGCGGAACAGCGGATGCGGGTCAAACGGCTTGGATTTGAGTTCCGGGTGGTATTGCACCCCGATGAACCACGGGTGATCCGACCATTCGACAATTTCCGGAAGGCGGCCGTCAGGTGACATGCCCGAGAAGTTCAGGCCCGCCTTTTCAAGCTTGTCCCGGTACTTGATGTCCACTTCATAGCGGTGACGGTGGCGTTCTTCGATATTGGTGTTGCCGTAGACCTCGGCCACTTTCGATCCTTCGGCCAGCACTGCGTTGTATGCGCCCAGACGCATGGTACCGCCTTTGTCGTCACCGACTTTGCGTTCGATCTTGTGGTTGCCCTGCACCCACTCTTTCAGGTGGTAAACCACGGGTTCAAAACGTTTTTTCCCGGCCTCGTGGTCGAACTCCTCAGAGCCCGCCTCGGTGATGCCGGCGGCGTTCCGCGCTGCTTCGATGACGGCCATCTGCATGCCCAGACAAATACCCAGATAGGGCACCTTGTGCTCGCGGGCATATTGCGCGGCCTTGATCTTGCCTTCTGTCCCGCGCTCTCCAAATCCGCCGGGGACAAGGATGGCATGGTAGCCTTCCAGATAGGGCGCGGCATCCTCGGTGTCGAAGATTTCCGCATCAACCCATTCAATCTTCACCTTCACCCGGTTCGCCATTCCGCCATGGGTCAGTGCTTCGGCGATGGACTTATAGGCATCTTCCAACTGAGTGTACTTGCCGACGATGGCGACCTTCACTTCACCTTCGGCGTTGTGGATGCGATCGCTGACATCTTCCCATTTCGCGAGATCCGGTTTGGGGGCCGGGCTGATCTGGAACGCATCCAGAACGGCCTGATCCAGCCCTTCATGGTGATAGGCCAATGGCGCGTCGTAGATCGTGGACAGGTCTTGCGCCGCGATCACGCTGTCCGGGCGCACGTTGCAGAACAGGGCCAGCTTCTCGCGCTCTTTTTGGGGGATCGGACCTTCGGAGCGGCAGACCAGGATGTCAGGGGCCAGCCCGATGGAACGAAGTTCCTTCACCGAGTGCTGGGTTGGCTTTGTTTTCAGCTCACCCGAGGCCTTAATATAGGGCAGCAGCGTCAGGTGCATAAAAATGCACTGGCCGCGTGGTTTGTCCTGGCTGAACTGGCGGATGGCTTCAAAAAAGGGCAGGCCCTCGATATCGCCGACGGTGCCGCCGATCTCACACAGCATGAAATCGACCTCATCCTCGCCGATGGAGATGAAATCCTTGATCTCGTTGGTAACGTGCGGAATGACCTGAATGGTCTTGCCAAGGTAGTCGCCACGGCGCTCTCTCTCGAGCACATTGGAATAAATTCGCCCCGAACTGACCGAGTCGGTTTTTCGGGCGGCAACACCGGTGAAACGCTCATAGTGGCCAAGGTCCAGATCCGTTTCGGCCCCGTCATCGGTGACGAAAACTTCGCCATGTTCAAATGGTGACATCGTGCCGGGATCGACGTTCAGATAGGGATCCAGCTTGCGCAGACGCACCGAATATCCCCGGGCCTGCAACAGCGCGCCCAAGGCCGCCGACGCCAGTCCTTTGCCCAAGGACGAAACCACACCACCAGTGATGAAAATAAATCGCGCCATGTTTTTTCGGCTGCTCCCGTGAGACGTCAAAATCAGCTGCCCGGCGGTTCCGAAAAACCGCTGCATCACGGGACTTCACGTATAAAGGATTCGCGCCAATAGCGCAAGAGAACCGCAAGATGCTGTTGCAGTTCTCTTTCAGGTTTCTAGGTCTAGTGAATCAGTCGGCTTGCGGAATCAGCGGCGCGTTGTCGCCCTGCGCCGGTGGCAGAAGATCATCCGCCGACGGAACCGCTGGTGTGCTGTCTTCTGTTGCGGCCGGTGCCGGAACGCCCAGACGATCGATCACCGAACTGCCCGAGGATTTCTGAGCCGCCAGAATGGTCAGCGTGATCGAGGTTACGATAAAGCATGCCGCCAGGATCCATGTCAGCTTGCCCAGCGCGGTTGCAGCCGCACGACCGGTCATGGCGCCACCACCACCCCCGCCCATGCCAAGGCCGCCGCCTTCGGACCGCTGCATCAGGACGACGGCGATCAGGCCCAGAGCCAAAAGAAGATGGATGATGAGAACGACGTTTTCCATGGTGGTCCTGTACAGCGTGGCGTGTATCGCGTGGTATCTATGCAAGTTTGATGCTGGGGGCAAGGGAGGAGTTGGCATCAAGAACCCTGATGCCTCAGATCACGTCAAAGGGACTGGACAGCAGGGCTTTTCCTCGCGCAGGCTGCGGCCATGCCACATGATGATCACGATCACCCGCACGCCCTTTTGCCGCCTGAACCCGCGCTTCGCGTTAAGGCACTTGAGACGATTCTGACACGCAAGGGTTTGATTGATCCAGCAGCGCTGGATGAGATCATAGATACGTATCAGAACAGGATCGGCCCTCAGAATGGTGCCCGCGTTGTCGCCAAGGCCTGGAGCGATCCGGCCTTCAAGGCCGCGTTGCTGGAAGATGCCACGCCGGTTGTGGCCGAACTGGGATACTACGGACGGCAGGGTGAACATATGGTGGTGGTGGAAAACACGCCCGATCAGCACAATATGGTCGTCTGTACATTGTGCAGCTGTTACCCTTGGCCGCTGCTTGGAATACCGCCGGGCTGGTACAAGTCGGATGCCTACCGGGCGCGTGCAGTGCGAGAACCTCGCAAGGTACTGGCGGATTTTGGCGTGACGCTGCCCGATAACACGTCGGTCCGGGTTTGGGATTCCACGGCCGAGGTTCGATACCTTGTACTGCCGATGCGTCCGCATGGAACGGAGGGGTTAGGCGAAGACGAACTCGCCACGCTTGTCACGCGGGACAGTATGATCGGGACCGGATTGCCGAAGGTGCCGGCATGACTCGCGTGCACGACATGGGTGGACGTTTCGGCGACGGACCGGTTCGCCCCGAGCCCGAGGACGGCCCTGTATTTCCCGAAGGCTGGCACGCCCGGGCGCTGGCGCTGACCCTGGCAGCCGGACCACTGGGACAGTGGAACATCGACATTTCCCGCCACGCACGGGAACGCCTGTCGCCCAAGGATTACACCCGGTTCTCGTACTATGAAAAGTGGATCTCCGCCCTTGCCGATTTGTTGGTGGAACGCGGCGTCCTGACGCCCGATGACCTGGAGGGGAACCTGTCCAAAGGCCCACATCCGTTGGCAGGCAAGGCCATGAAGGCCGAAGCAGTGGCCCGTGTACTATCCAGTGGTGGTCCCGCCGATCGTCCGTCGGATATTCCGGCCAGGTTCGTGGCAGGCCAGGACGTCGTTACCTCGCATCTGGCGGCCAATCGTCTTGTGGACGGCGGTCACACGCGTCTGCCCATCTATGCCGCCGGTGCAAAGGGGCGCATTCTGAGACTGCACGGAACGCATGTTTTTCCCGATTCAAACGCACACGGTCTGGGAGAAGCCCCTGAACCGCTTTACGCAGTGGTCTTCCCCGCATCTGAACTCTGGGCCAACCCGGAACACCCGAGGGATGAGGTGGTTTTGGACGTCTGGCAGAGCCATCTGGAACCCGCATGAGCACCTGTCTGACACATTCGGCACCTCAGCCCGTTTTTGACCAGCCATGGCACGCACAGGTCTTTGCGATAACCATGGCCCTGAACGAAACCGGTCGGTTCGGTTGGTCAGATTGGGTCGCCAGGTTTTCGGCGACCTTAAGAAAACATGGGCTGAGCAAAGAGTTGGATGGCGGAGATGATTATTTTCACGCCTGGCTCGAAACGCTGGAGGCGCTGTTGGCAGAGCATGGTGATGCTGCCCCGGATGAACTCCTGTTGCTGCGGCACGCTTGGGAAGACGCCTATCTGACGACGCCTCATGGTGAGCCCGTTTGCCTCAGGTAAGGGTGAGGGGGCGCTGCCCCCGCCGCCCACCGGGCGACTCCCCCGGGATATTTCGGGCCAGATGAACAAGGGATCCGGACTTCATCTGGCCCAAAAATATCCCCGCCGGAGGCATCGCGCGCAGCGCGATTTGCGGATGCGTCGAATTACCTGTTTCCCTGCTGCTGTCACCTCGCTATACGAGCCGGGTTTGGTAAATCAGCACAAAAGGACCTGGTATGGCCAATGTGGTTGTTGTCGGAGCCCAGTGGGGCGACGAGGGAAAAGGCAAGATCGTCGACTGGCTCAGCGAACGGGCGGACGTGATCGCGCGTTTTCAGGGCGGGCATAACGCCGGTCATACTTTGGTTATCGATGGCGAAGTCTACAAGCTTCATGCGCTGCCATCCGGTGTTGTGCGCGGCGGCAAGCTGAGTGTCATCGGCAATGGCGTGGTTCTGGATCCGTGGCATCTGGTCAAAGAGATCGAAACGGTCCGGGCACAGGGTGTCGATATCACGCCCGATACACTGATGATCGCAGAAAACACACCGCTGATCCTGCCGATTCACGGCGAACTGGACCGCGCGCGCGAAGAGGCTGCAAGCAAGGGTACCAAGATCGGCACAACCGGGCGCGGCATCGGGCCGGCATATGAAGACAAGGTCGGTCGCCGTTCGGTCCGTGTTGCGGACCTGGCGGACGGGGCAACTCTTGAAGCTCGGGTTGACCGGGCGTTGCAGCATCACGACCCGCTGCGCAAAGGCTTAGGGATCGAGCCGGTTGACCGCGACGGTCTGATCGCGCAGCTCAAGGAGATTGCGTCGCAGATTCTGCCGTTTGCCGCCCCGGTCTGGAAGGTGCTGAATGAAAAGCGCAAAGCGGGCAAACGTATTCTGTTCGAAGGGGCGCAGGGCGCCTTGCTGGACATTGATTTCGGAACCTATCCCTTTGTGACCTCGTCCAACGTGATCGCAGGGCAGGCTGCAACCGGGGTCGGCATCGGCCCGGGGTCCATCGATTTTGTGCTGGGTATCGTCAAAGCCTATACGACGCGCGTGGGCGAGGGGCCGTTCCCCACGGAACTGGAGGATGATGACGGTCAGCGCCTTGGTGAGCGTGGTCACGAATTCGGCACGACCACTGGTCGTAAGCGCCGGTGCGGTTGGTTTGACGCCTGCCTGGTGCGCCAGACCTGCGCGACCAGCGGTGTGAACGGTATTTCGCTGACCAAGCTGGATGTTCTGGATGGTTTCGAGACGCTCAAGATTTGCGTGGGTTACGAACTGGATGGCGAGCGCCTGGATTATCTGCCCACGGCGGCAGATCAACAGGCGCGTTGCAAGCCGATTTATGAGGAAATGCAGGGGTGGAGTGAATCGACCGAAGGCGCGCGCAGTTGGGCGGACTTGCCAGCCAATGCGATCAAATACGTTCGCCGTGTCGAAGAACTGATCGAATGCCCTGTCGCCCTGTTGTCCACCAGCCCGGAGCGGGAAGACACCATTCTGGTGACAGACCCGTTTGCCGACTGATGAGCGACGAACAAAAAACCGGCCTGAGCTACAAAGCGCGCCGCCGCTGGTCGCTGATTATTCTGCTGGTTGGCTTGCCCGTTTACGTCGTTGCCGTGGTGACGGTTGTGAACTGGCTGGATCGCCCGCCAATCTGGCTGGAACTGCTGGTCTACATCGTGCTTGGCATCTTGTGGGCATTGCCGTTCAAGTTCGTTTTCCGTGGTGTTGGCAAAGAAGACCCTGACCAGGGATCACGTTAGCCACGCCGGCGAAAGCGAGTGTGTTGGAACGACGGAAACGTACGCGTCTTCCGGTTCGTTCCCAGATACGCAAACAGAAAAAGGCCGGAGTTGTCCTCCGGCCTTTTTCTGACTAAACCTTTTGCGGATCAGCCCGCTGCGCGCTCGTCGCTGGGGCGAAAACCGATCTGGTTCGAGGCGGCAAAGCGGCCTCCGCCAGCCTTTTCGATTTTTCCATCCCGCAACAATTGACCGAACGAACGCAGGCTTTCTTCGCGGTTGAATTCGTCCTGCTTGAGGGACCGGACCTTGTTCATCAATTGCGGACGCGAGAACTGTTCCTGACCCTCGATAAAGGACAGGTATGCAGCGGCGGCTTCCAGCAGATCAGGCAATGACTGAGCGCCCTGTTCCTGGGCGAACGTCGCGAAACCACCTTCGTCAGCGGATTTCTCCTCTTGCGGGGTGGTGACGCGGCGGGGCGTGACAGGGCCAGATTCGCTTTGCTGATTGTCGATGCGCTGTTCCGCCACCAGTTTGAGCGGTGCAGCGGCATCGGATTCCGGACGCATGCTGGTGACCTGAATTTCCGGGCGGCGCGGGCTGACGACCGACGCCAGATCCCCCCGGTATTCCTGATCCTGAGCTTTCTCGGCCGAGTCACCCTTTTCTTTACGCTCGGCTTCGGTGGCCGCAACCGCGGTGCGCAGGTGCGAATATGTCTCGCGCTGATCATTTGCAGCCGGGTCATCAAGTTGTTCGTCGGCTTTGTCCATCAGGCGGGACACGTCCAGATCAAGGCTCGAATGATCCTTCGGTTTTTGGTCTTCGGCCCGCTGCGCCAGTTCTGCCTCGACGGCCGAGATCTCATCCAGCAGTGCAACTTCATCTTCGGCAGTCAGGAGAAGCTTGTTGTCTTCCGCTGCTTCCTCTTGCGACTCGGCTGCTTCGGATTCCTCTTCCTGCTCTGCCACGTCTTCTTCGCTGAGGATGTTTACGATCTCGTCTTCTTCGGCTTCCGCTTCCGGCTGTTCGTCTTCCGTCAGATCATCAAGGTCCGAAAACAGCGCGTCCGCTGCCGGAGCTTCAGCCTCGTCTTCAAACTCTTCGGATACAACAGGCTCCGGTGCGGAAACAGGTTCTGGAGCGGCGGGTGGGGTTGCCGCTTCGGGTGCAGGCATCGAGACGGGGGTCACAGGCTCGATGTCTGCCGGGTTCAGCGCACCCGCCTCAAAGGCTGCGGCCACGGCGTCAACCGGGGCGGCACCACCTGTCAGCAAGGTGCTGTCTTCGTCTTCCGAGTATTCAACAGGATTGTCAGCCGAGTGCGAAACTACCGCGCGTATCCGCTGAAGTTTGGCGGCGATGCTGTCAGCAGGGGGGGCTGGCGCAGCATCGAAGGGTTCGGCAGTGGCAACGGGTTGCGCTGGTTGCGGTGTATTGACGACGTTCAGATCGGGGGCACTGATGGTTGGTTCCTGTGCTGGCGGCGTTGCGGGCGTGGCGATCGTGGCTGAACTTTCGGTTGCGCGCAGCAGCAGGCCAGTGTCGCTCTGTCTGGCTTCCACGCGTTTCGAGGCGTCCCGCTGTGCGATCCGGGTCAGCATTTCGGTGTCAGGCTGTGGCGGTTCCGAGCCGAAGTATCGATCATCTGCTGCAAGGTCGCGAAAGTACTCGGCAATCGCTTTCATCGTTTCAAACGAATCGTCAAAGCCTTCTAATGTGCAGGAGAAGGTTCCATAAGAAACGGTCAATACCTTGTTATTCTGTACCATCAGACGCACGTCCTTTACAAACTACCTGAACCAATTCGCCCGGAATCAGGCACACGTATTGGTTCGAAACTCTCTATATGAACCTATCATTTTGTGGTCTGAATGTGTCCAAATCCGGGAAAAATGATCAATCTTAGAAAAAATGCGCCGATTGTGCGGTCGTCCGAGCCAATCTTACTGGTTGGCGGAGGGCAAATCGGGCCCGATGATCTGAATCTGGCGCTGAATCGCGCCAATTTGGCCGTTGCAGCGGATGGTGGTGCGACGGTTCTCAGGGAATCGGGGCGTATTCCGGATGCCGTCATCGGTGATTTCGATTCGCTCTCCGCAACTGACTTCGACGAAATACCGGCGGACCGCCTGTTTCCCATACCTGAACAGAATAGCACGGATTTCGACAAGGCGCTGCGCAATATCGAAGCCCCCGTGGTTTTGGGCGTTGGCTTTCTGGGCGGGCGTCTGGATCATCAATTGGCGGTTCTCAGCGTGCTGATCAAGCGTCAGAACCAATCATGCATCCTGCTGGGAGAGCACGAGGTCGTGTTTCACGCGCCGCCCAAGGTTTCCCTGAACTTGCCGAAAGGGAGCGTGGTATCCCTGTTTCCCCTGCAAAGAGTGACAGGACGCTCGCAAGGGCTGGAGTGGCCGATCGATGATCTGGTTCTGCAGCCGGACGGTCAGATCGGCACGTCCAACCGGGCGGTATCCGAAGTCACGTTGCAGATGAATGGCCCGGGTCTGGTTGCAATGGCTCCCCGCTGCGCGCTGGATCAGGTCATGCAGGCGTTTCTGTCGGAGCAGACCGGGCGCTGGCCCGCTCGCGCAGAATGACGTAAAGACCTGCCGCCATCGTGATGCCGATCCCCAATGCGGCGATGCCGTTGGGCAGGTCGTGAAAGATCAGCCAGCCGAACACGGTCGCAACCGGGATTTCCAGATACTGCATCGGCGCCAGCGTTGCTGATGGGGCATAGCGCAACGACCAGGTCATCAACAGGTGGGCAACGGTGCCCAGAACGCCGATACCCAAAAGCAGCCAAACCGCGTCTTTATCAGGCAGGCTGAACGTCAGTTCCGGAACGTCAATGGCGCTTCCTAGGGTCAGCACAGGCAGCAGGATCAGCGTTGCCATCGCGCCCGAGACAGCCTGGAGCGAAACCGGATCGGTTTCCTTGGCGATCTGCCGCGTGACAAGCATGAACAGCGCAAACACCACGGCCACGATCAGCGGCAGCAGGGCAGGCGCTCCGACCTGAGCGAAGCTGGGTTGAATGACGAGAAGCGTACCGGCAAACCCCACGACGCAGGCCAACAATCGCCTTATGCCAACCTCTTCATCCAGAACGAACCTGCCTAGAAGCAGCATGATGAAGGGCATAACGAAGGCGATAGCGATGGCATCGGCCAGCGGCAGGAATTGCAAGGCACTGAACATCGCTGTGATGCCAAGGATGTGCAGACCGGTCCGGATCACGGTCAGTTTCAGAATTCGCCCCCGCAGACGCCAAGGACGACCCGTGAGGGCGACCAGAGGGATCAGGATCAGTGCCTGCACGGCAAACCGGGTGAAGACCAGTATGCCGATCGGAGTTGTCTCACCCAACAGTTTGGCCATGGCATCACCCAGCGGGGCGAGCATGCAAAAGCCAAGCATCAGAATGATGCCGAGTACGGGTCGGTCCTGAGTCATGTCCGCGACGCTAACGATTTGCTGCGGACGGGGAAAGGTCAGCTTTCCGGAAGCGGTTGGTATTTGGTGTAGTCGGGTCCGATGCAGCAGGGCAGGCCGTCATTCAGCTTGAGCCAGCTGAGTTTCTCTTCATGGGCGACGTGCAGGGTAGGCTGCAAAGCCTCAGGATCCTCAAGTGCGGCGACGTAAAGATGCATTACGTCGGACATAGACTGCGAGCGAAAGGACATTGGTGTGCCGCAATGCGGGCAAAAGCTGCGTTCAACGCCCGGAGAGGAATGAAACGTCCTTGGTGTTTCACCTGTCCAGCGCCATTGGTTGTCCCGGATGCCGAAATAGGCGGTCATCGGGGCCGAGCATTGCCTGCGGCAGCTTTCGCAGTGGCAGGTGACGCAGGACAGAACAGGTGGACTGACTTCAAATCCGACCTTTCCGCAAAGACATCGTCCACGCATGAAACACCTTCCTTTCAGGAACAGATTTGCACCGCTTTTGGTGCAAATCCATCCAGAAAACGCGGAAATACGGACGCGTTGCGACGTCGCCCGTTTGCCTCAGCAGTTTGGAACATTGACGGCCAGGCCGCCCAGAGACGTTTCCTTGTAGCGTTCGTGCATGTCGTGCCCGGTCTGGCGCATGGTTTCAATGACCGAATCCAGAGGAACGAAATGCTTGCCATCGCCGCGCAGCGCCAGCGAGGCCGCTGAAACGGCCTTGATCGCACCCAGACCGTTCCGTTCGATACAAGGCACCTGAACAAGTCCGGCAACCGGGTCGCATGTCATTCCCAGGTGATGCTCCAGCGCGATCTCCGCAGCGTTTTCGACCTGTTCGGGCGTGCCGCCCATCACTGCGCACAAACCGGCGGCCGCCATCGCCGAGGCGCTGCCAACCTCGGCCTGGCATCCGGCTTCCGCGCCCGAGATCGAGGCATTGAACTTAACCAGCCCGCCAATCGCGGCAGCCGTCAAAAGGAAATCTTCCACATGGCTTTCGGACGCGCCGGGTACGTGATCCAGATAGTACCGCAAAACGGCCGGCAGAACGCCTGCGGCCCCATTGGTGGGCGCCGTGACCACCTGGCCCCCGGCAGCGTTCTCTTCGTTGACGGCCATGGCGTAAACGCTCATCCAGTCGTTGATCGTGTGCGGAGCGTTCAGATTCATCCCACGCTCGGCCACCAGTGCGTCATGGATGCCTTTGGCACGGCGGCGAACCTTGAGGCCACCGGGCAAAATGCCATCTGTGACCAGTCCACGTTCGATACAGTCATTCATTACCTGCCACAGGCGCGCGGTGCCCTTGGCAAAACTGTCCGCGCATCCACGCGCGATCTCATTCGCGCGTTTCATGTCCGCGATGCTTTTGCCGCTGGAACTGGCCATCTCGAGCATCTCGACCGCAGTTTTGAACGGAAATGGCACCGGATCACCTTCATCCGTTGCCTTGCCCTCGGCCAGTTCTTCTTCGGTCAGGACAAACCCGCCGCCGATCGAGTAGTAGACCTGCCTGAGGATCACATCGCCCTGCGCGTCGGTGGCCATCAGGATCATACCATTGGCGTGGCCCGGCAGGTTGTTTTCATAGTCGAACACCAGATCCGATTTGGGGTCGAACTTCAGCGTCGGCAGCCCTTCCGGCGTGACAGTATGGGACTCGGAAATGGCGGCCAGCGCTTCTTCGGCCTTGTTGTTGTCATAGGTGTCCGGAACAAACCCGGCCAGCCCGAGGATCGTGGCGCGGTCGGTCGCGTGGCCTACGCCTGTGAATGCCAGTGAGCCATGCAATGACCCCCGAAGCCCCGAGAATTCGAACGGCGAGGCGCGCATCAGGTCCAAAAAGCGGGCCGCGGCAACCATTGGTCCCATGGTGTGGGACGAGGACGGGCCGATGCCCACTTTGAACATATCGAAGACAGATAGAAACATATCAGGTAGCTGAGCCTTCTGGTGGTGTAGCGTATGATGGTGCAGTGAACGGTGCAACTCCCAGCCCTTCCGCTGCGATTGCTGCGCGCGTTGCGGGGCGGGCTTCCAGTTGAAGCAAAAGCTGCCTCAGATGAGGAGTGTCAGTCAGTTGGAACCAGCTGCGATCGGCCTCGGCCGGATACAACGCCATCCATCGCATCATGCAGGCGATGTAGTATGACAGGGCCGACGGTTGGTCTGATCCAAACCAGCCCGGCGTGTCCTTCGCCTGCTTTTCGAGGATTGAAAGATGTCGTTTCAGCCGGGTCCGGATACCAGCCCGCAGCGCTTCTGTTTGCGCCGCCTTGATGTACTTCTCGGCATAGAACAAAATGCGCAGGTCTGCGTGCAGAGTGTTCGACGCAAAAAACAACCACTTCAGATACGCCGCGCGGTCCGGATGTTGCGGAGCCGGTGCGAGTTGCCCGTGTGTATCGGTCAACCACAACAAGATGGCTGCAGTTTCAAAGACCGGTCCCTGCGGCGTCTCCAAAACAGGGATAAGGCCGTTGGGGTTCAGTTGCTTATAGGCAGCACTGTTTTGTTCATCACGGGTCCGATCGACCAATGCGGTCTCATAAGGCAAACCCATCTCTTCCAACGCCAGTCGGATCACCAGCGAGGCGTTGTCAGGGGCGTAATGCAGGCGGTAGCGCGGTTCCATAATGCATATCTATTACGCACCTTTCCCGCAGGACACGCCGATTGCGACGTTTCCAATAGGAAACGCGTATTTTCGCGACAGGGCGCCCCGTTGATTGGCGTTTTGGGTCTCGAAGTTGAGTGTGGCATTTCGTATAAGGCCCGCAGCAACTTGGGGGAAAGCTGCCATGACAGGGGATCTGTCGCCCATCGACAAGGCGAAATATGTAGCCGCGCACCGTGCCGCGGAAATGGTTCAGGACGGCATGCGTGTCGGATTGGGAACCGGATCAACGGCCGCTTGGCTTGTGCGTCGGCTCGGCGAACGGGTGCAAGTGGAAGGGTTGCGGATCAAGGGCGTGCCCACTTCGACCCGCACGGCACAGTTGGCGCGAGAGGTCGGGATCGAAGTCGTCTCGCTGGATCAAGCGGGGTGGCTGGACCTGACCATAGACGGCGCAGATGAATTCGATGGCGAATTGAACCTGATCAAGGGCGGCGGCGGTGCGCATCTTCAGGAAAAGATCGTGGCAACGGCCAGCGATCAGATGGTGGTCATTGCCGATGCAGGCAAAGAGGTTGAAACCCTGGGGGCATTTCCTTTGCCGGTCGAGGTGATCCCATTTGGCTGGCAAACCACGCGAACCCTGATCGAGGAAGCACTGGATACGATGGATGTGCTTGGTACCTCGGCTGCGCTGCGAATGAACGGCCAGGCCCCTTTTGTCACTGATGAGGGCAACCACATTCTGGATCTGCACCTGCAACGCATCGGAAATGCCCGTCAGTTGGCGCTGGTGCTGAACCAGGTTCCCGGAGTGGTCGAGAACGGGTTGTTCATCGATATTTGCGACAAGGTCGTAATTGGCCACGGTGACGGGCGGGTCGAACTGCGCGACATCAACGAAGGAACCCTGGAACTGGACCAGTTGGCCGATGGCGACAGGGACAATCTGTTTTCGGACCTCTCTGATTGAAAATTGCGGCTGGATTTTCTGCAAATGGCCAGAGAGAAACCCGAAATCCTGATCCTAAGGGGTTGGCAGACGATTTTCCGCGCCCAGATATCCAGAACCCTTCAGGCAAACTGAACAAAGGAACCCGGTATGAGCTTTGACTATGATCTTTTCGTTATCGGTGGCGGCTCGGGCGGGGTCCGTGCAGCGCGCGTGGCCGCTGGTGAGACCGGCGCCAAGGTGGCGCTGGCGGAAGAGGATCGGTATGGCGGAACCTGTGTGATCCGGGGCTGTGTTCCAAAAAAGCTGATGGTTTTCGCCAGCGAGTTTTCCGGCATGGTTGACGATGCGCAGGCCTATGGATGGGATGTTCAGCCGGGTGCGCTGGACTGGAATACATTCCATGGCAAACTGGTGGCGGAACTGGACCGGCTGGAAGGTATCTATCGCAACATTCTGAAAAACAACGGTGTCGAAAGCTTTGACCAGCGCGCCACTGTGGTCGATTCCCACACGGTTGAGCTGGCGGATGGGACACGCAAGACGGCCAAGCACATCCTGATCGCCACCGGCGGACGCCCTGTGGTGCCCGAATTTCCGGGCTCTGACCTGGCGATCACATCTAACGAAATCTTCCACCTTGAGAAGCTGCCTGAATCTATCCTGATCGTTGGCGGCGGCTATATCGCCAGCGAGTTTGCCGGGATCATGAACGGGATGGGGGTCAAGACCACTCAGTTCTATCGCGGTGCGCAAATCCTGCGTGGGTTCGACGAAGAAGCGCGTGGCCTGATCTGCGAAGAAATGCGCCAGAACGGCATCGATGTGCGCCTTGGCACCAACGTGCTGGAGATGATCAAGGAAGATGACAAGATCCGGGTAAAGGCCACTGACGGCACTGAAGATCGGTTCGATGTTGTCATGTACGCAACTGGCCGGGCTCCGAATGCGGACAATCTGGGGCTTGAGGCGCTGGGCGTCGAACGAGGTCGCAAGGGCGAGATTGTGGTGGATGAGTACAGCCAGACTGGCGTGCCCTCGATCTATGCCATCGGTGATGTGACTGATCGCGTGAACCTTACGCCGGTCGCCATTCGCGAGGGCATGGCTTTTGTGGAAACCGTGTTCAAGGGCAACCCGACCCCGGTTGATCATGAACTGATCCCGACGGCGATCTTCACGCAGCCGGAATTCGGGACCGTCGGACTAAGCGAGGAAGAGGCTGCGGCACAGGAGCCGGTCGAAGTTTACTCGACGTCCTTCAAGCCGATGCAGAAAGCCTTCGCCGGCGGCACGCAGCGGGTGCTGATGAAACTGATCGTCAGCCAGGCGACCCGCAAGGTGCTGGGCTGTCACATCGTCGCGCCGGGTGCGGGCGAGATGATACAACTGGCCGGGATCGCCGTCAAAATGGGCGCGACCAAAGAAGATTTCGACCGCACGGTTGCGGTTCATCCGGTAATGGCGGAAGAACTTGTTACAATGCGGCAACCTGTGCGCACTGCTTGATTTGCAACCGCGCGCACACAAGTTACAAGGGATCCCGTGATCACACGGGCCTAAACGAAGGAATAGACACATATGGCGGGCAACAGCGGCGGCCCCTGGGGGGGCGGAGGCTCCTCGGGCGGCGGAGGAAATCGGGGTAACAACGGTGATGGGCGCAAGCCCCCCGAAGGAGATGGCCCGCAGATCCCCGAGATCGACGAGCTGATGAAGAAAGGTCAGGAGCAGCTGCGCGTGCTGATGGGTGGTCGTGGTGGCGGTGGCCGTGGCGGTAACGGTCAGGGCGCAGGTGGCGGTGGCCCGGTCTTTACCAAAGGCACAGTAGTCATCGGCGCTCTGGTCGCAGTGGGCCTTTGGGCAGCTGCCAGCTTCTATACCGTAAAACCGGAAGAACAGTCGGTTGAGTTGTTCCTGGGTGAGTTTTCGGCCGTTGGGAACCCGGGTCTGAACTTTGCACCCTGGCCGGTTGTGACCGCCGAGGTTATCCCCGTCACCCGCGAACAGACCGAGGATATGGGCGGTGCGCGCGGCAGCGACGATGGCCTGATGCTGACCGGTGACGAGAACGTGGTCGATATCGACTATCAGGTTGTGTGGAACATCAACGATCCCGCGAAATTCCTGTTCAATCTCCGCGACCCGCGCCAGACGATCCGCGCCGTGTCGGAATCGGCGATGCGTGAGATCATCGCCCAAAGCGAACTGGCCCCGATCCTGAACCGGGATCGCGGCATCATCGGTGAACGCCTGCAAGAGCTGATCCAGTCCACGATGGACAGCTACGATTCGGGCGTGAACATCATCCGCGTCAACTTTGACAAGGCCGACCCGCCGCAGGACGTGATTGCCGCGTTCCGCGATGTTCAGGCCGCCGCGCAGGAACGTGACCGCCTGCAGAACGTGGCTGACGCCTACGCAAACCGGGTTCTGGCCGAGGCGCGCGGTGAAGCGGCACAGGTTCTGGAAGAGGCCGAAGCCTATCGCGCCCAGCAGATCAACAGCGCGCAGGGTGAAGCCAGCCGTTTCAGCGCGGTTCTCGAGGAATATTCCAAAGCCCCTGACGTAACCCGCAAACGTCTGTACCTTGAACGGATGGAGCAGGTTCTGGGTGACGTGGACAAGATCATACTGGACGAGGGCTCGACCGGGCAGGGGCAGGGCGTCGTGCCTTATCTGCCGCTGAACGAACTGCGCCGCAATCAGGCCGAGGGGAGCAACTGATGCGTAAGTCACCCATTATTCTGATCGTTCTCGTCATACTGGTTGTTGCGGGGCTGTCATCCATCTTCATCGTCGACGAGCGGGAACGCGCCCTTGTTCTGCGTTTTGGACGGGTCGTAAACGTCAAGGAAGAACCCGGTTTGGCATTCAAGCTGCCGGTTTTCGACGAAGTGGTGCGTTATGACGACCGTATCCTCTCGATCGACGTGCAGCCTCTGGAAGTGACACCGCTGGACGATCGCCGCCTTGTGGTTGACGCCTTCGCCCGCTATCGGATTTCCGATCTGAACCGCTTCCGTCAGGCTGTTGGTACGGGCGGTGTCCCGGTTGCCGAGAATCGCCTGGACAGCATCCTGCGGGCCGAAACGCGCGAGGTACTGGGGTCGGTTTCGTCCCGTGACATCCTCAGTTCGGACCGTGCGGCGCTGATGCTGCGCATCCGCAACAGCGCGATTGCCGAGGCTCAGGCGCTGGGCGTCAGCGTCATCGACGTGCGTCTGAAAGCCACCGATCTGCCGCAAGCCAACCTTGAGGCAACCTTCGACCGGATGAAGGCCGAGCGGGAACGCGAAGCCACCGACGAACGCGCCCGCGGTAACGAGGCGGCGCAGCGTGTGCGCGCGCAGGCCGACCGGACCGTGGTCGAACTGGTCTCGGACGCCAACCGCGAGGCCGAGATCATTCGCGGTGAGGCCGACGCTGAGCGGAACGCGATCTTCGCCGAAGCCTTTGGCAAGGATCCGGAGTTTTTCGAGTTCTATCGCTCGCTCTCCGCATATGAGCGCGCGCTGCGCGGTGGCAACAGCTCGATGGTGCTGAGCCCGGACTCTGATTTCTTTAATTACCTGAAATCACCTACGGGTCAGGGCGGCCGGTAATGGGTATGATCCTTCTGGCCTTCGGGCTGGTGCTGATTGTCGAGGGGCTGGCCTATGCGCTGGCCCCTTCGCTTATCGAACGGATGCTGGAAACCCTGCGGACCCTGCCCGAGCAGGCACGGCGAATTACGGGTCTTTTGTGCGTGATCAGCGGGCTGATCCTTCTGTGGGGTGCCTATCAGTTGGGCTTTTGAGCAGGACATCTCACTTGCCGGTGATTTCCACGCGATCCTGAGTTGCGGGACAGGTCAAACTGACTACATTAGTCCGTAAGAAAGGCCGCGCTAGAGTGGCCACCTGAATAATTCGACAAGGAGACCACAGGTGCAGGCAAAAGCACGCAGTATTTCCCTCGGGCGCGAAGACGCGGTTTTTATGATGCGGTGGATGTGGTTGGCCTTTGCCGCAATGGTGTTGGTTCTGGCCCAGACCGTCGCTGTTCATGCCCGGGGCGAAAGCCTTGCGCCGCTGGCAGAAAAGATAAGCCCCGCGGTTGTCAACATCACGACCAGCACGCTGATCGAGGGACAGACCGGTCCACGCGGGATCGTGCCCGAAGGGTCTCCGTTCGAAGACTTCTTTCGCGAGTTTCAGGACCGTAATGGCGACGGCGATGAGAACCTCCCACGCCGCAGCAATGCGCTGGGTTCCGGGTTTGTGATTTCCGAAGACGGGTTCATTGTAACCAACAACCACGTCATCGCCGAAGCGGACGAAATCCTTGTCGAATTCTTTCCCGGTGACGGGCAACCCGTAAAGGAGTTGCCGGCCAAGGTGATCGGCACGGACGAAAAGACCGACATCGCACTGCTTAAGGTCGAAGCGACCGGTCCGCTCAAATATGTAAAGTTTGGCGACAGCGACACGGCGCGCGTTGGTGACTGGGTGATTGCCATGGGCAATCCGCTGGGGCAAGGGTTCTCGGTCTCGGCCGGTATTGTCTCGGCGCGCAACCGCGCGCTCAGCGGGTCTTACGACGACTACATTCAGACGGATGCAGCTATTAACCGGGGCAACTCGGGTGGGCCGCTGTTCAACATGGATGGTCAGGTCATAGGTGTGAACACCGCGATCCTGTCACCCAATGGCGGGTCCATCGGTATTGGCTTTTCCATGGCTTCGAATGTGGTGGTCAAGGTTGTCGATCAACTGCGCGAATTCGGCGAAACGCGTCGCGGCTGGCTGGGTGTGCGCATTCAGGACGTGACCGAAGACATGGCCGAAGCCATGGGGCTGGAGAAGCCCGGTGGCGCCCTGATCAGCGACGTTCCCGAGGGGCCGGCAAAAGAAGCCGGGCTGAAGGCGGGTGACGTGATCCTGAGTTTTGACGGTGTCGAAGTGGAAGACACGCGCGGGTTGGTGCGTCAGGTGGGGGAAACGACGGTCGGCAAATCCGTTCGCGTCGTTGTCCATCGAGATGGCGGCACCCAGACCGTTCTGGTCACTCTGGGGCGTCGCGAGGATGCTGAACGGGTGGAAAACGGAGATGAGCCCGCGCAAACGGACGACGAGGACGAAAACTCCGAGATTCTGGGCCTGACCATTTCCCCGCTGACCGACAAGCTACGGGAAGACCTTGGTCTGGACGCCGAAGCCGACGGGCTGGTCGTCAGCGAAGTTGATGAGGCGTCCGAAGCCTATGCCAAGGGATTGCGGGCCGGTGATCTGATTACCGAGGCCGGTCAGCAAAAAGTGACATCCGTCAGTGACCTCGAAACACGCATGGAAGAAGCACGAGAGGCCGGGCGCAAGTCCCTGCTGCTGTTGGTGCGTCGCGGAGGTGAACCCCGGTTTGTCGCACTCAGCCTTGGTGAATGACCCAAGGCGCAAAAAGGTAATCGGGCCGGAGTGTAAACTCCGGCCCTTTTTTGTCTGAAATTGCTGATGGAAAAGGTGAGCCATACGCCTGGGAAGGACGTATGGCTCTGGTACAGGGAGAGGTCAGTGGACAGATATCGGGGATGATTCTCTGACCTCCTACGGTAACAGTTATTAATTTAGTGTTAACGTCGCCGCTTGTATGTGAAGCAGGTCACAGGCGTCAGATCAGGTCGGATTCGGCCAGTTCCCGCAATGCATCGAAGTCCTGGATCAGCAACCCACCCCGCGACGCCTGAACGATATTGTCACGTTTCCAGGTGGATATGGTCTTGGACACCGCCTCGCGCGTGGCGCCTACGAATTCGGCAAGTTCGCTTTGCGACAGGGTTATCCTGTCTGCCGGATTGTCCTGAAGTTCCGAAAGGTGAAGCGGTTTGCGGGCCAGCCGGATCGGCATCGGCAGAAAGACCTGCTCGTTCAGCTGCGAGCCCATCCAGCGCATGCGCAGACCTGCCAGACGGATCATGTCCTCGGCCAGATCGGGGTGCTGTCGTATCTGACGCAGCACATCGTTGCGCAGCACGCGCAGGACACGCGAGGGTTCGGCAGCGGAAATGGTGGCGGTACGCGGGCCGTTGTCAAACAGGGCGATTTCGCCGAAGATCTCACCCGGACGCATCAGCGTCAGCGTAAGCTTTCGGCCGCTCATCGCCAAAAAGGACACTTCGAGTGTGCCTTCCAGAATGGCGTAGAGCGCGTTGCCCTCGTCACCCTGTTCGAAAAGGGTTTCTCCGTCGTTCAGTGAAATTTCGGTAGCCTGCGCGGTAAGCATGGCTTTCAGGCGATCAGATGCTTCGGCAAGAAAGCCGCTGTTTGGGAAGGCCGTCATGAGTGTACGGGGCTCCGGATGGGGGTGGTGAGTGGTTACCCCATTCTTCACAGCTTTGGCGCTTAGCCAAGCTGTTTGTGGGTAATTGCCGGATTTCAGACAGAATACTTGGCGCCAATGCGGGCATGTTCACGGTTTTGTGATGTCCGCTGTCGGAACCTATTGATGATCCGGGTCGTCCATATAGCTTTGCAGCAGGTTGAATTGCAGCATCAGAAAGACCATCAGGGCAATCGGAAACCCGAAGGTTTCGATTTTGACCCAGAGATCGGTCGACAAGGTCCGCCAGACAACTTCGTTGGCAACCGCCAAAACGGCGAAGCAGCCACAGAGGCGACGTGTCAAAATCATCCAGCCCTGATGGCGCATGGGCAACATCTCGTCCAGCACATAGGCGAGATAGGATTTCCCCTGCAAAAGACCGATGCCCAGGATGACCGAGAAGAAGCCGTAGACCAGCGTGGTTTTCATCTTGAAAAACCGCTCGTCATTGAACCAGGCCGTCAGACCGCCGAAGAAAATCACCATGAAGGCCGTGAAGATCTGCATCCGGCTGAGTTTTCCGGTCAGAAACCACAATATGCCCATGGCACCCAGCATCAGCGGTACAAAGATGATCGTCGCTATGATGAAGCCGGAATACTCGATGCCGCCGATCAGGAAACTGTCGTCACGCAGGCGCAGATAGATGAAGAAGAAGGCCAGAGGCGGGCCCAGTTCCAGCACCTGTTTCAGAAACGGGTTGATTTCTTTGTTACCTGTCATGATTCTGTCCTGCTGCTTACCCGCCCATTTCAACTATTACTGCACCCAATGCAATCAAGGCCATCAGGGCAATACGCCGGGGGCCGACGGTCTCTTTCAGCACCAGCCATCCGATCAGGGCCGCAAACACGGTCGAGGTTTCGCGAAGCACCGCGGCCTCGCCAACTTTGTCCAGCCGTGTGGCGAGCATGATGGCCCCGAAGGACAATGGGGCGATGATACCGCCCGCGAGCCCGCGCAGCATCAGTGGGCCAATCGCAGGGCGATGGATCATGGCCCGCCATCTGAGGAAGGCATAGATCGGCATTGCCGCCCCGTCGATCATGAAAAACCAGGCCAGGAATGTGAACGGATCGGCGGTCGCACGAATGCCATAGGCGTCATAGGTTGTGTAAAGCGCTACGAACAGCCCGGTTACGACGGCCAGAAACAAGGCGATACCCAGCGTTTCGCGGTTGGTCTCGAGATAGCGCAGATTGTATCCGGCCAATCCGAAGATACCGGCCAGCAACACCGCGACGCCGAACCACTGCGTGGCCGAAAATGTCTCGCCGAACAGCAGGTAGGCGCCAATGACGGTGAACAGGGGGCCGGTGCCGCGCACCACCGGGTAGACCACGGTGTAGGAGCCTTTGGTGTAGGCCAGGGCCTGCAAGGTCTTGTAGGCGATGTGGATCAGCCAGACGACTGCGAAGATGGGCCACATATAAGGTTCAGGCCAGGGCACGACGAAAAAGGCAAAGGGCGCGGCCATCAGGCAGTAGCAGATGTCGATCGCGCCGCGTGACAGCCAGGGGTCGTGACGCCCTTTCTGCAACGCTCCGAAGACCGCGTGCAGGAATGCCGCCATAAGCGCCAGTCCCAGCGCAAGTTGGTGGCCCGCTTCGGTGCCTTCGAGGGAAATCAGCCAGTCGCTCAACTATCGGCCTTTTGCTGGGTGGAAAGGGTGGGGGGCTGTCTGCCCTTCACACCCCCCGAGGATATTTTCAGCCAGATGAAGGGGTGGATCAGCCCTTGTCGAGGCCAGTGAGGGCGGCGGCGAATTCTTCCGGGTCGAATGGGGCCAGGTCGTCGATCTGTTCGCCGACACCAATGGCGTGGATGGGCAGACCGAACTTGTCAGCGAGCGCCACAAGAACACCACCCTTGGCCGTGCCGTCCAGCTTGGTCATCACAAGGCCGGAGACATCGGCCAGTTTGCGGAAGGTTTCAACCTGGCTCAGCGCGTTCTGGCCGGTGGTGGCGTCGAGGACCAGAAGGGTGTTGTGCGGGGCGGTGTCATCGACCTTGCGGATGACGCGGACGATCTTGGCCAGTTCCTCCATCAGGTCGGCGCGGTTTTGCAGACGGCCTGCTGTGTCGATCATCAGAAGGTCCGCCCCTTCATTCTGCGCACGGGTCAGGGCGTCGAAAGCCAGCGAAGCCGGGTCCGAGCCTTCGGGCGCGGTCAGGACGGGGACGCCAGCGCGGTCGCCCCAGACCTGAAGCTGTTCGACCGCGGCGGCGCGGAAGGTGTCGCCCGCTGCAATGACCACTTTCTTACCCGCGGATTTGAACTGGCTTGCCAGCTTGCCGATGGTTGTGGTTTTGCCGGATCCGTTGACGCCAACAACCAGAACCACCTGTGGGCGTTTGGGGTAGATGGGCAACGGCTTTGCAACAGGTTCCATCACTCGGGTGACTTCCTGCGCCAGAAGTTGCTTGATTTCCTGGGTCGACAATTTGCGGCCAAAACGACCTTCGGCCATGTTGGCGGTGACACGCAGTGCGGTATCCACCCCCATGTCCGAGGCGATCAGCAACTCTTCAAGCTGTTCAAGCATGTCATCGTCAAGCGTGCGTCGTACCACGACCTGAGTGTCGCCCCGATTGAACAGCCGTCCTAGAATACCCTTGCGCTGCGCCGGGGTTGCTTCGGGCGGAGGAGGGGCCGGTGTGGGGTCCGCCGGAGAAGGTGTTTCGACCGGTTGCGGGGCGGGGACTGGTTCGGGGGTCGGTTCGGGAACCTCGGGGACGGGCTGAGGCTCCGGTTCTGGCGCGGGGATGACCGGATCGGGGGCGGTCGTTTCTTCGCCGCCATCTTCGACAATCGCATCGAGCCCCTGTTCCAGCCGGGACGAGGATTTGAACAGCCGATCCTTGAGCTTTGAGAAAAACGCCATCTTTGGTCTCCGCAGGTGTTCCCTTCACCTAATGCGGATTTGCGGCAGTTGCAAAGGGTCAGAGAAACGCAAGCAGCAATGCAGCTTGTGCGCCCCAGTAAAGCGGCCAGACCAGATATGGGGTCAGGGCCGTTGCGGGATGCCGGGGCGGAAGCAGGAACTTTTCTGTGGCCAGGATCAGGTCGGATGCGATGAAGGCCAGCGCTCCGGGAAGGGCCCAGCGTAATGCTCCGGTCTCGGGCAGGCTCAGAACCGTAATCCCCATCCCCAGAATGATCGGGATATAGCAAAACACCGGGATTTTCAGATCACCAGCTCGTGGTGCCAGAAGTGTCGCCGCGACAATGCCCAGTAGAACCAGCGACCAGACATATCCTGGCCGGTCCAGGATCAGCGCCGGATCGCTGCTGGCGTGGGTCAGAAACAGGGCAATATAAGCCAGATGCCCGGCGGCAAAAGCACCGATCCCGGCCATGAACGTCGCCTCGGTCTCTTGCGACAGCAAAGCATCCCCGACGGCACACAACACCAGGGCCAGGATCAGCAGGGAAGGGGCGCCGGCAACCGCTGCGATCAGCGCCAGGATGGCAACCGATCCGGTCTTGAACGCCGTTCGCATTAGGCTGGCCGGTTTTGGAGCCATCGGAAGGTAGGCGACTGCAAACAATGCGGCGATCCAGAACAGAGCTGTTGTCATCCCTTACTCTCCTGCCAGTGTCGGCTGTTGGTTCTGATGCAGTGTCAGCCTGATGTGCCGGGCAACTCAACCGGTGACGTCAAGGAAACCGGTCGCAAAATGCTGGTTGGCGTCGGATTGCGGCATCTGACAATATGAAACCATGTTGAGGCATTTGGTGATTCTTCTGATTGCGTCCGCGCAGGCCGCAACCGCGCAGACTGCGCTATCGGCTGCAGAGTTCGACGAATACACACGCGGCAAGACCCTGTTTTATGGGTTCCAGGGGCAGGTATATGGGGTGGAACGCTATCTGCCCGGGCGCAGGGTCATCTGGTCGTTTCTGGATGGCGATTGCAAGGAAGGTGTCTGGTACGAGCAAAATCAACAGATATGTTTCGTCTATGAAGACCGACCGGATCCTCAATGCTGGTTGTTCACCAGATCGGGTGGAAGGCTGATTGCGCAGTTCGAGGGCGACCCTCAGGAGACTGAACTGTACGAGGCTGATGACCGTGGCGAAGAAATGGTGTGCTATGGTCCGGAAATCGGAGTTTGAGCCTTTGATTAACGCGCACGCAGGCTTTCGTAGTTTATCATGACGTGATCGCGATAGGCCGGTCTGGCCGACAGGGTTTCATAGTATCGCCGTAGGTGCCTGAATGGTGCGCGCGGGATGTCGATGTCAAAATACCTGTACAAAATGTGGCCCAACTGGATGTCGGCCAGCGTGAAACTGGTCCCTGCGATATAAGCGCTATGCGACAATTGTTGGTTGGCAATGGCCAGCTTGTCTTCCAGCACATGCAGGGCAGCGGTGATCGCTGTTTCATCCCGGTCGGAGGGCGCCGTTCTAACGACTCGCCAGAAGACCGGCACGGTAAAATTCATGGCGACGTTCAGCTTGGCCCATTCCGCCCATTTATCGACCGTTGCACGTCGCACCGGGTCGTCGGGCCAGAAACTGTCATCAGCATAGCGTGCAGCGAGGTATCGAAGGATCGCGCCCGTTTCCCAAATTGTTGTGTCGTCGTTGTCCTGTACCACCGGAATTGTCCGGTTTGGGTTGAGGGCCGCGAAGGCATCGCTGTCCAGCCCGCCAAATTCATGTCCGACGTCATGGCGGCGAAACAGCAGGCCCAGTTCGCCGACACACCACATCAACGCCTGGACGTTGGATGATGTTTTGCGACCCCAGATTGTCAGCATGAGTCAGAAAAGCGATCCCTGATCCGGGGCGTCGGGTTTGGTTTTTTTGGCCGCTGGTTTGGCCGATCCGCCGGTTGTCAGACGACCATCAGAAAATTCGATCTCAAGAACAGGATGCCCGGCTGCCTGCGACTTGGTGGTGACAACCGCACCTTCTGCGCGAACCACAGCGTACCCTCGTTCCAGCGTCGCTTTGTAACTGAGCGTTTCGCGCAGCCGGTCGGTCGCGTCCAATTGTTGACGAAGGCTGTCCAGCCGGGATTTTTGCGCTGTATTCAGACGCTCTGACAGTCGGTTCAGGTTTTCGGTGCGGTTTTTCAGTTCCTGTCTGATCGGGCGCAGAGACAGGCGGGACGTCAGGTTGTGCCATCGGTCGCGGCGGGTTTCGACAATCCCGCGCAGGGTTGACGGGCGTAAATGTGCGGATGTGTCCAGCAACTTGACGCGCCGGTTCTGAACACCGCGGATCAGGGCGTTGGGCAGGCGGTCTGAGACCTGATCCAGGCGTTGCCTTGGTGTGTCGAGCAGGCTGTCAGCCCTTGGCAGTGCACGTGACAAATCCCTTAAGCGCTGCGAACGGCGTTGCACGGCATCCGTTGCTGCCCGCGACAGACGCGCGCCTTGTTCGCCGGTCCAGGCCAGCAATTCCAGCCGCACGGGTACCGCCAGTTCGGCGGCGGCGGTTGGCGTAGGAGCCCGACGATCCGAGACGAAGTCGATCAGGGTCGTGTCCGTTTCATGCCCCACGGCTGAAATCAGTGGAATCGCGGATGCGGCGGCAGCCCGCGCGACGATTTCCTCGTTAAACCCCCAAAGGTCTTCGATTGAGCCACCACCGCGCGCAACGATGATCAGATCGGGGCGGGGTAAAGCGCCGCCGGGTTTCAGCCGATTGAACCCTTCGATTGCCCGCGCGACCTCGGGCGCGCAGTTGGCGCCCTGAACTGCAACCGGCCAGATCAGCACCTTTCGCGGGAACCGGTCGCGCAGCCGGTGCAGGATGTCGCGGATCACCGCGCCGGAAGGAGAGGTCACAACGCCGATGATCTGGGGCAGGTAGGGCAGGGGAGTCTTGCGTTCGGGCGCAAACAGGCCTTCCGACTCAAGCTGTTTCTTGCGTTTCTCCAGCAAGGCCATCAGCGCGCCTTGCCCGGCAACCGCAACTTCGTCGACGTTCAGATTGTATTTCGATTGCGCGCCGAAGGCGGTCAGCCGTCCGGTGACGACAACCTCAAGACCTTCTTCGGGCACAACGGAGAGGCCGGAAACCTGACCTTTCCAGGTTGTGCAAGCCAGGACGTTCCGGTCATCCTTGATGTCATAGTACAAATGCCCCGAACGTGCTTTGAAGACGCGACCGACCTCGCCGCGCACACGGATTCGGCCAAACGCACCTTCGAGGGTCCGTTTCACTTCGCCCGAGATGTCCGAAACAGTGTATTCAGGGGTATTCTGGCCGGGAATTGGGTCGTCTAGCAGGTCGGACATTTCAGCGCCTTGTTTCAAATGCTCACCCAGCTTAGAACGCCGCGCAGGCAAGGCCAAGCAGATCGGAGAGCATTCATGAACATCCTTATTCTCGGCAGCGGCGGGCGTGAGCACAGTCTGGCCTGGGCGGTGCTGCAGAACCCCAAATGCGACCGTCTGATCGTGGCACCCGGAAATGCCGGGATCGCGCAGATCGCCGATTGCGCGGCGCTGGATATCGAAAACGGTGGCGCGGTTGTCAGCTTTGCCGAAGAAAACGCGATAGATTTCGTGATCGTCGGGCCCGAAGCCCCTTTGGCGGCAGGTGTTGCCGACCGGTTGCGGGAAGCGGGCGTCCTGGTTTTTGGACCGTCGGCCGGTGCCGCACAACTTGAGGCATCAAAGAGCTTTACCAAGGAAATCTGCGATGCCGCGAGTGCCCCGACAGCGGCTTATGCCCGGTTCACCGAGGCCGGTCCGGCCAAGGACTACATCCGGACCCAGGGTGCGCCCATCGTCGTCAAGGCGGATGGTCTGGCCGCGGGCAAGGGCGTGATCGTGGCAATGGACGAGGACACCGCGCTGGCGGCCATCGACGACATGTTCGGTGGCGCTTTTGGCGGTGCCGGAGCCGAGGTCGTGATTGAAGAGTTCATGGAGGGCGAAGAGGCCTCGCTTTTCGTGCTGTGTGACGGTGAGGATATCCTGTCCATCGGTACTGCGCAGGACCACAAGCGTGTGGGAGAAGGCGATACCGGGCTGAATACCGGTGGCATGGGCGCATACTCTCCCGCACCGGTTTTGAACGCCGAAGTCGAAGCGCGTGCGATGGAAGAGATTGTGCGCCCGACCATGGCCGAGATGAAACGTCGCGGGATGCCGTTTCAGGGCGTGCTTTATGCTGGATTGATGATCCGGGACGGGCGGCCGAGGTTGGTCGAGTACAATGTTCGTTTCGGCGATCCGGAATGCCAGGTACTGATGATGCGACTTGGTGCGCAGGCGATGGACCTGATGCACGCAGCCGCCGAGGGACGTTTGCGCGATACACAAGTTAATTGGGCAGATGATCACGCGATAACGGTTGTCCTGGCTGCAGAGGGATATCCGGGGACCTATGAAAAAGGTTCGGTGATCCGGGGGTTGGATAACCTGCCGGAAGACAGCAAGAACATGGTGTTCCATGCCGGAACCAAGTCTTCTGAAGGGCGGACTACGGCGTCGGGCGGGCGGGTTCTGAATGTCACGGCACGTGGCGGATCGCTGCAGGACGCGCGTGACAGGGCTTATGCGATGATTGATGCGATAGACTGGCCCGAGGGCTTCTGTCGGCGGGATATCGGCTGGCGGGCACTGTAAGCTCTGGCAGAGGTCTCGTGGCGGGCTGCGCCCGTCACGGGTTCTTGATCAGGGGGCTTTGCCCCCTCGGCCTGCGGCCTCACCCCCAGGATACTTTTGGCCAGATGAAGGGGCGGATCAGCAAGTCAGGGCTTGGGCGAGGCTGTCGCGGCCTTGGAAGGGTCCCAGATCTGTAGATTGCCAGCCATTGTCATACGTGACGCTGACAATATGCGACCAGTTCCCGTCGGCCAGTATCAGCGAGGGAGTGTCCCCGCAGGAGCGCAGGCCGCCAGAGATGAAATCTTCGCCGATGCGATGGTTTGTCAGATTGGGAATTGTTGCGATCTCGGTCAGTTGGTTGTTTTCGAAACGCCAGATCCGTAGCGTTTTCGCCAGATGAGGGCGGTCGACATAGGCGATTTCGACATGGCCGTCGTTGTCCAGGTCCGCTGCGCCGACCGGTGCGAGCCAGCGGAAACGGGTGCCGATGTAGGGCGTGGCCGCGATCAGGCCGCCGCCGTTGTAGATTGCAAGCCGGGCACCCTTGTCGCGATGGCTTTCGACGACAAGGGCTTCGCGACGGCCGTCGTTGTCAACGTCGACCAGGCGCGGCCGGATGTCTTCGAAAACACGTTCTTCTGGCAGCCGTATAGTATACTGCGTCGATCCGGGTGCGTATTGCAGGACCAGCGCGCCGTATTCAATCTGATCACCCAGAACACCATGGGGGTATCGCGCCGTGGGTTCGGAGTATTCGGCCGAGCCCAGTGGTTCATACTGCCACGGTTGCTGCGATTGTGCCGTGACCGGACATACACCGAGTGCGATTGCGACGGCGACGACCGGTCTGGCTGGCATCAGATCTGTTTTTCCGGCATCTGCACGACCAGACCGTCCAGAGCATCCGTGACCTTGATCTGGCAGGTCAGGCGCGAGCGGGTCGGATCGGGTTCATAGGCAAAGTCCAGCATGTCTTCTTCCATGTCGTCCTTGGCCGGGATTTTCTCGACCCAGTCGGGGTGAATGTAGACATGGCAGGTCGAGCAGGCGCAGGCGCCGCCGCAATCGGCCTCGATGCCGGGGATGTTGTTGTCACGGGCCCCTTCCATGACGGTCAGTCCGTTGGCGACCTCGACAGTGTGTTCGGTACCGCCATGCTCGACATAGGTGATCTTTGCCATTGCGTGCGTCTTCCTTTTGCGATGTTCGAAACCTTCCTTAGTCAAGGCATTTAGCTCTTTCCAGCCTCATTTGCGACTCGGCGTGCCGCGACTGGACTTTCTTGTCATTTGTTCTATTTTTGTTCTCATGCTTATTGTCCCTGTTCGCCCCACAGATCAAAATAGCGATTGGCCACGCCCGCCCGCGTGCCTGCCCGCCTGCCAACTGAACGCCCCGCCCGAAGGTGCGAGCGTGACGGTGGCGGGGCTGGTGATCCTGCGGCAGAGACCGGGGACGGCCAAGGGGGTGATATTCGTCACGCTTGAGGATGAGACCGGCATCGTCAACGTGGTGGTCTGGCGCAAGATCTACGAACAATTCCGCCGCGCGGTGATCTCGGGGCGGTTGTTGCGAGTAACGGGCCGGATGCAGCGGGCGCATTCTGTGACACATGTGATCGCGGAAGAGATCGAGGATATCTCGGGGATGCTGGATGTGCTGGTGCGGGGGGAGGGATAGGTCTGCCTTACGGACAAAGTGGACGCTTACCGGTTGCAAGACTTGCGGTCCGGCGCTCATGGATACGTGCTTTATGATCCATGTGTGAGTATAAGGATGATCCATGTGTGAGTATAAGGCGCTTTTCCGCCGCTTTGACGCCGGTTGGTCGACTCTCCGATGCCGGAAGGGTACTTGCAAGCATCTTTGCGCGTCGGCCTTTGTCAAAGTCTGGGCTTGACTGTGCACCACTCAACGTCTTCTCGAAGTCAGTCCGGATGCCCAACGTAACACAAAATGGATCGCTCAAAAAAAATGTCCGACCGGATGAGAGCCAGATCCATGATCGTTTTGTCGAACTTTCAGAGTTCACGCGATCAAAAGGATATGTACACACCGCCAGAATGATCGAAGAGGCACTGAATGCTTACGCCTTCGAACGCAGGCACCTTGGGATTGCAACAACGTACCTCTCAGAATTGCAGCAGCAGAAGGGCGTTGAGTTGTCACGGTCGGAGGAAGAAACAGATCGGAAACAGCATTCGGTTCCAAACTTCCGCTCTGCGCGGTCGAAAAAACCGATTGGCGTGGATTTCAAAAAGACAGAGCGTTCAGTCGGCCCAGCTCAAACAACAGAGACAGGGCATGCGGCTTTTGTCCTGACCGCCCGGATGCGTACGGACGGCAGCAATGCTGCGCAAATGCGCAAGGGTCTCCGGAAAAAAAAGCTGATGCCTTTGCCGGCGGAGCCTGAATTCCTGTTTCGCTAGCGGTCTTTGGTATGGCCAAGGTAAAATCAGCGATGATCATTGAGAACCCAAAACGACTTCCAAAAACCATCACCGCTTGAATAGCACCCCTTGCGATTGCTTGTCCCGGTGATCGCCGCGCAAATCGGCATGCAGCGCGCGACCGGCCTGCACGCCGGGGCGGGCACTGACGATTTCCAGCCAGCGCGCAAAATGAGGCTTGTCCTCAAGCACTTGCTGTTGACCTTCCCACAGGCTGGCCCAGCCCCAGATCGACATGTCGGCGATGGAATAGAAGTCGCCCGCGACGTACTCGTTTTCCGCCAGCCGACGATCCAGTACGCCATACAGACGCCCAACCTCTGCCCGGTAGCGGTCCTTGGGATAGGGGTGGTCCTGCGGCGGGTCCATGTTCGGGGCGTATTTCAGGAAGTGGTGCGCCTGACCGGCCATGGGGCCGACGCCGCCCATTTGCCACATCAGCCATTCTTCGACGGCAATGCGATCACGCTCGGTTTCGCCATAGAACCGTCCCGTCTTGCGGGCCAGATACATCAGGATCGCTCCGCTTTCGAAGACCGAAACCGGGGCGCCGCCCGGGCCGTCGGGGTCGACAATTGCGGGCATGCGGTTGTTCGGCGAAATCTTCAGAAATTCGGGGTCGAACTGATCACCCTTGCCGATATTGATCAGATGGGTTGTGTAGGGCAGGCCCATCTCTTCCAGGGCAATGGAAACCTTCCAGCCATTCGGTGTTGGCCAGAAATACAGATCGATTGGGTTGGTCATGGCTCCTCCGTGTATCGGCGATCATGCGGCTTTTTGCCGGTTCGGCAAGAGGCGGTTACGAAAGCGTGACAGAACCAAGCGCAGCCTTGACGAATAGCGGCCCGAGGCGTATGGCAGCACAGAGCTACGTGGCGATTTGTTACCGGATTGCGGGCCACGCTAAACAACACCGCTAAAAGGTCAGGATGAAAGACCCCTTTCGCTTGGCCGCGTCTGGGGTTTTTTGTTTGCCTCCTGCGCCGGGGGCGGAAAGGAAAAAGATGAGCGAGACCTGGAACAAACGCACTCAAGCCGTTCATGGCGGTATTCGCCGCAGCCAGTACAACGAGGTCAGCGAAGCGATCTTTCTGACGCAGGGTTTCGTCTATGACACTGCCGAGCAGGCCGAGGCGCGATTCATCGAATCCGGCCCGGATGAGTTCATCTATGCCCGCTATGGCAACCCAACCGTGGCGATGTTTGAACAGCGCATCGCCGCTTTGGAAGGCGGTGAAGATGCGTTTGCCACCGCATCCGGCATGGCGGCCGTGAACGGCGCGCTGACGTCGATGCTGCAGGCCGGTGACCATGTTGTTTCGGCCAAGGCGTTGTTTGGCTCCTGTCTGTATATTCTTGAAAACATCCTGACGCGGTATGGCGTCGAGGTGACGTTTGTGGACGGAACCGATCTGGCCGCGTGGGAGGTTGCGATCCGGCCTGACACCAAGGCTGTTTTCTTCGAATCCATGTCGAACCCCACGCTTGAGGTCATTGATATTGCCGCAGTGTCCCGGCTTGCTCATGTGGTCGGTGCCGTGGTTGTCGTCGACAATGTGTTCTCGACCCCGGTCTTCTCGCGCGCGATCGAGCAGGGTGCCGACGTGGTTGTGTATTCAGCCACCAAACACATAGACGGGCAGGGGCGTGCTCTGGGTGGTGTGATCATCGGAACTAAGGAATTCATCCGTGGCACGGTCGAGCCGTATCTCAAGCATACAGGCGGCGCGCTGAGCCCGTTCAACGCCTGGATCATGCTGAAAGGGCTGGAAACGATGTCGTTGCGCGTAAACGCGCAGGCCGAGACGGCGCAGACAGTTGCAGAAGCGCTTGAGGGGCATCCTGCTCTGGTTCGCACATTGTATCCGGGGCTGAAAACCCATGCGCAGAACGCGCTTGTTCAGGATCAGTTGGGCGGCAAGGGCGGAACGGTTCTGTCGCTGGATATCCAAGGCGGAAAAGAAGCAGCCTTTGCATTCCTGAATGCCATGACCATTCCGGTGATCTCGAACAATTTGGGTGATGCGAAGTCGATCGCGACACACCCCGCCACAACCACGCACCAGCGCCTGAGTGAGAAGCAGCGGGATGAGTTGGGCATCACGCCGGGCCTGATCCGCCTTTCAATCGGGCTGGAAGACCCGACAGATCTTCTGGCGGACATTCAACAGGCACTTGCGGCATCGCAAAAATAGACAGATGCACCCTGTGGCTTGCAGTCGCCGCAGGGTGCACGTGCCTCAGGCCCGTCCGTAGAAACCCATCCGCTCGGTATCCGAAAACGTGACACCGGGACTCTCATAGTAGGAAAACACCGCAATTATCCGTGGCTTGCTTCCGGCTACGGGCGTCACCCGATGGGCGGTATTCTTGCCCTTGAACACGTTCAGGGTTCCGGGGCTGAGGGAAATAACCCGACTGTTTTCATCGTTGCCGCTCAGCAGTTTTGCAACGCCGTCATAGTTCGGGTCGGTTTCACTGCGCAGGTCTTTCCGGTACTCAAAAGCGCCACCCTGATCCGGTGCCTGTAACAGCATCGTTGTGGTAAACTCTGACCGGTCAAAATGCCAGTTCAGGGCCTGACCCTCGCGATAGGACATGACGTTCACCCGGGCCATCGGATCGTCCATCACATACAAAGTGGGTTTGTCCATCGTCGCCGCCAGAAATCGGGCGAATTCGGGCCATTCATAAAGTCTGAGCAAGGCAGAGTCAGGGATCTGGTCCGCGCAGAGCGTCCGGTTGGACGTCTGAAACTCCTGCAAAGCCGGGTGGTCGCCCGGCAGGCCGTCGATCCTTTTGAAGTAAATGTTGTGTCGGCGCTCGTGCAGAAATGCTTCGCTGTCAAATCGGGGGGCCATTTCCGCCACCGCCGCTGCCGCGACCTTGCTGTGCATCAACCCATCGAGGTTGAACATTCCGGTCGCTTCAAGGTCTCTGCGGCAAGTTTCGACAAGCGCGTCCCATTCCGGGCTGCCGGGTTTGTCGATTGGAAACCGGTCAAGATCAAGAATGTCTCTCATGCCCTCCCTTTCCTTTGCTGGGGTCCTGCACCCTTTGCACCTACTGAAAGGCTAGGTCGGGAAATTTGAATTAACTGTCCCGTTTGCGACAGACATCCAGTCCTGGGCTATCGCGACTTGCGAACCAATGCAGGAATTTCGCAAGGAACGGCGCATTCTTGTTGAAAATGACGGTTTTGCATTATTTTTTGCAGTGCGATCTGATACTGCGCGCCTATCGGGCAAGACTGGTAAAAGAACGACAGTCGTATATATTCCGACGACCAACCCCGAGGAAATCTGATTGATGAACGTTTACCCCGGCGACCTGAACGACGCACCCGACGACGAAGATGCTGCCGCGGCGCTGAAGCTTCTGCGCAAATGGGCAGAATCTGCTACAGAGGCCGAGATCAATCAGCTTGATCCTGCTGTTGCCCGGCTTGTTCCCGGCTTGATTGCGTCCAATTATCCCCCTTTGTCGCGGCAATACCCTCAGAACTTTCGCGTCGATGAGGCGTATCGCGCGACGTTGCCCGATCTGCAAAACGGTCCGTCCAGCCTGATCCGCGGCGCAAAGCAGCAAATTCAGCATGTGGGTATCTCGAATTTCCGCCTGCCGATCCGCTTTCACCGCAAAAATGATGAGGATCTGACGCTGGAAACCTCGGTCACGGGCACTGTCAGCCTTGAGGCCGGGAAAAAGGGCATCAACATGTCCCGGATCATGCGATCCTTCTACAAACACGCGGAACGCACCTTCAGTTTCGAGGTGATGGAAGCGGCACTGGACGACTATAAGACCGATCTGGACAGTTTCGATGCGCGTATTCAGATGCGGTTCTCGTTTCCAGATCGCGTTGAAAGCCTCCGCTCTGGCCTGGGTGGGTTCCAGTATTATGATATCGCGCTTGAACTGGTCGAACAAAATGGCGTGCGTCAGAAGATCATGCATCTGGACTACGTCTATTCTTCAACCTGCCCATGTTCGCTGGAATTGAGCGAGCACGCACGCGCATCGCGGGGGCAATTGGCGACACCGCATTCGCAGCGTTCGGTCGCGCGAATCTCGGTCGTTGTCGACAGCGCCGCAGATTGCTTGTGGTTCGAGGACCTGATTGCCCTGTGCCGTCGCGCGGTTCCGACCGAAACTCAGGTCATGGTCAAGCGCGAAGATGAGCAGGCGTTTGCCGAACTGAATGCCGCCAACCCGATTTTTGTCGAGGACGCCGCTCGGTTGTTCTGTGCCGAACTGCTGGCGGACCACCACATCGGCGATTTCCGGGTAGTTGCCAGCCATCAGGAAAGCCTGCACAGCCACGACGCGGTGTCCATTCTGACAGAAGGGCCGACCTTTGCGGCGGCCAGTCTGGATCCCCGGCTGTTCACCACATTGTTCCACGTCGGTTGATCTGCCTGATTTAAGGGCAGTTTTCCGAAAATAGGGTGCGTCTTGGCGATTTTTTGCCGCACTGCAGCAAAAATTCTGCACAAGCACAAATATCCGGGTAGTCTGCAAGACAATGCAGATGCAGCATGATCGCACCAGGTGGTGCGACACCTTGAGGGATGCCGGGACGTGCAACGCCTTGGATTGCAAATTCGGTCTGCCGCCCAAAGGGCCCGAGCCGGGGAATCCCCTTTGCTCTGTCTCTGCCTGCATCGCTTTCAGAGGAGAATTAGTAGATGAACCCGATTTCCGGACCATTGGAACTTCAGGCTGCGGCCGTGCGTGTGGCTGGCTATGCCATGGTCAATCAGATGAAGATCATGCAAATCATGACCCGCTCTGCGATCGAGTTGCCTTTAGTACCCTTGCAGGCACTACGTGCGGCAGCGTCTGAGTCCTCTGCGGTGGAACCTGCTAAGGAACCAGTCCGCGCAAAGCCAGCGGCAAAGCCAAAGGCAGCGGCAAAACCAAAGGCAGCGGTAGAACCAAAGAACCGGGCAAAACCTAAAGCGCAGGCAACGCCAAAGGCACCTGTTGTCAGAGCGTCGTCTGTCACGCCCAAACCGGTGGCAAAGAAAGTGGAATCTAAGACCACGCCGGTCGTCAACGCTGCCACGCCGAAACCGGCCAGCGCAAAATCGTCCGCTACTGTGGCCGAGGCGCCGACGCCCAAAAAGCCAGCGGTCAAGCCGGAAGCGGCGGCAAAGCCTGAAACCGTCAAAGTGGCGGCACCCAAATCTCAGGCAGGCAAGACGGCCGAAATAGTGACAACCAAACAGCCGGAGGCCGAGCCAAAGCCTGTCGCGCGTCAAGCAAGCAAGGCATCCGAGGCACCAGCGGCGGCAAAACCTAAAACCGCCGCCGAACAGCCGGTGCGGCGCACCCGGGCACCTTCCAAACCGCCCGCGATGCCAGTTCAGGCACCAAAATCGGACAGTTGATCCCGACATCCGCTTGACACAGTCGTGCAGGCGCGCCAACGCTGCGCCTCATGACGGATATGCGCCCGGTTGGATATGTGATTGGCCTGTTGGTCGCCATTCTAGGGGCGACCATGCTGCTGCCGTTGCTTGCTGACCTGATCGAAGGGCGGGGCGAATGGAATGTGTTTCTGGAAAGCGCCGTCATTACCGTTATGACCGGCGTGGTCCTGGCCATGAGCTGTTCGAACGGTGTGGGCGAGGGGCTGACAATCCGCCAGACCTTTCTGCTGACAACCGGCGTGTGGGTTGCCCTGCCGGTGTTTGGCGCCATTCCGTTCATGTTCGGCGAAACCGAACTGCGTTTCGTTGACGCCTATTTCGAGGCCATGTCCGGCCTGACTACGACAGGGTCCACGGTTCTATCGGGCCTGGACGGCATGCCCACTGGATTGCTGCTGTGGCGCGGAATCCTGCAATGGTTGGGCGGGATCGGAATCATCGTGGTTGCGATGGTGTTCCTACCCGAACTGCGCGTCGGGGGGATGCAGATCTTCCGCTCGGAAGGGTTTGAGACCATGGGAAAGATTCTGCCGCGCGCGCAAGAGATCGCCGGGCAGATTTCCATGATCTATGTTGTACTGACTCTGATTTGTGCCCTGGTCTATGCAGCCTTCGGGATGAGTTTTTTCGACGCCGCCGTGCATTCGATGACGACCATCGCGACCGGAGGATTTGCCAACTATGACAGCTCATTCGCCGTATTCTCGGGTCCTACAGAGTATGCCGCTGCCGTTTTCATGATTCTGGCTGCACTGCCATTCGTGCGGTATGTGCAACTGGCCAATGGCAACACCGGTTCGCTTTGGCAAGACAGCCAGATTCGCGCCTTTCTGGCGACCATTGCGGTGTTGGTCGTTGTCATGACCGTCTTTCTGACGACCGTGTTCCCGCACCATTGGGAAAGAGCTTTGCGGGAATCGCTGTTCAACATCACCTCGATCATTTCCGGCACGGGCTATGCCAGCGTCGACTACATGGGTTGGGGCAATTTTCCGATTATGCTGTTCTTTCTGATCGGTCTGATCGGTGGCTGCGCGGGTTCTACGGCCTGTTCGATCAAGGTATTCCGGTATCAGCTTTTGTTCGCGTCGATCAAAACCCAGATCAGCCGCATTCGTTCGCCACACGGCGTGTTCACACCGCAATATGACGGCCGCCCCATCAGCCGAGATGTTTTGACCTCGGTCATGAGCTTCTTCATGTTCTTCGTGCTGACGATGGGCGTCCTGTCCTGGGCGCTGGCTCTGACCGGGTTGGATTTCATTACATCCGTGTCCGGTGCTGCAACCGCACTTGCCAATGTCGGACCGGGCCTCGGCAATCAGATCGGACCGGCCGGCAATTTCGCGGGGTTGAGCGATACGGCGAAATGGCTGCTGATCACGGGTATGCTGGTCGGTCGGCTTGAACTGCTGGCGGTTTACGCGATCTTCACCGTTCAATTCTGGAGAAGTTGATGAAAAGAACCCTTGGTGCGCAGATCTCGCATATGCTTAGGGATCGTGGCGTAGATGTGATCTTTGGCATTCCGGGCGTACATAACCAGGAAATGTATCGCGGTATCGAAGAGGCGGGCATCAAGCATGTGCTGGCGCGGCACGAGCAGGGGGCGGGCTTTATGGCCGACGGCTATGCTCGTGCTACCGGGAAACCGGGCGTGGCTTATGTGATTTCCGGACCAGGATTGTGCAATATCATGACGCCGATGGGGCAGGCTTATTCCGATTCCGTCCCGATGCTGGTTCTGTCATCTTGTCTGGATGAGGTAAATGCCCAGCGGGGCCAATTGCATCAAATGAAGGATCAGCGCGCCGCCGCGGAAACCGTGGCGGACTGGTCCTGCCTGGCCAACACCGCCGACGCGGCCTTTGGCCTGGTCGAACGCGCGTTCGAAGAGTTTGAGCTGAAGCGCCCCCGCCCCAAACACATTCAGGTGCCGATCGCACAGCTTGAGGCCGAGGCTGACCCGGCGCCGTTCCCGAATCAGCCCGGGCTCAGAACAAAAGTGCTGCCACCTGATATCGCGCCGGTCCTGTCGATGCTGAATATCTCGCGCCGCCCCCTGTTCATTCTGGGCGGAGGGGCGCATTCAAATCTGTGGCGGCAGATATTAACGCAACTGGGGGCGGCGTGCTTCACCACCTTTGCTGGGCGGGGAATGGCGGGCACCGGCTATGCTCTGGATTTCGGGGCGATGCTGACACGACCGGGCAGCGCCGATGTGATCGCGTCAGCGGATCTGGTTGTCGCCGTTGGGGCAGAATTGGGGGAAGTCGATCTCTGGCGCGACAAACTTGGGCACACATCGCAACTGATCCGCGTCGATCTGGACCCCGAGGTTCTGTCAGACCGACATCGTGCAGCGATCAAGCTGCAGGCGGATGGTGAAAGCTTTGCGAAAACGCTTTGGGCGGTGTTGGATAAGGTGAAACCGGCAACTGGTTGGACTGCCGAGGAGGTGGCCAGTGCCCGTACCAAGTGGCGGGCCGAAATCGACGCCGAACGCCCCGGGATCGCCGCAGCGATTGATGTGATGCGCGCGGCTTTGCCCGCAGATTCAATGATTTATTCGGATATGACGCAGTTTGCCTATGTCGCAAAGGAACTCTGGGACATGGCCTATCCGTATCACTGGCATCACCCGACCGGGTTCGGCACGTTGGGATATGCGTTGCCTGCCGGCATTGGCGGCGCGATTGCCCGACGCGGCAAGCCCACGGCCGTGATCGCCGGGGACTATGGGTTCCAGTACACGATGCAGGAATTGGGCGTGGCGGTCGAACTGGGTTTGTCCCTGCCAATCATTCTGTGGGACAATGGCAAGCTGAAGGAAATTGAAGACAGCATGGTGCGCAGCCAGATTGCGCCGAATGCCGTTGAGGCTCGCAATCCAGATTTCTGCAAGCTGGCCGAAGCATTTGGCGCGTTGTCGTCCCAACCCAACTCGGGGGTCGACTTGCAATCCGCCATCCGTGCGGCGTTTGATGCGCCGGTGCCCACGCTGATCCGCGTCACACCGGACATATTCTGAAGCTTCGGAAAACAGATATGGCGCCGCCTGGTCAGGCGACGCCATTAGTGGAACCTAACGGTTTCTTAGTCCCAGCAGTGAACCAGAACAGTCATTCCGGTTGCGCGGCGGTTCAACTCGTTTGGTGAAATTTCACCGACTGCCTGCCCAGGCTGACCTGCAACACCGGCTTTATCCAGGACTGTACGCAGTCGATCAACCGAGGCGGCAAGACTGACCGAGTCGGGCAGGGTGCGACCGTCAGAGGCCTTAGGCAGAAGCATCCCGACCACGTTTCCGCTGTCGTCGAACACCGGACCGCCTGCATCGCCGGGCTGTGCGACCAGTGTAAGACGTTTTATTCCATCTTCGCCATTCAGGCCCCGCACATCGGCGACTTGACCGAAAGTCAGTGTTGGTGCACCCAATGCGCCCAGATAGGAAAAGCCAGATACGGCCACTTCGGATCGGATACGAGGCTCATCTGCGCTGAATTCGGCCACGCTCATGGGGGCAAGTGCCCGGCTTGGGCGCAACACGGCCACGCCTAGATCGGCATCGTCCCACGCCACCTGAACCTCCTGATCGTCGTCCAGGGTCATACGGGTGCAGTTGTTTGCCACTTCCGAAACCGTCAGAACCGTACCGTTGGCAGCGGCGAAGAAGCCCGAGCGGGACAAGCGCGGTTTACGCACCTGCAAGCCTGAAACCAGGTCGATCCGCTGTTCCGCATCCGCGCCGGCACCGGCGTCAAGGACGGCATCCGTTGTGGCAAAGCTGGCGTTGATGGAGGCCAGTACGCGTGCACGACGCGCCTCGTCCCCTTCCGGCCAGACCAGGGTGAAGCCCTTGATCTTGCCATCCTTCAATGCGGCCTGCGTATACGATACGATCCCTTTCCCGCGGCCTTCCAGCGTGAAGCGATCGCCCCGCAGGGTGCGCGGGCCGTTCAGCGGAACAATTTCCAACGACTGCATCACCTCGTACAAAGCGCGCAACGTCGCTTTGTCACCTTCCTGGCTGATCAACAGCACCTGTGCATTTAGATCTGAGGTCGCATTGAAATGCGCAAACGGTGCTTCGTAGCGGTCAAAGGCCACAACACCCAGCGGCAAGTCCAGTTCAATACCGGCCTGCGGGTCTGCATAACGCTTCATGCCAACGCTGATCAGCGGTGCATTGTAGTCATCCATCAAGGCCTTGCGCTGCAGCGTCGTCAGAACGCCGGTGGTTTCAAACCCATTGAAGCGCTGCCATTCGGCCATGGAACGGCGTGTACCCTGACCAAATGCCCCGTCGATCGTCGAGTTATAGAAACCCTCCGACTGCAATGCTGACTGCAGGTCTTTGCGTTCCTGCGCAGTCAGCAGACGTTCGCCCTGCAGAGCTTGCGATCGGGTTTCATCGGCATCTTGCGGAACCGCTGCAGCTTGCGGCTGTTCTGTTTGCGCCTGGGTTTGAACCGGCGGCGTTACCGCGCCCCGATCCAGAACGTTCGCACCAACTGGCCAGAATTGCGGCCCCAGTGCGTTCGAAAAGGCAATGAAACTGTCCGACGGGATTTGACCCTCAGCCCGGTAAACCTGCAGAACCTGATCCGCATCTGATCGTAAATAGGGTCCTATTACAATGGCATACCAGCCGCTGTTAAGGCGAAACCCATTCACGTCGGGCAGGGTATTTGCATAGATCTGCGCCCGATCCTGCGCCGCCTGCAAGGTCGGTTGTGCCTCGATCTGGACCCAGACACCCGTATCCTGTTGCGCAAAAACGGCGCGCACACCCAGTAGAAAAAGAAATGCAATTGAAGTGAATATGCGTGCCATTGTCCGCCTGTGTTTCGCAGAGTTTTTTCAGCCCGGAGAATACGCCAAATCAGCCTCGGAACGCCATGGCCAGATTACGGGGAATTTCCAGTGTGGCCGCACAGAGACATGACGAGCCCACTGGCCCGTTGACGCCCCCGGACCCCTTGCATAGGAAGGGCAAAACCGACCGGAAACGGATGCTGCGGCGTCCAGGGGAAATGTCATGACCGAACCGTCCAGCGCTCCACGTTCATTTCAGGAGATCATCCTGAGGCTTCAGACCTACTGGGCCACCAAAGGATGCGCCATTCTGCAGCCCTATGACATGGAAGTTGGAGCTGGCACGTTTCATCCTGCCACGACGCTCCGCTCGCTGGGGTCCAAACCCTGGGCTGCGGCCTATGTGCAGCCCTCGCGCCGTCCCACTGATGGTCGCTATGGCGAAAACCCGAACCGGTTGCAGCACTATTATCAGTATCAGGTGCTGATCAAACCCAGCCCGCCCGATCTGCAGGAGTTGTATCTGGGCAGCCTCGAGGCGATCGGCATCGACATGGAATTGCACGACATCCGATTTGTCGAAGATGACTGGGAAAGCCCAACTCTGGGCGCATGGGGTCTTGGCTGGGAAGTCTGGTGCGACGGGATGGAAGTCAGCCAGTTCACCTATTTCCAGCAGGTCGGCGGACATGATTGCGCGCCGGTCTCGGGTGAACTGACCTATGGGCTCGAGCGTCTGGCGATGTATGTGCTGGGCATTGATCACGTGATGGACATGCCGTTCAACGACCCGCAATCGTCCAGCCCTTTGACCTATGGCGACATCTTCAAACAGACCGAAGAGGAATACGCCCGCTGGAACTTCGATGTGGCCAATACCGAGGTATTGCTGCGTCAATTCGAAGAGGCCGAGGCAGAATGCGCCGCCATTCTGGCGCAGGAACATGACGATCCCAAGACCGGGAAGCGTATCATCATGGCGCACCCCGCTTATGACCAATGCATCAAGGCCTCGCACATCTTCAACCTGCTTGATGCCCGTGGCGTGATCTCGGTGACGGAGCGTCAGGCGTATATCGGGCGTGTGCGGGCGCTGGCCAAACAATGTGCGGATGCGTTTGTTCTGACCGGGGCCGCCGGTCACGCGGGCTGATGGGCCGGTCAGGCCAAACCGGGAAGCAATGCCTTCAGGCCGTCCGCGATCATGCCGATTGCGATGGCCGACAGGATCATGCCCATGAACCGGCTCATGATCACGCGCGCGTTGTCAGACAGCCGCTTTGCCAGGGCCGTGGCGTTCCAGAACGTGATCAGAAGCAACAGCACGACCGCAAGAAAAACACATGTGTACACAATGGCTTCGGTCGGGCTTTTGATGCGATGAGCATACAGGATCAGGGTTGTAATCGTTCCGGGACCCACGAGAATGGGAAATGCAAGCGGGTAAAAAGCGACCGCTTCAAGCGTCGCATAGGATTGCTTTTCATCCTGCGTGCCATGGTGCGAACTGCTTTCGTTACCGTTCAGCATGTTCAGCCCGAACATCAGAACGACAAGGCCCCCGGCAACGCGCAGGTCGTCGACGCTGATTCCAAAAAGACCCAATACCTGACTGCCGATGACGGCAAACCCTCCACCCAGGATCAGGCAATAGACAGCAGTCTTGATCGCAACTTTTCGCTGGTCGGCGACGGACAGGCTCTGTGTGACGCTCAGGAACACCGGCAGGTTGGTGACCGGGTTCATAATCGCGAAAAGCGCGCCAAAAAAGCCGATGGCAAGGGTCGTTTCCATTCAGTGTGCCTCGATCAGTTCTGCAATCTGCGCGAGGTTGTCCTATTTTCAACGATGAATGAAGGGGCAGCATGAGCGAAAAAAGAAAAAGTTCGGCCGGAAAGGTCCTTGTTGTCATTCTGTTGATGTGCGCGGCCATCGCGGGCATCAGCATGTATTATTTGCAGATTTACGGGTTCTACTATGATGTCGAAGCGAAACCGGGCAAGGATGTCGTTCTGACGGAAGTCAAAACGAACCAGCCGGTTGCTATCAAATACAGCGCATTTGAGGCGATTGACGCGGATAGTTCGCCGATCCGCTATCGCGCCTGTTTCGAAACAGAGCTGACATTGGAAGATTTGTCCGCAGCCTTCATGCCTGCCGACGATCCCGAACCGCTAACCGCGCCCGGCTGGTTTGACTGCTATGATGCCTTGGCCGTCGCCGATGCGCTGAAAACCGGACATGCGCGGGCGTATGTCGCCATTAAAAACGTCCATTTCGGGGTCGATCGCATTGTGGCCGTGACCGATGGCGGGCAGGGCTATGTCTGGCACAGGCTGAACAATTGCGGCGAAAAGGCTTATGACGGGACAGTTGTGGGCGAAGAATGTCCGCCGCGGCCACAGGAGTAAGAGGTTCATTTTGGTTGATACGGTCCAGATCCCCGATTTCCTGACAGCGACGCTGGGATTTGCGGTTTACCTGATCGGTGCCGAGATCAACGCCCGGGTCGCAACTCTGCGTCAGTTCAACATCCCCGAACCGGTAACAGGGGGGCTGCTGGCGTCGCTCGTTGTGCTTCTGCTGTATTTGGTGGCGGGTCTTGAACTGTCCTTTGGTTTGGCGGCGCGGGACTTCCTTCTGGTGCTGTTCTTTGCCGGGATCGGATTGAATGCCCGATTGTCGGATCTGATTGCGGGCGGCAAGCCCCTGTTTTTGCTTCTTGTCCTAACTCTGATCACAATTGTTGCGCAAAACGTCATTGGCGCGGTTGGGGCTGTCGTGTTCGGGTACCCGATGCAATCCGGAGTATTGTTTGGCTCTGCCGCGCTGATCGGCGGTCACGGTACTGCAATCGCATGGGCCCCGGAAGTGGGCCGGGCCACCGGTCTGGAAGGCGCGACCGAACTTGGTGTGGCCGTGGCCACGCTGGGTCTTGTTCTGGCTGCGCTTGTCGGCGGCCCCGTCGCTCGGTTTCTGATCGAAGGGCGCAGCCTCAGCCCGGATCGGCCGGAAGAAGAGCACACCGTTGGTCTGCCGGACAATCCGGATGAAGCGAGCGCCGGAATAGATCACCTGACGGTGATGCGCGTTTTGCTTCATCTGAATCTGGCCATCATTCTTGGTTACGCACTCAGCGAAGTCATCACGGCAGCCGGGCTCAAACTGCCATTGTTCGTGCCCTGCCTGATCATGGGCATCGTGATCGCCAACGTCCGATCGGCCATCGCGCCCTCAGCCCCTCCGGTTGCGCGAACTCCGTCGCTGGCGCTGATCTCCGAGTTCGCGTTGGGTGCTTTTTTGGCCATGTCACTGATGAGCCTGCAATTGTGGACCATTGCGGAACTTGGAATTGCAATCGCCGCAATCATGACCGCGCAAACCCTGTTTGCGGTGGCATTCGTTATCTGGGTGCTGTTTCCGATCATGGGGTCGAATTACCGCGCTGCGGTGCTGGCTGCCGGGTTCGGAGGTTTTTCGCTGGGTGCCACTCCGACCGCCATCGCAAATATGACCGCCGTGACCAAGCGATATGGGCCGTCGCCTATTGCCTTTATCGTGCTGCCCCTTGTATCCGCATTCTTTGTGGATATCGCCAACGCCATCGTCATCCAGACGATCGTGAATTTCTAAGGACCGAAAATGCCCGACCTGCTGATCGAACTGTTTTCCGAGGAAATCCCCGCACGCATGCAGCGCCGTGCGGGTGAGGATCTGAAAAAGAAGGTGACAGATGGTCTGGTCGAGGCCGGTCTGACGTATGCCGGGGCCGCAGCGATGACCACTCCGCGCCGTCTGACATTGGCGGTCGAGGGGTTGCTGGCCGAAAGCCCCACCATCCGGGAAGAGCGTAAAGGCCCGAAGGTCGGCGCGCCGGACAAAGCCATCGAAGGGTTTTTGCGCGGCGCGGGCCTGACCCGCGATCAGTTGGAAGAACGCGAGACACCCAAAGGTGCGGTGTATTTCGCAACCATCAAAAAGTCGGGTCGCCCGGCTGCCGATATCGTGTCCGAGGTGCTTGAGGCCACCATCCGCAATTTCCCTTGGCCCAAATCGATGCGCTGGGGCAGTGGCCCGATGCGCTGGGTACGCCCTTTGCACTCGATCCTGTGTATCCTGACCGACGAGGCCGGAGCGCAGGTGGTTCCGCTTGAGGTCGAGGGGATCACCGCCGGGGACAGAACCGCCGGTCATCGCTTCATGGCGCCGGATCGTTTCTCGGTTTCGTCTTTCGAGGACTATTCGGCCAAGTTGAAGCGAGCCTTTGTTGTATTGTCTCCCGAGGAGCGCGCCGAACATATCTGGAATGACGCCCAGAACCTTGCCTTCGCTGCCGGTCTTGAAGTGGTCGAGGATAACGGGCTACTGGCCGAGGTCGCCGGTCTGGTCGAATGGCCGGTCGTTCTGATGGGCAAGATTGATAGTGAATTCCTGGATTTGCCACCCGAGGTTCTGCAAACCTCGATGAAGGAACACCAGAAGTTCTTTTCGGTCCGCAATCCCAAAACGGGTCGGATCGAACAGTTCATTACCGTTGCAAACCGTGAAACCGCTGACAACGGGGCAACCATTCTGGCCGGGAACCAGAAGGTTCTGTCGGCGCGTCTGGCAGACGCCAAGTTTTTCTGGGAGAACGACCTGCGCGTTGCCAAGTCGGACATCGCCCAGTGGACCCGTGCGCTGGAGAATGTGACCTTCCACAACAAACTGGGCACGCAGGCCGAACGGATCGACCGCATCGCAGCGCTGGCCCGCGAACTGGCCCCGGTGGCGGGGGCGGATGCGGATCAGGCCGAGAAAGCCGCGCGTCTGGCCAAGGCCGATCTGAATTCCGAGATGGTCTATGAATTCCCCGAACTTCAGGGGCTTATGGGCCGCTACTACGTCGCGGCCGCAGGCGAAGACGCGACCGTCGCCGCCGTGGCACAGGAGCACTACTCGCCGCTGGGTCCGTCGGATGACGTGCCGACCGCGTCGCTGTCGGTGACCGTAGCGCTTGCCGACAAGCTGGACACACTGACCGGGTTCTGGGCGATTGATGAAAAGCCGACCGGATCGAAAGACCCATTTGCCCTTCGCCGCGCGGCGTTGGGCGTTATTCGGCTGGTGCTGGATAACAATCTGCGTGTTCGGATGGACCGTTTCTTCGACAGCCAATTGGTTCGAGCGGAAAGTGCTATCAACGACGCGCTGCCGGAAGCGAATACACGCGTTCTATTGGAAAAAATCGCCGAGCACGGCGTATTTGGTGCGGCCTTTCAGACAGTCAAAGAAGGGCTTGAAGGATCACCAGCGGCGGCGTTTCTTGAGCTGGAGAAAAAGGTTCCAGACGCATCTGACGACCTCCTCTCCTTCTTCCATGACCGCCTCAAAGTCTTCCTGCGTGACGAGGGTATCCGCCACGACATCATCGACGCCTGTATCGCGATGGACGGCAATGACGACCTCAACCTGCTGGTCAAACGCGCCCGCGCGCTGAATGCGGTGATTGCGACCGAGGATGGAGAGAACCTCGTGCAGGGGTTCAAACGCGCCAACAACATCCTGACACAGGCCGAGGAGAAGGATGGCGTCGAATACTCCTATGGCGCCGACATAAAATTTGCGGAGACCGACAGCGAAAGGGCGCTGTTTGCTGCGCTGGATCAGGCGCAGGCCGAAATCGAACCTGCGCTGAAGGCCGAGGACTTTCCAAAGGCGATGGCTACCATGGCCGCGTTGCGCGGCCCGGTCGATGCGTTCTTTGACGAGGTTCAGGTGAATACCGACAATGATATTCTCCGCCGCAACCGTCTGAACCTGCTCAGCCAGATCCGCCGGGTTTGTCTGGGCGTCGCCGACCTCAGCAAGATCGAAGGCTGACCCAGAACTCACTTGCGCCAACAGTGTTTGCGCTTATGCTGCGGTGAAATCAAAAGGTGCCGCAGTGCAGAATAACCCGCATACAACGCTGATCACATCCGACGCGCCCGTCGCCGCCCATACCCATGGCGGCCGGGCGAAATGCCTGCAACGTCTGGTCCGGCTTGACCTGCCGGTCCCGCGCACGGTCGCCTTGTCATTCGATGCGGTCCACCGGATCGCCGAAGGTCATATCCCCGACATCGCCGCCATTCTGGAACAGTTCGAACCGACTGCATTGCTGTGTGTGCGTCCCAGCTCCGAGGACCCCGACTGGGGCGGGCCGGGCGCGGTTCTGAACATCGGCATGAACGACGCCCGCTTTGTTGACCTGTCCGACAAGATGGGAGCTGAAGCAGCGGCCGCACTGTATCTGCGTTTTGTCCAGAGTTATGCCATCCATGTTGCCCGGCTGGACCCTGACCTGTTTGATGATATCGATCTCACCGGTCGCGAGGGGTTGCGCCAGTCCTTGCGCGCTTACGAAGATGAAGCCGAAGAGGCCTTTCCGCAGGATCGGGGCGAGCAACTAATCGGTGTTCTACGTTCGATGGCCCGAGCCTGGGATGGCACTTCCGCGCGTTTGCTGCGTCAGGCCAAGGGCGCGCCGGCCGATGCCGGCCTTGGCCTTGTCATTCAGGAAATGATACCGGGCGTCGGGCAGGGGGAATGCGGTTCCGGAGTTCTGCAGCTTGTGGATTCCACGACCGGGCTGCCGCAGATCACGGGCCGTTACCTGAGTCAAAGCCAGGGTCGGGACGCTTTGGGCGAAGACGTGGCGGCGCTGTATCTCGAAAAAGACCCGCGCGGCTTGTCACTCGAAGAGCTGGCCCCCGATGCATTTAACGACCTGAAATCTCATGCCGCGCTGATGCGCGAAAAGCTGCGTGAGGAAATGCAGGTCGAATTCGTTATCGAAAACGGACACGTGCATATTCTGGACGGGGTACGCGTTCAGCGCAGTGCCCGCGCCGCGATGCGGATAGCCGTGCGTCTGGCCGAAGACGGTATTGTGCCGCCGCAGGACGCGGTGATGCGCGTTGATCCGCACTCATTGAACGAGTTGCTGCACCGGCAGGTACACCCCAAGGCAGAGCGGGACATCCTGACCACCGGGATCGCCGCCAGCCCGGGTGCGGCAACAGGCAAGATTGTTTTTACCTCCGCCGAGGCACAGGCCAGCGCGGCGCGTGGTGAACCCTGCATTCTGGTGCGGCGCGAAACTGCGCCCGAGGATGTGCGCGGTATGCATGCCGCAGTGGCAGTGCTGACGGAAAAGGGCGGCATGACCAGCCACGCAGCGGTTATCGGGCGCGGTTTGGGCCTGCCGTGTATCGTTGGCGCGTCGGAGATGCGGTTCCAGACAAAAAAGAAGCTGCTGACCGCTCCGGACGGGCGTGTCTTCCAAACCGGTGACGAACTGACAATTGATGGCAGTTCGGGTCAAGTTCTGGCCGGTCGGCCCGCGATGCTTGAGGCCGCGTTGGACGATTGTTTCCAGACACTGATGGGTTGGGCCGACGCCGAGCGCGATATTGCAATCCGCGCCAACGCAGACACGCCGGCGGACGCACAGACCGCGCGGAATTTCCAAGCCCAGGGCATCGGCTTGTGCCGAACCGAGCATATGTTTTTCGATCCCGGTCGGCTTATTGTCATGCGCGAGATGATATTTGCGCAGACCTCGTCGGGTCGTGCGGCTGTGCTGGAACGTTTGCTGCCGATGCAACGCGAAGATTTCGTGCAGCTTTTCCGGATCATGGAAGGGCAACCTGTCTGCATCCGCCTGTTCGACCCGCCATTGCACGAGTTCCTTCCAACCACTCGTACAGGGCAACGTGAACTGGCCGAAGCACTTGATCTGCCGGTGTCGGATGTCGAGCGGCAGGTCAATGCGATGACTGAATACAACCCGATGCTGGGCCTGCGCGGCGTGCGTCTGGGGGTTACGGTGCCTGAAATCTATGACATGCAGGCGCGGGCCATCTTCGAGGCCACGATCGAAGCCAGTATGGATGGTGCGGCCGTCGTGCCCGAAGTCATGATTCCGCTGGTTTCCGCCAGGCGCGAGGTCGAGCTGGTGAAGTCCCGTATCGACTCCGTGGCTGCGGCCGTCGCCTCGGAAAAGGGGCAGGAATTCGAATACAGACTGGGCGTCATGGTGGAAACACCGCGTGCGTGCCTGCGTGCGGATGAGATCGCGCCACAGACCTCGTTCCTCAGCTTCGGAACAAACGACCTGACCCAGATGACCTATGGGCTGTCACGCGACGACGCGGGAAGGTTCATGTCCGCCTATGTGCGCCAGGGCGTGTTTGTCGAAGATCCGTTTCATGTACTGGACCGCGACGGCGTCGGCGAGCTGCTGAAACTCGGGGCTGAACGCGGGCGTGCCGCGCAGCCGGATGTCACGCTTTCGGTCTGCGGCGAACATGGCGGAAACCCCGAATCAATCTCGATTTGCCGCGATCTGGGTTTTGACTATGTGTCCTGTTCGCCCTTCCGGGTGCCTGTCGCTCGGCTGGCTGCCGCTCAACTGGCGATTTCGTCCAGACTTGGGGGTTGACAAGGGTCGCAAGCCCTAGGAATAGTGGTTTTGGAAGGACCTGTGGTCGAAAAAACTCGACCCCGCAGGCAATTTTCCTCTTGCATTTTTTTCAGATGTAGACCTTTCGCCCTCAGTGCGTTAAGAGCCTCATCGCGCCCGCCGGGGGAGGGTATGGCGCGAGAAGTGCCTGTGCGAGGTTATCTGATGCTACGTTACATAATGGCTGTTGCCACTGTGGCAGCAACCGTGCTGCCGACTGTATCCTTCGCCGAGAAGGAAGAGACTCATTCCGCCAAGGCTGAGCTGGTGACTCGGAGTGAACTGCCGGGTCAGGTTTTTCGTGATTACCTGAAGCTATTTACGCCCCGAAAAGAAGCCAAACCGCTGGACGTATCCTATTCCAAGGAATGGTTGGACCAGCAGCCCAAGGCAACCGGCGATGAGCATTGGAAGTGTCTGGCCGAAGCGCTGTACTTCGAGGCACGCGGCGAAAGCGTCCGTGGTCAGTTTGCGGTGGCCGAGGTTATCTTGAACCGGGTTGAAAGCAGCCGCTTTCCGGATGATCTGTGCGGTGTCATCCAGCAGGGAACGGGCAAGAAGTACCAGTGTCAGTTCACCTACACCTGCGATGGCCGCAAAGAGGTCATTCACGAAAAGAAAGCCTATGAGCGTGTCGCTAAAGTTGCCCGCACGTCCATTGATGGGATTGCAGATCAACTGACCGAAGGGGCAACGCATTATCACACCAAAGCCGTACGCCCGTCTTGGTCGCGGGTGTACAAGGAAACCGCCCGGATCGGTGTGCACATCTTCTATCGTCACAATTACCGTACCGCGAGCAACTGACCTGCTTCCGATTGGTGACTAAGCACCGCGAATGCTGAACCGGCATTCGCACGCTCGGGTTTCGCAAGTTCTCGCCGGTGCAAATGGCCCAAGTGGCGTTTTAGGCGGTTGGAATGGCGTTTGTATGAATGTTATAGGCCTGCGCACCGCCTATGATAGGCAACCTGCACTGCCCGAGCCCGAAAAGGCCATACCCATGAGTTCTGAAATCCGCCTTGCCTTTGCGCACCCGTCCGAACGCTCGGAAGCGACAGCGTCCCGGGGTCCTCTGGACCGTATTTCACTGCGCGATCACATCGTCGAAGTGGAAATCGGCGCATTTCAGGCCGAGCGGGGAACAACGCAGCGCATCTGTTTCAACATCGTGGTCGAAGTGCGCCCGATCAGCGATCCGATTGATGATGATGTCGACCGGATTCTGTCCTACGACCGCGTCACAGAAGCCATTGCATTTGAACTGGCTGCTGAGCGGTTGAACCTTCTGGAAACTTTGGCGGACCGGATCGCCGAGCGTATCTTGCTTGAACCTCAGGCTGTAAGGGCTTTTGTCAGAATAGAAAAGCTGGACCGGGGTCCAGGTGCTTTGGGCGTCGAGATCGTTCGCGGCAAGGACACGGTCCATCATGACCTGATTGAAGAAGAGCGGCCGCATCCACGTCTGGTTTATTTGTCGAACGAGGCGATGCAGTCGAAAAATCTGACCGGTTGGATCGATCAGCTTGAAAGCCGTCAGCGCCCTCTGATCCTGTGTGTCGGGGCATCGGACCTGACTGTTCCGAAAACCGGTCATGCAATGACACAACGTCGGATCGACCTGCTGGCCATTGAACAAAATGCATGGGTATTGGCGGCGCGCGATCACCGGTGCGTGGTGGTTTCAACGCGGACAGAGCTGGATTGGGCCATGAAGAACGGCCAGATTTGTGTCTGGGCGCCGTCCAAGATCGTTCTGGATGCGGTGGATGGCCCGTCAGCGGCGCCGTCCGATTCGGTTGCGTTGGCAGCGTGGTTCGCGGCAACATTCGAAGCCAGCGAGATGTTGGTCATAGGCGGCGATCTTCCAGAGGCTCCCAAAACTCCCCTGCGGGCGGTGCCGGTGGATCAGGCCAAACTGTGACCGCGTATTTTCGTCCTCTTGTACAGCACGGACTGACGCGCCCGACCCATGCGGTGTCGTTGGCTGGGCAGGATTTGTGGTTCACCCATGCGGAAAAACTGACACGCGACGGCGACCCGGTTCTGGTCGCCGTGAACGACATCCCGGAAGAAGTGATCAGCCGCCTGACCCGCAAAAGGGCGGCAGTTGCAGGTCTGGACATGACGGTCCCGCAGATCATGGGCATTTTGAACGCAACGCCCGACAGCTTCTCGGACGGAGGTCTGCACAATTCGGTCGAAGCCGCTGTGACCGCAGCTAAATCCATGGTCACGCATGGCGCCAGCATTCTGGACATTGGTGGGGAATCCACCCGTCCGGGCGCCGAATATGTTCCGGAAGCTGAAGAGATCGAGCGGACGCGCCCGCTGATTTCCGCGATCTGCGCGGAAACGGATGCTTTGGTTTCAATCGATACACGCAAGGCCAGCGTCGCCGAAGCCGCCTGGGCAGCCGGGGCAGGGCTGATCAACGACGTGTCAGGGTTTACCTTTGATCCGGATCTGGCCCCGTTTTGTGCCCGGGTCGCTGCCCCGGTCTGCCTCATGCACATGCAGGGTGATCCCGCGACGATGCAGGATGACCCGCAATATGATGACGTCCTGCTGGATGTATACGATTTCCTCAATGGACAGATCGAACATCTTGAGGGCCTTGGCCTGAACCGGGACCAGATCATTGCCGATCCGGGCATTGGGTTCGGCAAAACCGAGGCTCATAACTTGACCCTGTTGCGGAACCTCAGCCTGTTTCACGGGTTGGGTTGCCCGATCCTGTTGGGCGTGTCGCGCAAGGGATTCATCGGTCAGATCGGCAAAGAACCGCGCAAGGATGCGCGTGCGCCAGGATCAATTGCTGTTGCGTTGGCCGGATTGTCGCAAGGTGTGCAGATCATTCGGGTCCATGATGTGGCCGAGACGGCTCAGGCCTTGCGCTTGTGGACTGCCGTCCGGTAATCCGGTCCCAAAGCTGGTATTTTGGAGAAAACGCCGATGCGCAAATTGTTCGGAACCGACGGGGTGCGGGGCACTGCCAACACGCATCCGATGACGGCGGAAATGGCTTTGCGCATTGGTGCGGCAGTCGGGCGATACTTCCGGCGCGACGCCTCCGGCGTGCACCGCGTGGTCATCGGCAAGGATACGCGCCTTTCGGGCTATATGCTGGAAAACGCGCTGACGGCAGGTTTGACTTCGACCGGTATGAACGTGTTGCTGCTGGGCCCGGTGCCAACACCGGCGGTGGGTCTGATGACCCGGTCGATGCGCGCTGATCTGGGCGTGATGATTTCTGCCAGCCACAACCCGGCTGAAGACAACGGGATCAAGTTTTTTGGCCCCGACGGCTTCAAACTGTCAGATCAGGCCGAAATGGATATCGAAGACCTGATTGAACAAGGCGTCCACCCCGCCAAAGCTCAGAATATTGGAAGGGCGCGTCGCGTGGATGATGCGCGGTTCCGCTATGGCGAGCGTGTGAAATCCTCGTTGCCACGTGAATTGCGGCTCGATGGTCTGAAAGTTGTGATCGACTGCGCCAATGGCGCTGCGCACCGCACCGCCCCGGAGGTTCTGTGGGAGTTGGGTGCCGAGGTCATTCCGATTGGCATCGCGCCCAACGGCAAGAACATCAACCTTAACTGCGGGTCGACCAAACCGCAAATGGCGGCGGAAACCGTAGTGGCCCACGGTGCCGATGTAGGGATTTGCCTGGACGGTGATGCAGACCGGGTCGTGATTGTCGATGAACAGGGGCAAGTTGCCGATGGTGATCAGTTGATGGCGCTGCTCGCCAGCAGCTGGGCCCGTGCTGATCGGCTGACCGGCGGGGCGTTGGTGGCAACGGTCATGTCCAACCTCGGGCTCGAGCGGCACCTGGCTGCGCGGGGGCTGCGACTTGAACGCACAGCGGTAGGTGACCGCTATGTTGTAGAACGCATGCGCGAAGGCGGGTTCAATCTGGGCGGCGAGCAGTCGGGTCATATCGTGATGACGGACTACGCAACCACCGGGGACGGGCTGATGGCAGGGCTGCATTTCCTGGCGGAAATGGTTCGGGCTGACCGCAGCGCCTCCGAGATCTCGCAGCAGTTTGAGAAAGTTCCGCAATTGCTGAAAAACGTCCGTTACGAAGTTGGCCAGCATCCCCTGGAAGCTCAGAACGTCAAGACGGCGATAGCCGATGCCGAAGCGCGATTGAACGGGCAGGGGCGTTTGTTGATTCGCATGTCCGGGACTGAGCCGCTGATCCGTGTCATGGCCGAATGCGAAGATGATACCCTGTTGAATCAAGTCGTTGACCGCATCGTCTCCGAGGTCGAGGCGGCGGCTGGCTAGCGTCTGAAAAGCAGTTTCTGAAGGCTGAACCATTGGCTGATGGCCAGCCCCGTCAGGATCATTGCCAGCGCCAGATAGAACCGGAAAGGCAGCGCTTCGGACAGGATCCAAGCGCCAAACACCATTGACCAGATTGGAACCTGATAGTTCACCAGGGTAAGGAAAACGGATCCGGCGCTGCGAATGATGGAAACCCGCAGGAGCGTTGCAAAGGCAGTGGGGAACAGGCCCAGCACGATGATGGCAAGACCGGGCCGGGTGCCTTCCCAACGGGGAATACCTTCGTAAACCAACATGATCGGCAGCAACAGCACAGCACCGACCACAAGCGTCAAGGCGGCCAGGACAACCGGATCAACGGGCGGGCAGCGGCGGGTGAAGATCGAGGCCAGGGCGTAGGACAATGCTGCACCGACGCAGGCCAGTTGAGCCATGGGTTCAGCCCCCGACCCCAATTGTGCAAGACCTGGCCCGATCAGTATCAGCGCACCGGTGAACCCAAGGGTTACGCCGAACAGTCTGCGCGCATTCATCGGTTCATCGGAAAAGAAATGGGCAAGCGGCAAAACCATTAACGGGATTGCGGCCATGGAAAGCCCGGCAAAGGCTGACGGAACAAATTGCTGTCCCCAGCTTAGCAGGACAAAGGGCAGGGCTGTCGACAGGATGCCGATGATTATGATCGACCACCAGAGTGCCGGGTTTCCAGTGGGAATTTTTCGGCCCGTCGCCGCCATCATCAACAGCAAAGTCAGTGCACCCAGTGTCGTTCGGGCGGTTGCCACGGTGATCGGGCCGTAACCTTTCAGGGCCATGGCAACGACCATGAAAGTGCCGCCCCAGATCAGGCCAAGCGTTACAACACCGCTCCAGTCGCGTGAATTGGGGCTCTCTACCATGGCTTCCCCTTATCTTGCGCATCCGGGGATGTCACGCCGCCATATTTGACAATCAGTAAGTTCTTACTTACGGTAAGTGATGGCTAACCAATATGTATTCTCTGCTTTAAGTGATCCCACCCGGCGACAATTGTTCGAAGCGATTGCAATCAAGCCGCAGGCAGTTGGGGAATTGGCTGAAAACATGCCTGTCAGTCGTCCTGCCGTGTCCCAGCATCTTCGGGTTCTAACCGATGCGGGCCTCGTGGTGTGCCGTGCCGAAGGGACCCGGCGGATATATGCTGCCCGCCCCGAGGGGCTTGCCGAGTTGCGGGATTGGCTGGACCGGTATTGGTCCGAAGTGCTGGAAGGTTATGCGGCCGAATTTAATGAGAAGGGACAGAACCATGACTGATCCCATCGTCAAAACGGTGATTGTAAATGCGACGCGTGAACGGGCATTTGATGTATTTGTGAACCGGATTGGAAAATGGTGGCCGCTGCATGGCCATGCCGTGTCCGCCGCATACCGTAGACCGGCACTTTCTGTCTCGATCGAGCCGTTTGTAGGCGGCGCGATTTACGAAACCATGTTTGACGGCACACGTTCGGACTGGGGAGAGGTTCTGTCGTTTGCGCCCGGGCAAAAGGTGGCGTTTACCTGGCATCCCGGAACAGACGAAAAGCTTTCCACCCTGGTGACAGTCGAATTTGAAGACCACGGGCCGGGGCAAACAAAGGTAGTCCTTACCCATTCCGGCTGGCAGGTCTGGGCAACCGAAGCACCGGACAAACGCGGCAGTTACGACGGCGGCTGGGATTACGTTCTGGGCGAGTGCTATCGAAATGCGGTTGCAAACTGAAAAGGGCGGCCACCGGGGCCGCCCTTGTGCTGACAAAAGTCAGGCTCAGTTCTTTTCCTGATCGACCAGTTTGCCGGCCGAGATCCAGGGCATCATGTCACGCAGTTTCTTACCGACCTGCTCGATCTGATGTTCATCGTTGTGACGGCGGGCCGCTTTGATGGTCGGTTGGCCAACAGCGTTTTCCAGCATGAAGTCACGCACGAACTTACCGGTCTGGATGTCCGACAGGGTCTCTTTCATCGCCTTCTTGGTCTGCTCATAGGGCAGGATCCGCGGGCCGGTGACATATTGGCCATACTCGGCGGTGTTCGAGATCGAGTAATCCATGTTCGCGATGCCGCCTTCATAGATCAGGTCAACGATCAGCTTGGTTTCGTGCAGACACTCGAAATAGGCCATTTCCGGTGCATAACCTGCCTCGACCAGCGTCTCGAAGCCGCAGCGGATCAGTTCGACGATGCCGCCGCACAGAACGGCCTGCTCGCCGAACAGGTCGGTTTCGCACTCTTCGCGGAAGTTGGTCTCGATGATGCCCGAGCGGCCGCCACCGATGGCCGAGCAATAGGACAGACCGATTTCCAGCGCCTTGCCGGTGGCGTCGTTGTTCACGGCGACCAGACAGGGCACGCCGCCGCCTTTGACATATTCGCCCCGCACGGTGTGTCCGGGGCCCTTGGGGGCCATCATGATGACGTCAACGCCTTCTTTCGGCTCGATCAGGCCAAAGTGGACGTTCAGGCCATGGGCAAAGGCAATGGCCGCGCCGGGCTTAATGTTGTCATGCACATATTTCTTGTAGGTTTCGGCCTGCAGCTCGTCGGGCATGGTGAACATGATGACGTCGCACCATGCGGCGGCTTCGGCAATGCCCATCACCTGCAGACCTTCGGCTTCGGCTTTCTTGGCCGAGGGCGAGCCTTCGCGCAGGGCGATGACCAGGTTCTTGGCACCCGAGTCGCGCAGGTTCAGCGCGTGTGCGTGTCCCTGGCTGCCATAGCCCAGGATGGCCACTTTCTTGTCTTTGATCAGGTTGATGTCGCAATCGCGATCGTAATAGACACGCATTTTGCCGGTCCTTTCAGTTTCGATTGCGGTGGTTCTATCTGTCCGTCGGCGCAATGGCGATAGCATTGGGGTTGAGTATTTGTAAAAAGATGAAGAATAATTCGCAAAATATCTATCTTGTGAAAAAATCATGCTTGACGATACTGACCGTCGCATCCTGCGTCATTTCCAGGCCGATCCGAGCCTGACCACAGCCGAACTCGCCGAGCGGTGCAGGATCAGTGCAGGGGTGTGCTGGCGGCGGATTGAAAAGATGCAGGCGGCAGGGATCATTCAGGGGCAGGAGGCCGTGATCGACTGGGTCGCGCTTGGGTATGCGGTTGAGGTTTCGCTGAGGATCACGCTTGACAAGACCCAGCCACGTGCCTTTGACGAGTTCACCGCAGCCGCACGCAAAGTGGCCGAAGTGATCGAGATTCAGACCTTCCTCGGGCGGGTCGACGTGCGCCTTTCCGTTTTGGCGCGGGATATGTCCCACTACCAGCAGGTGTATCGTGACCGCATTCTGACGTTGCCGCACATCGCTGACATCGAAGCGCTGATGCATATTGCCCGGGTGAAACGGGACGAGGTGCTGCCGGTATGACGGAACTGGACGAAACCGACCGCAAGATCTTACGTGCGTTGGCGCAGGATGCGGCGCAAAGCGCGGGCGCGTTGGGGCGACGGTTTGGCCTTTCGCAACCGGCAACCTGGCGGCGTATCCGCAGGCTTGAGGAGGAAGGTATCATCAAGGGGCGCCGGTTACGGTTGAACGCCGAGGCCTTGGGGTTTGGGGTGACGGTGTTTCTGGGTGTGAAACTGGCGCGCAAAGGGCAGGTCAGCCTTGAGGATTTCGAACGTGCCGTAAGCGCCATTCCCGAGGTTCAGACGGTCGAGCATGTGCTGGGTCTTTATGACTACCGACTTCGGGTCGTCGCGCGGGATCTGTCGGACTTTGAACGCGTCCTGCGGCGGCGCATCATGACATTGCCTGGGGCCGGTGACGTCGAGGCCAATGTGCTGCTGAGTGAAGAGCGTCTTCCGGGCCCGATCGGATAAGTCAGTATTTTGAGCGGATGCAGAAACCCGGGTGATGCGTCATGCGGGCAAACGCCATCGGCTCTCCGTCTTTCCAGGTCGTGCGCTCAAGCTGAATCATTGAGGTGCCGGTCGTGGTCCCCATGAATTCGGCCAGTCGCCCGTCAGCGGAAACGGCACAGAACGCGATTTCGGCTTCGGTAAAGGGTGCGGTCTTCAGCAACCATTCATGCGGCCCGTTTTGGTTCAGATCGGCGTGTTCGACATCCGGAACGGCCTCGATATTGATCCAGCGTTCTTCTAGCTGAAAGGGGCGGTTGTCCGCGTAGTGCATGCAGATGATATGAAGGACGCGCGCGTCCGGTGAAACGCTCAGTTGCGATGCCAGCCAGCCAGGGCTGGGTACGACGTTTCGTTCGACCAAAGCGTAGCGATAGGTGGCATTCTGGTTTTCCACTGTCTGGCGCGCGAGCGAGATTTCCAGCTTGGCATGTTTGCTGGGTTCTTTTTTGACCCGTGTCCCGCTTTTCCGCTTTCTTTCGACATAGCCTTGTTCGGCCAGTTCCCGAAGGGCCCGGTTTACGGTCGCGCGGGCGCAATTGAACTCTTCGGCCAGCTGTGTCTCGGTCGGCAGCAAAGATCCCTGCGGCCAAATACGGGCTTCGATCCTTCTTTTGACTTCGTCGCGAACTACCTGAAAACTTATCCGTTTTTGCCCTGTCACCTGCGAAATTACCTTTCTTGTACAAAGTGTATGTATCTGGTCAGAAACACGTCAAAGTGTAAAGTAGGGGTGACCCTAATTGGCGTCATTTGTGCCTTGATCGGGCCGTGTGAGATGCAAAAAACAATCTGAAGAGAAAGGTTCCGTTGCGTCAACATGTGACGTGCGTAAGGTGCTTTACGAAATTCGCCAAAACGTTCAGAACTTCAGGAACCTCTCAGGAAAGGAAAAATCATGCCCGCTTTGCTGGACAGTGTTGACCCAAACGGTCTCGAAGAATTCTCGGTGGTTTTTACGGACCGGTCCCTAAATCACATGTCGGCATCCTTTCAGCAGGTGATGCGCGATATCTCGGATATGTTGAAACAGGTCTATAACGCTGACGGAATTGCGGTGATCCCCGGGGGCGGAACCTATGCTATGGAGGCCGTTGCCCGCCAGTTTGCACAGAACGCCAATGTTCTGGTGGTTCGCAATGGTTGGTTTTCGTACCGCTGGAGCCAGATCATCGAAACAGGTGGATTGACGGCCTCGGCCACTGTGATGAAAGCGCGCCAGACCGGAAATACCAGCCCGTCGCCCTTTGCACCGGCCCCGATTGACGAGGTCGTGACGACCGTTCGTGAACAACGTCCGGATGTCGTGTTCGCACCGCATGTGGAAACCGCTGCAGGTGTGATTCTGCCTGACGACTATGTGGCGGCCATGGCTGCAGCCGCGCACGAAGTCGGCGCGCTGATGGTATTGGACTGCATCGCTTCGGGGTGCGCCTGGATCGACATGAAGGCAACCGGTGTTGATGTTCTGATTTCCGCGCCACAGAAGGGATGGAGCGCGTCGCCCTGCGCCGGTTTGGTCATGTTGTCCGAACAGGCCGAAGCGCGTCTTGAGCAAACGACGTCGGACAGTTTTGCTATCGATCTGAAAAAGTGGCGCCAGATCATGCAGGCTTACGAAAATGGCGGTCACGCCTATCACGCCACGATGCCAACGGATGCGCTTCGTGCGTTTCGTGAAACAATGATTGAAACCCGTGATTATGGTTTCGAAAAGCTGCGTGATGCGCAATGGGCGCTGGGGAATGGTGTGCGGGTGATTCTGAAGGACAAGGGAATTGTCTCGGTGGCCGCCGACGGATTTGGCGCGCCCGGTGTTGTCGTCAGTTATACATCGGATCCCGATGTTCAGAACGGCAAGAAATTCGCAGCGCTGGGTATGCAGATCGCGGCGGGCGTGCCGCTGCAATGCGACGAACCTGAAGGGTTCAGCACGTTCCGCCTTGGTCTGTTTGGGCTGGACAAGCTGTATGACGTGGACGGCACCATCCAACGTCTGAAACGGGTTCTGGATCAGGTGATTTGAGCCGGCAATCGGGCCTCAGCGCATGCCGAGGCCCATCTGCATAAGCGTTTTGCGCACCGGCGCCAGTGAATAAAGAGCATTCAGGCTCATGGCGCGGGCGTCACGCAATGGACGCGCTTCGATCATTGAGGCGCGGTTTAACAGGTCGATGCCTTTGACACGCAATTCGATCTCGGTGTGGCGTGCTTTGTGGTAGGCCGCCAGCATCTGGGAATCACCCAGCCCGTCCGGTCGCGCCTGCGCCAGATCCAGCAGGCACCGCAGATCCCCCAGCGACATGTTCAGACCTTGGGCCCCGATCGGCGGAACCACATGTGCGGCCTCGGCCATCAGGGCGAGTCTTTCACCGGACAGATGCTCGGCCGCTTGACTGATGATCGGCCAGATCGTGCGGCGCGACGCTAACTTGAGCGGTCCGAACAGTTCGCAGGATCGACGGGTCATGGCTGCCTCGAAATCCGGGGCGTCGAGGTTCATGAGCTCGACCGCACGAGGACCACGTTCCATCCAGACAATCGCAGAGGACGGCTGACCCTGCCAGTCGGGCAACGGAACCAGAGTGAATGGCCCGCCGGAGCGGTGGATTTCGGTTGATACGTTTTCGTGCGGGATTGGGTGCGTGACCGCAAAAGCCAGCGCTTTCTGACCATAGCGTGTTGTCCGGACGCCGATACCAGCAGCTTCGCGCATGGGTGAATTGCGCCCGTCTGCTGCGATCACAAGACGGCAGCGAACCCGGGCGCCGTCACTAAGCCCGACGCGGGCTTCGGCGGTGCGGGTAAACAGACTGGTGGTGCCGGTTCCGGGCCTGAAATCCACATTGGGCAACTCGGCCAGCCGCGCCACCATTTCCCGGCGCAGCAGCCAGTTGGGAAGGTTCCAGCCGAAAGGCTGGTCGGAAATGTCCGAGGCATCAAAGTTGCGCACGACACGCGGTTCAGGCACGTCGCCGCCGGCATCCACGATGCGCATGACCTGCAAAGGGGCGGCGTGCGCATCCAGACGTTGCCACAGCCCGCATTGTTCCAGCAAAACCCGGGCGGGTTGCAGAAACGCCGTTGTTCGAAGGTCTGACCCTTCAACGTCGCGCTCGGTCACGGGCGGGGCAGGGTCGACGCAGATTACGTCAAATCCGGCTGCCCCAAAGGCAGCGGCGGCGGTCAGACCGGCGATACCGCCACCTGATATCAGGATGTCACAACTGTCAGTCATCGCGAAATTCTCCGTTGTCCGCAGACCCTAGTGGTGTTGCGGCCCGGGCGCCAAGTGACATCCTGTCCCGATTCCTAACCCCGCGAAATCAGCAGCAGGATCAGGAACATCACCGGCACCATCGCAAGTGCGGGCAGGTAAAGGCCGGGAAGACCGAACAGAAGGATGGAACATCCCCACATGCTGACGATGGCGGCGGCGGTATAGCCCAGATCCTCGGGCGCGCCGTCTTTCACATCGCGGGCCATCCATCCAAACAAGGGAATGGCAAACAACAAGCGCTGCCAGATAGGCAGGCGCGGGTTCATTTCGATCGCGCTCATTGGAGGTCTCCGTTCTGTTCGTCGCTAAGGCGGATATAGGAACGATGATGCAGGTGCAGAATGAGCAGATCGTCGCAGGTTGCCCTGTCAGACCAGGCGTCCGAGAAACTGAGTCAGATCGTCTGTATGGTGGTGGATATGCTCCGCAGTGTGCGGTTCAGGTGCCACATGGACCGTGCGCATTCCCATCTCGTGCGGGGCTGCCAGATTGCGCGGGTCGTCCTCGAACATCGCGGCCTGTTCGGCGCGAATGCCGTCCCGCGCGAAAATCGCCTCGAAAGCGGCTTTTTCCGGTTTTGGCCGGTATCCGGCGTGTTCGACACCATAGACCGCATCAAACAACCCGCTCAGACCGCGTGCCGCCAAAACGCGTTCCGCATAGGGCGCGCTGCCATTGGTATAGACGATGCGGCGACCGGGAAGTGAGCGGATATGGGCGGCCAGTTCCGCGTCCGGATCCATATGGCTCATGTCCACCTGATGGACCGCATGCAGATATGGATCAGGGTCAAGGTCGTGCTCGGCCATCAACCCGGCCAGCGTAGTGCCATACCGGCGCCAGTATTCTGATCGCAAACGATCCGCCTCGGCCTGGTCCACACCCAGAGTGCGCACGACATAATCCGTCATCAGCACCTCGATCTGATCGAACAGGCGCATATGGGGCGGATACAGCGTATTGTCGAGATCGAACACCCACTGGGTGACATGAGCAAATGCAGGTTTGACCATGTTTATGGTTTAGGGTCCGGTGCTGCGGATTTCAATGCTTCACTTGATTGGAAGGCCAAGTGGCGGATAGACATGACCGAACGAGGAGACGAAAGACAAAATGAGCCAGACCCGCCAACCCAACAAAGATGCCTACAGCCTGATTCTCGAAGCCATTGATGTTGGCGTGTACAAGCCCGGCGATCGGCTTGTCGAAAGCGAACTGGCGGAACGTTTTGGCGTGTCGCGCACCCCGATTCGCGAAGCGTTGCAGCGACTGGAAACACAATCCCTGCTGGAAAGGGACGGGCGATCACTTATCGTGGCATCGTTGGATCACAACCAGATGGCTGAATTGTACGTCGTGCGCCGCGAACTCGAGGCGTTGGCAGCCCGTCTAGCCGCCAAACACGCAACGGAAGAGGAAATCAAAGTTCTTCAGGACATGGTTCTGGCAGATGACGAACTGGTCGATGATCCGACGGCCCTGTCGCGTGCCAACCGGCGGTTTCACGAACAGATTCATTTGGCGTCGCACAACCGATATCTGGTTCAGCAACTGGATCTGGTGCATCGCACGATGGCCCTGATGGCCACGACATCGCTTGCCGTGCAGGGCCGGGGTGAAATCGCCCAGAATGAACACAAGGGAATTGTCGAAGCGATCGCGGCACGTGATGAAGATGCTGCAAGTCAGGCGTTGCGGGAACACATCTCGATCGCGTTCATGACCCGCCTTAAACAGGATGCGGTCCGGCGCGAGTCCTGAGCTCAGGAGGGCAGCTGTTCCTCGGCCGCCTGTCCGTGTTGGGTCTTGTCCCAAAAAAATGGGTTCCAGATCAGTTCCCATAGCGCTTTGTAGGCCGCCAGAACGCCCAACGGGTAATACAGGATCATCGTCGGCACCCAAGGCAGCAGGAAACGTCTTTCCCGTGCTGCGACGGCGACAAGTCCGACCACGACGTTGGTCAGTTCAGCTGCAAGAAACAGGCTGAAAAGTACAGTGACACTTTCTTGCGTCAGCCCCTGCGGAAGCGGTACGGATATGCCCATCGCCATCAGCCAGAACACCCAAAGGACATGGGCAAGAAGGAATTGCCCCAAAGTCCCCAGAAAAAACGCCTGAACGCCCAAAAAGCGAAGCAATCCCAGATCCCGCAACAAACCAACCGGTGTACGCATGTGGACCAGATAGGTCACCATGAAACCCTTGAGCCAGCGCGAGCGTTGTTTGACCCAGGGCCAGGTCCGAAAGTTCGCCTCTTCAAAGGTTGTTGTGTCCACCATCTCGGTCCGATACCCGGCGCGGTACAACCGGACACCCAGATCGGCGTCTTCGGTGACATTGTGCGCGTCCCAGGCGCCCAACTCCTCCAGTTTGTCCCGGCGAAAAAAGAAGGTTGTGCCGCCCAGCGGGACCACAAGGCCCAATCGGGCAATACCGGGCAGGATTACCCTGAACCAGCTATTGTATTCGATTGTAAAGCACCGTGATCTCCAACTGGTGCGCGGGTTGTAGTAATCCAGCACGCCCTGCAGACATACGACATCGGGCGGCGCATGTTGAAAATGATCCACCACGCGTTCGATCTGATCCGGTTGCGGCGCATCCTCGGCATCCCAAACCCCGATCAAATCGCCGCGGCAGAAATCTAGGGCGTAGTTCATCGCACGGGGTTTGGTGGTCAAGCCGTTCAGTTTCGGGACTTCCACTGTGCGCATCCAACTGGGCAGATCAACGTGTGACAGTGTTTCGCGGGTAACGGCGTCGTCTTCTTCGAGCACCAGAATAACGTCCAACAGTGCCTTGGGGTATGTCAGCCGCCGCAGTCGTTGGATCAGCGCGTCGGCAATCTCGGTTTCCTTGTATAACGGCACCATGATCGACACATAGGGCTGGCGTGTGCGTGAGATGACGCGACTTTCCCTTCCCGCCTTTGGAGGCATCTTTGGCAACAAGAAGGCCAGCAACCCGGACAATCTCAGGACCCAGAACAGGAACAACGTGCCGACGGCCGCGAACACCAGAACGGACCAACCGATCGTTGGGATTGCGATCATTGTCGCCAACAGGGCGATTGCGCTTGCGACTGGTCCGGTGCGTGCCCGGGGTGTCCAGGTGCGGCAACTGTGCAGCGGGTCCACACGGGTTTCGGCCGCCCGGGCCAGATCTCGGGAGAATAGTCGGGATATCGCCGTGCCGATCTGATCTGGTGCCGCCAGAACGGGAATCAATGTATATCGGCTTGCCTCAAATTCTGCTGCAATGGCATCGAAATTGTCTGGCCGGGCGGTGGCAACCAGAAGGATCGGACCCAGTCTGACCCACGGTATGACATGGTTCTCAAGCCAGAAGGACGCAGGTTTCAGATCGACCAGATCAGGGGATGGCGGCGTTTCTTCCAGATCCGCGATTTGCAGGCCTGTTTGTTTGGACAAGGCCAGCAAGACATCCTGACGGCTGACGCAGCCCTCGCTCACCAAAATCTCGCCCAAGGGGGCCTGCTGCTGTGATTGGAGCAACAATGCGTGATCCAGCTGCGCGCGGGTGATCAGGTCGCGTTCCATCAAATAGAGGCCGAGAGGTTTGCGCTGCCCCAGTGCCGGTACCGGTTCTGCCGGGGCAAGTTGCTGTAAGTTCAGTTCGACCATTAATAAACCCTGACGCGATTACGCACGTCAGGGTTGCTTCAACATAGTTAATGGCGGGTTAATCCGGCAAAGGCAGACGGTTAAGCCTTTTCTTTTCGCGCGGCCATTGCATCCGCAAAGCGTTCGAACAGGTAGAAACTGTCCTGCGGCCCCGGCGATGCTTCGGGGTGATGCTGCACTGAATAGACCGGGCGGTCCGTCATGCGAATACCGCAGTTCGAGCCGTCAAACAGCGACCGATGGGTTTCAATGACGCCATCGGGCAGGGATTGAGCGTCAACGGCGAAACCGTGGTTCATCGAGGTGATTTCGACCTTGCCGGTTTCCATGTCCTTGACCGGGTGGTTTGCGCCATGATGACCGTGGTTCATCTTGACGGTTTGGCCGCCAAGCGCCAGCGCCAGCATCTGATGGCCCAGACAAATGCCAAAGATGGGCAGGTCCGTGGTCTCAAGTACCTCTTTGATCATGGGAACAGCGTATTCGCCGGTGGCGGCGGGATCGCCCGGACCGTTTGACAAGAAGACGCCATCCGGATCGTGTGCAAGAACCTCGGCAGCGGTTGCCGTCGCGGGCAGAACGGTCACGTCACATCCGGCCGAAGCCAGGCACCGCAGGATGTTGCGTTTGGCGCCATAGTCCAGCGCCACGACTTTGTGCACGGGGGCTGTCTGGCGTGAGTAACCGTCGGGCCAGGCCCAACGCATTTCGTCCCAGCGATAGCTTTGTGCGCAGGTCACGTCCTTGGCCAGGTCCATGCCCTCCAGACCGGCAAATCCACGGGCTGCGGCGACCAGAGCCTCAATATCGAAATTACCGTCCGGATCGTGGGCCAGCGCCACATGAGGCGCACCTTGCTGCCGAATGGCACGGGTCAGTCGCCGGGTGTCAATGCCGCCAATCGCAATTCGCCCGCGTTGGGCCAGCCAGGTTTTAAGTTCGTCTGCGGCACGCCAGTTCGAAGGCTCGGTCGGGTCCCATTTGACCACCATTCCTGCCGCAACCGGATCGCCGGCCTCGGCATCCTCGGAGTTCACACCGACATTCCCAATATGAGGGAATGTGAAGGTCACGATCTGTCCCGCGTATGAGGGGTCGGTCATGATTTCCTGATAACCGGTCATGGCGGTGTTAAAACACAGCTCGGCTTCGGTCTGGCCGGTGGCGCCAAAGCCTGTGCCGTAGAACAGTGTTCCGTCGGCCAATGCCAGACATGCGGTGGGCTTGGACGGGGCGTTCTGGGCCATGGCGCGACTCTCCTGCAGGGTAAATCGGCGCATTCCTAAGGGGGTTGGGCCGCTGGGTCAAGTCTGTTCAATTTTCGGGCAATCATTTAATATCAATGACTTAGATATATTCGACCCCGGTTGTGTCGCGCTTTTTGTTTCGATATGGTCGGGGTTCCTTCATCTTGGGGATGGATTGAGCAGATGGATATGCGATCAAGGGTGAATGCAGCCCTGAAGCAAGCAATGAAAGACAAGGAGGCCGAGCGTCTATCGACGCTGCGGCTGATCAACGCGGCGATCAAGGACCGCGACATCGCAACACGGGGATCGGACAACGAAGAAGCAAAAGGTTGCGGTGATGCCGAGGTACTTGAAATCCTTGGCAAAATGACCAAGCAGCGCAAGGAAAGCGCACGCGCCTATGAAGAGGGCGGGCGCTTGGATCTGGCAGAACGCGAGCTGCGCGAAGTTGATGTGATCGAGGAATTTCTGCCAAAGCAGCTGGATGATGACGAGGTGAACCAGGCCATTCTGACCGCAATCACCGCGACAGGCGCCGGTTCGATCCGTGATATGGGCAAGGTGATGGGCGAACTCAAAACCCGCTATACCGGCCAGATGGATTTCGGCAAGGTCGGACCGATGGTCAAGGATCAGCTTTGCGCGGCCAGCAACAGCTGACCTGTCACTTCGACGTTTACTGCGCCAATTGCTGCGCGACAGGTTCGCGCAGTTTTTGTATCAGCTCGTCATAAAGCGCGATGCGCTCTTCCTCGGACAGAAATGAGCCGATTTCCACCTGGCGGCCGTCGCCGGTCAGGGTGACGTAATGTGGAACAGGCCCGCCGCGTTGGTGCATTTCAGGCCGGGCCCAATATCGGTTGCACTTCCATTCCTGACGACCGGTTCGGGGGTGGTGGTGCACCAGACGGGCCTGGCTGCCGCTCAGCGTCAGAACCTCAAAGACGCTGCGGGCGCGGTAGTTTGTCTGAATGGCCAGCCACAGGCCCAGAACGCTGAGTAGCATGAAAGGAAGCAGCCCCCACAGCAGCACCGACCCCAGCACCGCCAGCATCGGGATAAGCCCGAAGGCAAACACCAACAGGATGACCCGCATTGCCCAGCGGGGCGGCAGCGAATTATGCGGCCAAAGGCGCAATTCCTGCTCTGTGTCTGATGTCTGAGTCCATTGATAGGGCATGGTGAAAAAATAGCGCATCGACACCCGGAGTCGATGGCCAAAAGATCAGATCACGTGGCCGACACGCGCCCACGATAATGCATCATCCAGCCGGTCATCGCCCCAGAACACCTCACCGCGCACGACGAGGCTCGGGGCGCCAAAAACGCCTAGCTGGGTGGCGTTCTTGGTCTCGGATTCCAGCGCCTCCGAGATTTCCGGGCTGCGCGCGCGGGACAGTGCAAGGCGCGGATCCTGCTGACATCTGAACAGGGCCTCAGACAGGGCAGTTTCGCTGCCTGCTTCGACGCCATCTTCAAACCAGATGCGATAGAGGTTCTGGGTAAAGTCCTTGCCCCAGCCTTCGCGCATGCCCAGAAGGGCGACCTGATTGGCAAGGGCAAGATCGGAAATCGGGTAAGGGGCAGGCAGCTTGGCATGAAGCCGGTACTTTGCCGCGCGCCGTCCGATATCCCGCCACATGTAGGCTGATTTTGTGGGTTTTCCGGCAAATGGAATGTTTTGTTGTTCGGACATGATGGTTCGCACGTTGAACGGTTTCCAATGCACCGTCGCATCATGTTCTGCACACCATTCATCCAGACGCATCACCGTCAGAAAACTGTAAGTGCTACCTATTGAGAACCAGAAATCAATTTCGGGCATTGCGTACCTCCGGATTGCCGGATGACCAACCGCAAACAGAATAGCCGATTTTTGGCCTTCTGGCGATATTCCCCAAATGTCGGAAGCTTTCAAAAGAAAAGCCCCGCCGGAACGGGCGGGGCTTTGCAGTGATGTTTTCAGGGATTAGTGGGCGTGGCCCTTGTCCCAGTCTTCCTGCTTGGGCAGCTGCTCGAACGTGTGCTCGGGCGGCGGCGTCGGCAGGGTCCATTCCAGCGTATCCGCGTATTCGTTCCACGGGTTCGGACGTGTCTCTTTCGCGCCACGCAGCAGGGCGTAGATGACAATGCCGAAGAACAGCAGGAACGAGGCGAACGAGATGAACGCGCCGATCGACGATACGAAGTTCCACTGGGCAAATGCCTCGGGGTAGTCGATGTAGCGGCGCGGCATACCCTGACGGCCCAGGAAGTGCTGCGGGAAGAAGGTCAGGTTGGCGCCAATGAAGAACATCCAGAAGTGAACCTTGCCCCAGAATTCCGAGTACTGACGGCCCGTCATCTTGCTGAAGTAGAAGTAGACACCGGCAAAGATCGCGAACACGGCACCCAGCGACATCACATAGTGGAAGTGCGCCACAACGTAGTAGGTGTCGTGATAGGCACGGTCCACACCCGCCTGTGACAGTACAACGCCGGTCACACCGCCGACGGTGAACAGGAACAGAAAGCCGAAGGCGAACAGCATCGGTGTCTTGAACTCGATGGAACCGCCCCACATCGTCGCAATCCACGAGAAGACCTTAACGCCTGTCGGAACCGCGATGACCATCGTGGCAAGCATGAAGTAGGCCTGCTGACGCAGCGACATGCCAACGGTGTACATGTGGTGCGCCCAAACGACGAAACCCAGAACACCAATCGCGATGATCGCCCAAACCATCGGCAGGTAGCCGAAGATCGGTTTGCGCGAGAAGGTCGCGATGACATGACTGATGATGCCAAAACCAGGCAGGATCACGATGTACACTTCCGGGTGTCCAAAGAACCACAGGATGTGCTGATACAGGATCGGGTCACCGCCACCGGCCGGATCAAAGAAGGTGAAGCCAAAGTTGCGGTCCATCAACAACATGGTGATCGCGCCTGCCAGAACCGGCAGCGACAGCAGAATCAGCCATGCAGTGACGAATATCGACCAGCTGAACAGCGGCACCTTGAACAGGGTCATGCCCGGGGCGCGCATGTTCAGGAAGGTGGTGATCATGTTGATCGCGCCGAGGATCGAGGAGGCGCCCGATACGTGCACGGCGAATATCGCAAGGTCCATGGACATGCCGCCCTCGGTCGTCGACAGCGGCGGATACAGAACCCAGCCCACGCCCGAACCGGCCTGATCGTTGCCGCCCGGAGCCAGAAGCGAAGCCACACCGAGCGAGGTACCCGCGACGTACAGCCAGAAGGACAGGTTGTTCATCCGCGGGAAGGCCATGTCCGGTGCACCGATCTGCAACGGCATGAAATAGTTGCCAAATCCGCCAAACAGGGCGGGGATGACCACGAAGAACATCATCAGAACACCGTGATAGGTGATCATCACGTTCCATAGGTGTCCGTTGGGTGTGCACGGGTCGGCCATGAAGCCTTCCAGGCACATATACTGAACACCGGGGTGCATCAGTTCAAGCCGCATGTAGACGGTCATCAGAACCGAGATCAGACCGGCCAGAGCCGAAACGATCAGGTAGAGAATCCCGATGTCCTTGTGGTTGGTCGACATGAACCAGCGGGTAAAGAAACCGCGATTGTCTTCATGCTCGTGACCATGAATGGCTGCGTCTGCCATTTAGGTGCCTCCTGTTACAACACTACCGCGCAGTCGGACCTCTCCAACGCGCGGGATTCCTGCTGGTTTTAGATTGCGAGGGGACGACCTTCAATGGTCGAGTTTGATCTGGATCAAGATTAATTGTCGCGGGCAGGAGGCTTCCACGACATTTTTGACCCGGTGGTGCCTGCTATCTGGCTATTGCAGTACGGTTTTCAAGAGGTCGGCCGGTTCCCGTTTCCGTGCTTGACCCCCGGCGGGTTGGGTCGCAGAACGGGTAGCAGCACCAAATCGGGAGAAATGCCATGACGGGCTACGACAATGACAACATCTTCGCCAAGATCCTGCGTGGTGAAATCCCAGCGACCCGTGTTTACGAAGACGATGACACGCTTGCCTTCATGGATATTATGCCACGCTCGGACGGTCATCTTCTGGTCATACCCAAAACACCGTGCCGAAACGTTCTGGATGCCTCACCCAAGCAACTGGCTGCTGCAATGGCGACCGTGCAGAAAATGGCGAGGGCGGTAAAGGCGGCCTTTGACGCGGACGGCGTCACCATTCAGCAGTTCAACGAAGCCGCAGGCGGACAGGAGGTTTTCCACCTGCATTTCCATGTCCTGCCTCGGCACGAGGGCGTTTCGATGCGCCCGCCGGGAAATATGGGTGATTTCGACCTCATCGCCCAACATGCCGAGAAAATTCGCGCATCTCTGACCTGACTCTAATGCGCCCCATCGCAGGTGTCATGATCCCCGAATGCATGCAGAACGGCACAGACATGATCATGATGCCCGTCACATGCTTTGGTGATGCGGGCCAGTTCTTTTTCCAGCCGGGCCAGACGTGCGATCCGGTCGCGGATGTCAGCCAGTTGACGCTCGGCGATGTCATGCGCGCGGTTCAGGTCATCCCCTTGCGCGCCTTCCAGGGTCAGTAGAGCTTCGACTTCGGCAAGGGGCAGCCCAAGATCGCGCGTGTGGCGGATGAACTGCAAGCGCCGCAGCGCAGCCGCATCATACCGCCGCTGGTTCCCGGCTGTGCGCGCAGGTTTGGGCAACAGCCCTTTTTCTTCGTAAAATCGGATGGTGGGAACCTTGACCCCGGTATGGCGGGACAAATCACCGATTGAGTACATTTTATTGGCCTGCCACTTGAACCTCTAGTTACTAGAGGAATTACATTGCTTTAAGAACCGAAACAACAGGCGCTCTTTACATGGCACATCAGCACTCGCACTCTGGTCACAGCCACCATCATCACATCGACCCAAAGGCCGGAGATGCCCGTGTCGCCTGGGCAATCGCCGTCAATTTGTTCCTTACACTGGCGCAGATTGTCGGCGGCATTCTGTCCGGCTCGCTCGCGCTGATCGCCGATGCGCTGCACAACCTGTCGGATGCCGCAGCGCTGGTCATCGCCTTTTTCGCCCGCAAGATCGCACGCCGACCCGCCGACCCGCGCATGAGTTTCGGGTATGGCCGGGCCGAGGTCGTGGCAGCGCTGATCAACTACACAACGTTGATCGTGCTGTCCGTCTACCTGATGTATGAAGGTGTCACGCGGTTCATCCTGCCGGAACCGGTCAATGGCTGGATTGTCGTCTGGATTGCCGGGATTGCTTTGGTCGTCGACCTCATCACTGCGGCACTGACCTACTCAATGGCCAAGGAGAGTATGAATATCCGGGCAGCCTTCCTGCACAACGTGGCGGATGCGCTGGGGTCTGTTGCCGTGATTATCGCCGGAACAGCCGTCATTGTGTTTGATTGGACATGGGTCGATCCCGCAGTCACGATCATGATCTCGGTCTACATCCTTTGGCATGTCAAAGGTGAGATCGGTGAAACGATCCGGGTTCTCATGCTGGGGGCGCCCCCCGATCTGGAGCCGGAACAGGTTGCCACGGCCATCGAAGAGGCCGAAGGCGTAACCGCCGTACACCACGTGCATATCTGGAGCATGCAGGAGTGCGAACCGGCGCTGACCGCACATGTGATTGTAGACGAGGCGTCCTGGTCCGACGCCGGGGCCGTCAGATCAAGGATCAGGCAGAGCCTGAAAGACCGATTTGGGATTACGCACGCAACGCTGGAGTTGGAGCGAACTGACCAATGCTGTCCCGCATCTTCCCGCTTTGGACATCAGTGAAACATGCGTTTAATGAGAATTGCCGTTCCGATTTGGGGTCGGAACGGCAGACTCGTAACCAAACACATATTCGGATTCTCCGGGCAAGCCCGTGATCACCGGTTAACATACCACTCACTTTAGAACGGTGAACTCATACTACTCGTTAACGTCTTCTTTGTATCGGCCAGAATTAAACTTTGCATAAATATCACCGGAAATGTGGGTAATAATAGTTAATGAACCCACTGACCGGGAAACAGATGCCAGAGGAGTCGGTGATTGTCACTGCATGTTGGGCAATAGGCGCCTTGCCACCGGCCGATCGGTCAGGAATCACCCGCAGAAAAAGCGTCGTCAAAGGTTCTCTGGAGGGCAGAATCCACATCCGCCAGTGTCACCGGCAGCCCCAGATCGACAAGGGATGTCACCCCATATTCGGTGATGCCGCACGGTACGATGCCCGAAAAATGATCAAGATCAGGTTCGACATTGATCGAAATTCCATGAAAACTGACCCATTTCCGCAGGCGTAGCCCAATGGCCGCAATTTTGTCTTCGGCAGGCTGGCCCGTAACGGTAAGCGGCTTGTCATCCCGCCGCACCCAGACGCCGACACGACCGTCGCGGATCTCTCCGCGGACGTTGAATTCGGCCAGTGCTGAAATCACCCAGTTTTCCAACTGTTTCACAAACCTGCGCACATCCCGGCCACGCTTGTTGAGATCCAGCATGACATAGGCCACACGCTGGCCTGGTCCGTGATAGGTGTATTCGCCGCCGCGTTTGCTTTGGTAAACAGGAAACCGTTCCGGATCGGTCAGATCCTCAATACGCGCGGATGTCCCCGCCGTGTAAAGCGGGGGATGTTCCAGCAACCAGATACACTCCTGCGCGTCGCCCGAGGCGATCGCGGCCACGCGCGCCTCCATGAAGGCCACGGCGTCTTCGTATTCGGTCAGCCCTTCGGTGATCTTCCATTCCATACCGGCCTCTTATCCTGCACTGGGGTCAGGGAAAAGGGGTCAGGCGGCTTCGGACAGGCATCGCTGCAATACCTGAGCATACGTGTCCTGACCCTGAGCGCCGGTCAGCATGTACTTGCCCCCAAACACCATAGCCGGAACACCTGAAATACCCCGGCTTGTCCAGAATTGCTGCTTTTCTCGCACGGCAGCCGCGTGGGTGCCGCCAGCCAGTGCGTCCCGTGCCGCGTCAGGGGGCAAACCTGCCTCTCGGACGACCTGCATCAATACATCAATGTCCGAGACATCCTGCTGTTGCGTGAAATAGGCATCAAACAGAGCCAGTTTCAGCGGATGCTGACGCCCCTCATGTTCTGCCCAATCCAGCAATTGGTGTGCGGCAAAGGTATTCACGATCCGGCTGTCATCGTTGAAGTTGAAGGTAAACCCAAGCTCAGCCCCTAGCGCTGTCAGCCGTTCGCGTACCTGCTGGCTTTGTTCACGTGTCGAGCCGTATTTTTCGACAATATGCTCTCTCAGGTTCTGACCTTCCGGCGGCATGGCGGGGTTCAGCTCAAACGGATGCCACCGAAGACGGGCAAGCACACCTGTTTGTTGCAAAGCAAGATCAAGCTGACGAAATCCCACAATACACCATGGGCATACCACATCCGAAATGATGTCGATCTGAACAACGGGACGGGGATCGGATGTTGTCATCGAGAGCTCCTGCGCGGGAATCCTGTAGTCGGTTTGGTTGATTAGATAAGCAGAGGGCAGGGGATTTCAAACAGGTGTCTTTTGCCTCTTCACAACGTCTTCATCAGCGTCTATACGCCCCCTACCAAGTCACTGGCAGTGCGGTCGTGGCGGAATTGGTAGACGCGCAGCGTTGAGGTCGCTGTGGGGTAACACCCGTGGAAGTTCGAGTCTTCTCGACCGCACCAATAAATCAAAGAAAAATGTATAATTATAGTGTCTTAGGTGCTCCTCAAGTTTCTCAGACCACCCTTTAGACCACCTTCTTTTGGTTGCTTGAAGTTAATCGTTGGTAACCACTATGGGCGATTGTCTTTGATGTCGGGCAACTACATTCATTGTGTGTTATTTCCATTGAGAAACACTGATTTTCTTGTCGGACTGCACCAAGTCCAGATGCGACGTAACGTGCGTTGAATTCTCGTGGTGGCTGTGTGATGCTTGATGCACAATATGTAGATTTTTGGCTCCCAAGGGTTGATTCCATCCCTGCGGCGACAAGTGGACATAGTATGAAGAATGAAGTTTTCGAGGGCTTGATTAGCCAAGATGTACTTTTTGAAGTTCTGGAAAGTCAGGCAACACTGGATGCGGTGAGAGCTTTTTTGCGGTCTAAGAAATTACCGCATTCGGCATCAAGCTGGAAATCAATGATTGAGACAAGGGTCGAACCTGTCTTGGCAAACGGTTCAGTCACCGTTGATGAGTTAATCGGATTGATCCGTGAGGCTGAAGAACATGGCAGTAAACATGTCAGGCTTTTTCACTATGACGTAAGCAATATTGACGAGTTGAAACAAGCCATAGAGCCGCAAACCGTCGCCGCTTGGGCCAAGGGCAAGGGTTTTCCGGAGGTCGGTGGATATGTGTTTGCTGCGTTTCCTGAACATCCGGTTGTCGCGGAGGTCAGAATAGGAGACGGCGAGGATACAGATGCCCTGATTATTAAAATCGCGCGGACAGAGTACCGGCGAAAGAGGGGCGTTTTGACGGAGTATGACGGAAGGCAGGTGTACGTATCAGATCGCGTCCCGTTCCGAGCCGTTGACGTATTGAAGTTGCACACGAGTGGCCTTTTGGAGGTCCGCCTTAATCCAAGGAGTGAACCTCCGATTTCTTACCCCGGATTTGCAGCCTCTGTACTCAGCCAATTGGAAGGGCTGATCAATCCAACTAGGATAGGCGAGTTAAGTCTGTCGAACGCCAAAAACTCGTTCTCGGACCTTCAGAAGAAAAAGGAGGTCGCGGAGAACTTTGAGTTATATGAAACTCAGCACAAGAATGACCGTGGAGACAGGATACAATCCACATCACAAGCAGATCAGGGGGGAATTCTTGAATCGGATGTGATGACGGAAGTGATCAAGCAGTTTACAGTAGGCGATCCTGAAGCCTACTGTGAGAGGGTTCGTGTCTCCTACCAATTCGGCGAAATTAAAAAGATCAATGCAATCCTCTCCGAAGATATAAACGAAATTATTTTCACTGCGGGATTGTCTCGGCAGGAATTTGACGCAGTGTTAATTGCAATTCTCAAGGTGAACAGCGAGGAATGATGTTCGGCAAACGTCGCATTGCAGGTTGGGAGAATCGACTCGATCTTGAAGTCGACAAACTCCGCAATGCTTCGACGTACCGGGAGCTTACGTTGAACAGGATCAAAGACCTTGTTGGCGCTCCAAACGATGCGGAGTTGTTGCGCGCATTGGCAAAGCGCGTATCGGAGGGAAATTTAAACGTCGTATACCGTGTGATATCGCCATGGACGAAAGCATCCTTGGCTACTTTCAAAAGCCCTCTGGATGTCCCGGAGGAAATGCTGGACGAAAGTACTGGTGAGATGGTCGACATAGATCGTTTCCGCAATGTTGAAGCCGTTTACGTCTCCGAGGTTGTTGGTGCCGAGTGAACAGACCCGCGCGGGGTGGTTCGCGCAATCGGAAAAAATCTACGAAGAAGTCAAAGTTCTAGACGGTCTCCAACAGCTTGAGGTGCTTCGGCATCGACTTGATGTAATCGAAAACGAGCACGCCAAGTCGGCCATCGAGTTTATGGTTTGGTCATGGCTGCGTGACGGAAAGCCGGAAAAGAGTGTTAGCCAAAGGGATTTGCTCACTACAAACAACATCCTCATTGCGACTTTTGTGGCAGTTTTCTTAATCGTTTGGCTGGAAATAGGCGTGTCGATAGTTTGGGCCGGAACTCTGGCGTTCGTAACGGTTGTGTTATTACGATTTGTATTCAGGATGTTTGATCGTGGTTTTATGTTCCGCCGCTTGTTCACAGCTTGTGTTAGTTCCGGGCTTTTTTTGATTGTGCCAGCCACATGGTATTTTGAGTTCGAAACTCCCTACGGCCCAGTGTCCTATGGAGGGGCGCCGGGAGGTGCTTTGATCATGATATGGGCGATTTGCACAGTTCTTACGTTTGGGGCGGCTGTTTGGGAGCACGTCGCTTCTGAACGAACCTAGAAAATCGAAATTTCCGGGTGCACTTTTCGCGTTAGGGTGAATGCTTACCCAGCTTCAATTTTCGCTTCTTGGCGGATCAAGAAGACGCTGGTAATGTGGTCCGCCGCCTGCGGGGGGGTAAGTCTACTCGCGGTCCTAATGTAGGTCCTGTTGTGCCGTGATCAGATCGTATTTCTGATAGCAATTCGTCGTAGCGTTCCGGCTCAGCATCTTCGGCAACCTCTGCCTGACTGTCAGAGACCGAAAGCAGTTCGACCAGCCGGATTTGGAGTTCACGGACCAGCATCATGTCGCTTTGTTCACCGTCGCGCACTTCGCCGTAGGCATTGGCATCCATCGGGTTTTGGCCGGGACGCCCATACAATCCGATGCGTTCTCCCATTCTGGCGAACTGCGCTTCGGCGTTTGTCACTGTGTTCAAGAAGGCGCGTTTTTCTTTGGCGTCGCTTGCTGCTTGATAACCGGCCCATGCTTCGGCACGCACTTGCCGGAGAGAGGACACACTTTCCATCACGAAGTCTCGTGGCTGCATGGATACCGCTTCTTTGCGCAGGTCGTCCAACAGTCTCCGCTTCCATCTATATGCGGTATCAACGGAAATTCCGAACGCATCGGCAATGGCTTGGCCGGAATAGTTCTGCATCATCATCGGGTGCAGCAGTTGCCTGACAATTTCCCATTGTTGCTCAGAGCGTAGGCGACCAGATTGCCGGACCATTGCAGCAGGTGAATGTACAATTTCGGTATCCGGTTGGGCTTGGTCGGGCGTTGGGCAGGGCTGCTCGGTCATTTTGACAACTTTCCGATAGTGGGGGTATTTTGCGGCGTTAACCGGCATTGCAGTTCAGAATTGCACCCGGGTTCAAATGTCGATGCCCAATCGGGCGATGATCCAGCCCAATAAGAAGAACACCGGATAGAGCAACAGCCAGCCCCCATAAGTCAGAAAATGCACCAGCGATTTTTCTTGTTCGTGGATGGCCCAGACCATCGCGTCCACGTCACCGCCCAGCGCATCGCGGTTTCGGCTGGGTACAATGAGTTTCTGGTAGGTCACTCTTCCGATTAACAGATAAAGGATCGTGACAAGGATAAAAACGACTGTGGCAATACTCATTGGTCTGTTTTCCTAATGGGGTTGGTGTTTGGTTCGGCCTGTTTGAGATGTCTTTTGATGATGGCGCGGATGGCGTCGTTCTCCCAAGTACCGGGGTCTGCAAAGAGGTTTTTGTGAAGGTGACTAAACACAGTGTGGTCAACGTTCGCGTCGGCAGAGGTTCGCAGATAGTGCGAAAATTCTGGTCCGTCTGATCGTGCGGCAGGGAAGCCCGCACGCCAGTCACGCAGGACACGCCATGTGTTTATCGGAGGCGCGTCTAGGAGCGGGCTTGCAGGCGTTATTTGGTTTGGGTCAGCAGCAGCGTCTGCATAGGTCCCTAGGAGCGCGTGCAGCCGCTCCATATCCATCTGCTCTGCGATGCCAAGTCGCTCTTCCAGCCGGGAACGCGCGTCGTCAGCAATGCCAATGTCATCCCGGTTGGGGTCGAACCGATAGCCGAGGAAATCCAAAGGCGTATCGTCGGCGTATTCGGGTTCACACATCGCAAGCGGACCAGCAGGACACCGTTCAAGATGAGCGGTCAAGGTATCTGCCATCGCCCGAGTTCCAGCAGGGGTACGAGCCGCAATGACGATGTTGTCAAAGCAGATCATAACCTTTGTATCTGCGCGATCTGGCAATCCGACGAGCAGATGCGCGAGAACAACACCAGAGGTCGGGGAGCCTTGCATTAGGCCCTTTGGCCCGCTTACATTGTGGTCAGTCTCATATATACTCCCAGTAGAACCAAAATCCTGTTTAGCCTGCGAAGCATTGTCGGGATGGTGGGTCACTGAAAAGCATAGGCTTCTAGTATCGAGTGCTCGGCGGGTCACCTCCTGTGGCAATGGTAGGGAATACAGGGCGTCCGGGTTGATGCTCTGATAGCAGTCAATCACGTCGGTCTTGGCTAGGTAGACGTACCCGGAATTCTGAAGCTGTTTGAGTTGTCTGGCGAGGTCATCACGGCTTGCCCCGGGGATGCCGAACAGCTTGCCGTTGGGCACGGTCTGTTGGCTGATCACTTCCCGGATTAAGTAGTGCGCAGCCTTCAATGCCGGTGGCAACATGCAGATAGGACGCGAAGACCCGTCGGGTTTGGTCTTCGGATACCATCTGATCGGCGGATAGTCGGCCGCCCAAGCATTCACTTGCATGCTCAATGCTCTAACCTGATCCGGGTCCGCACTGCCGCCCAGCGCTTTGTATGCAGAGACGAGTTTGGCATGGGGTGACCTGAGAAAATCGCGGGCAACAGGTTGAAGGCGTTTCCCGGAAGTAGTGGCGGAATGGATAGCGTTAGCCCGTTCATGATAGACCTCAGATGCCCAGCCAATTTCTCGGGACCATTTGCGGTCCATTTCGTGCATTGAACCCGGGTTCATTATCGCCATGCGCTGGGCGGTATGCGTTTCATAAGGATCAGGCATGGTTGTTTGCACCCGGGTTCAAATTCTTCGGTTCAATGGGATTTGCGCTTGGCATTCAGCGGGCGACTTGGCCCGCCGCTGAAACCTGTCTCAGATGGTGCAAAAAGACATTCCCGGCAGAGTGGGCAAGGACCAGTTTCTCTCCAAACTCTAAATGCATCTTTGCGGGGAATGCATCTTCCGGGTTTTCAAGGTCGCCTTGGATCGTTTCGCGCAGGCCGTCGAGACGAACGAGGTATTCCGCTAGTAGCGCTTGGAGCGCGTGGTTTTTCTGCTCGGTTTCAGCAGGATCATAAGGCATGTTTTTAGGCATGGGTATTCCATTCAAGTTGGGCTGATCTGACAGGTAGGGTTCGGGCGGAATTGCACCCGGGTTCAATAACTCAGGGGCTTTCGTCCAATTCTTCGAACGCGAATTTGCACTCGTAACTCTCTTCCACCTCGCCTGTGCTGAATGTGGTTTGGACCGGATCAACAGCGTATTGTTCGAGGTGGTGCTTGGTTTCTGCGGAGATGGTCACAGCAACACCATGCTTGAACACGATAAAGTCTCCCTGTGCCCCGTCCGGCACGAATTTACTGTATAGCCGTCCACGCACTAACTTGGCTTTGAACTTAGGCTCCATCTTACATACCCCCTTCGTTAGTATTAGTGCCGCCGAACGCGCGGGTGATGTTGCCGGAACTGCTCTTGGACGCGGGCTTATCACCCAGTGAGATACCGAGACGGCTTTCGATGCTTTTCCTACGTTCGCTGCGCTGATCTCTTTGAGCACTTTTCTTTTCCCGCCCAGCGCGATCAGGGCTGACACCGAACGCCGCAGCCGCGTTGCGTTGGGCGGTGATCTTGGTTGTTTCAGGTTTGGGGTTTTCCGGGTTGTCACTTGCGCGACTTGCCAAGCCCCAATTGTGTTTCAGGGAATTGAACCCGGGTGCATCTTTTTTTGATGACATGATTATCTCCGATATTGTGGGTTGAAATTGAGTTAGCCGCGAGCATCCGCGAACGCTTGCATTGCGGCTGAAACTTCATCTTCGAGCCAGTAAGACCGCGATCCAATCTTGATCGGCCTCGGCCACCGGCCATCTTCGATCATCCGATGAAGCGTACTTTTGCTGAAAGGACAGACTTCAAGCACCTGATTGGTGCTGTAGAATTTTTTGTGAGTTTGCATGATACATCCTGTGAACCGTTGGTGTGTCTGGGTTCAGAGGTATCAGGATGGTTCCACCCAAGATGCGCGAAAAAAAAGTTTTTGTTGAACCCTAGAAGATTGACTTTGCACCTCGTGGCTAGACCAGCACACTAGAATTTTTTCGGGTGGGCATCGCTTCAATGTTCACGGTGAACATGCTTCCTATCAGTTTGAGATATTAGGAGGTTAAAATGCGTGGATTTGGGGTAATTGCTTGCTTCGTGTCGGTAGCGGCTTGCAGCACTGAACTTACTTCACAAGGCCAGCAAGTTAGGCAGCTTTCACCCGAAACCGTTCAAAACTGCCAGTTCTTGGGTCCGGTCAGTGGGACAGAGCTTTTCGGGTTGGATACAACCATGGACGCGCGTAGTGCACAAAATAAGATGCGCAACGCCGTCGGAGCTCTGGGTGGAAACGCGTTTGTTCTAACGCAGGCTTCAACTAGCGATGATGGGACACTCGTTTCTGGTGACGCATACAAGTGTCCGTAGACTGGACCGCGGTGGCCAAGGCATATGAACTACAATACCCTAAACGACATAGCGTATTTAGGATTTTTATGCCTCATTTTGCTGGGGCTTTGGTTCTTTCGTTCTGCGTGGTTCAAAGGTGCATCGGGGGAGTTCTGGGTTAGGTCCGCACTTCGATCTCGTCTAGGCGCGGCTGACTACACATTACTCAACGATCTGACGCTACCGGTTCGGGGTGGCACCACTCAAATTGATCATGTCGTTGTTTCTATACATGGCATCTTCGTTGTCGAAACAAAGAATATGTCTGGTTGGATTTTCGGCAGCGCCGACCAAAGAACGTGGACGCAAACCTTTCGCCGAAAGAAGTTTAAGATGCAAAACCCAACGCATCAGAATTTTAAACACGTGAAAGCTGTTCAGGAACTTTTGGGCGTACCTCAGCGCAAGATACATAACGTTGTCGCTTTCGTTGGTTCGGCGCGCGCGCGAACGCCGATGCCGTCGAACGTCGTATGGAGTGTCCGTGAACTAGTAAGATACATAAAGAGCTTCGACCAATTACTGTTTAGCGAGGACGAAGTCCCGGCGCTGGTAAAAAAGCTTTCAGATGGTGCTGTCGAAACCAACCGCAAGACCCGCCGGGATCATGTGAATCATGTTCAGTCGTTATCCGGGCAGCAAGGAACAATGTTGGCTAAATGCCCGAGATGTGGATCAGCGATGGCGAAGCGCACAAACCGCAAATCTGGTAGTCAATTTCTCGGGTGTTCGAATTATCCAAAATGCAAAGGCACTAGAAGGATACAATAGGTCAGTCATATTTGATCAGGAAGTCACTCGAAAACACGTTGGTCGAACGCGCTTTTGTAATTCCTTACAACATGGTTATCTGCTGAACCCCTTTCACGTTCGGGGTCGTCGCCTTCCCAAACTCCAAGACGCTCTCGTATCCACTTGTCGGTTGGCTGACACGCGTTTGGAGGCGGGTTAAGTAGCCATTCAGCACGCAGCCTATCCAGTTGCCGTCGGAATGCATGATCGTAAGCTTTAGTCGGTGGGGCATACATGTCTCGCTCCCGATCTCCCACCATCTTTGTCCCGAAAACATACCGGATTTCCGGTTCACATGCCGCTGCAATTCTAGAGGCTGATTTACCGAATAGATAAAGGTTACTATGCAGCACGGGTTTTAGAATTGTAGCTACAATGCTGTTTGGATTTGACGGCATCCACCGAACTGCCCAGCGCTCATTGACGAATGGAAACAATTGATCGGCGATTATACCGGCTTTGTAATACTTGAGGGCGTCACTGTATGTTCTGAGTGCAATGGGTTGCCTCCCCGGATGCCGCCGCGATCTAAGAGCTTGGTCCAGACCCAGCGTACCTCTTTCGCCGCAGCGGATGTAGCGATCTTTTCGCAACAAAGAACCCCAATAAACGTCCCTGTTAGGCGAGTTGTTTCGTCCGTTCGGCCATAGCAGGTCTTCCATGCAATAAAACAGCACGCCGCGCTGTATGGTTTCTATAAAGCTGATCGCAGTTCGACCTTGTTCATCCGCAGGCCAATCTCTTGGCTGGGTGCCTCCTAGTGCTAAGTCCCTAAAATTCTTGACCGGTTTTAGTGCACTCTTTTCTTCGGATAAGGCACCCCTGTCTTCTAAGAATACACCACTAATCGTCTGTCTGAGTTGATCTTCGACTTCGCGGAGCTTGCGGTAGTCGAATAGTTGTTCTTTGGTCATTGCGCCACCAGTTTAACAATGTCCGCTCTCTGTCCGGTCACATGCTGCGCCCAGCGCTCCATAAGAACACGGCGTTGTTCAAGGAAGTCCGTTCTGCGGTAGGTGCGTTCCACCTTGCTACCGGTCTCGTGGGCAAGCGCCATTTCAGCGACTTCGCGGGGCGTGTCTGTAGCCTCTGCGCACCATGTCCGGAAACTGGACCGGAACCCGTGGGGCCGTGCCTCTAATTCCTGACGCTCCATCAGGCGGGACATAGTGGCGTCGGAGATGACCCCCTTTTTGACATTGGGAAACAAGTAGCCTTCCTTTTCGAACGCCGTTGCTTGCTCAATGATGCGCTGGGCTTCCTTCGAAAGGGGCACATGAAACTCTTTGCCGGTCTTCATCTTATCTGCCGGTATTATCCAAGTGCCGTCGTGCAGTTCGTCCAGATGAATGAACCGTAGCGGCTTGGACCGTACCGCAGTGAGGATTAGTAACCGAAATGCGAGATGTGTGACCGATCCGTCATCAAGGCTTTCATAGAATGCGGGAACTTCTCCCCATGGCATCGACGGTATGTGCTTGCGCACTTGCCGGGATTTACCAAGCAGGGCTTTCGCCTTCATCGTAGCTTGCAGGTCCACATCAAGCCCCATGGCTGCACCGTGCCGGAAAACGATGCCCAAACGGTCCATCGCTTTCTTCGCGGTCTCACCTTTGGAATGCCAGATAGGAGCGAGGGTGTTTTTTATGTCCTGTTGATCAATCTCTTCAATCGGCACATTGCCAAGTTTGGGGAGGACGTGAAGCTGAAGCGGTGAGAACCAGCGCCCAGCCTTGCCGTCGTCCTTTAATTCAGCCTGACGCGCCGCAAAGGCTTCCTTCGCCACTACCGTTAGTGTGTGGTCAGCTTTAGCGGCTTCCCGGCGCATCCGTTCCCGTTCTTTGATTGGGTCTTTTCCCTGACGGGCTACGGCTCTCCATTTCTCAGCCTCTTCGCGTGCCTCTTTCAGAGAGACGGCAGACAAAGCCCCTAAACCCATCTCTCGACGACGCCCGTGGACATGAACTCGAAGGAACCACTTGCCGCCATCACCGTCTTTTTTGTGCAACCAGAGGCCCCCGCCGTCCGAGTATTTGCCGGGTTGGGCATTCTTAACCTGCAATGAAGATAGCTTGTTGAGTGCTGGCATTGGTCCACCCTCTGGTAAACTATAATTTGTAAGATACAGTGATCCATCTAGAATTGATTGGAACCCACATTCACTTGTTTTAGAATAGTTTTGTTGTGTTCGTTGGGCAGAATGAAACGTTGGAAATTGAGCTTGTTCAAGTCTTCAATGCAGACCGTCTACCCATGAGGACAGAAATCGCGCGAGGTCGGACATCAGGCTAACTCTGCTTTGACTTGGTCCAAGCGGACAAACTGCCTCATCTGAGCGCGTCGCTACCTGATCGGAGCTACGGTTCCGAAAAAGGCGGACATCCGTGGACGCGCGAATTGTGCTGGTCTCGCCGAGGTGTGGTTTCGGCATTGACCGTCTCAAGTTTTGCCTAGCAAACCACCGGCTGCAGTTGAGTTATGAAACGTGGATGACATCGGTAAAGCAAGCCCACGAGATGGGCACATTGGAATCAAATCGAAGCTACATCATGTTGGCGCCCAAAGCGTTGACAACTAAACGAAGCAAGTGCCCGAAGGATCTCAACCGAAGGTCGCGACAGAAGAGAACTAACATTGACTGAGTCAATATAACCGCTTCCGCGATTAAATTTTTCTGTGCAAACCCGTTTGACTGTGAAACTCTGTGGTCGAAGTGCACAATTTAGCCAATGCTTGACATTAAAGAAGAGCCAAAAATTTACTTAATCGATACACCGGGGGGAAATTGGAATGAAAATTTTTAGAACTGTACTCCTTTCTTTGGCGATTTTTGCGTCAACCGGAACTGCTGTTTTCGCAGAATGCGACCGTACTCGTTGTGTAGGAAAAATCCTCAAAATATATGTGAACAGTAATCAAGTGCTCGTGACCACCAACGGACATGAAGGCAGACTAGATTGCCAACTGGTTTCCAATGCATATTTGACGCTCGAATATACTCACCCTGCTTTCGATCAATTGTATGCTTTACTACTTGCCGCAAAATCCGCTGGAATGACAACAACGTTGAGAATACGAACGGGGTCAGATGGTTGCGTGATTTCGTATGCTGTCGTTGACTGACATTTCGCTTCCCCCAAAAGTGGTGCAATTGTAGTTTAGGATTAACTAAAGGTATAAATTTCTGCGTAATTCGTGTTTTTGAAAGGCTCACTTTCCGATGACACAACGAGTTTGTTTTCGTTCGAAGGCTGGATGGGTTGTTGCGCTAGCGTTGGCGTTTATCTCAGGAATTCTCACATCCACCGCTGTCGCTCAAGACCGCGGCACTCGGAGTGGAATAGTTCTGTATTCGGGAACCGTGGTCGTCATTCCAGAGACGGTCACTACCAGTCAAGAGGGTGGTGGTGGAAGCAACCCTCTTAGTGACCCATTGTCAATTGCAACAGATTTAGTGGGGGTTGTAGCCGAATTAGAACAGGAGATTGTTAGGCTCTCGGGTGACGCCATTTCAACAGTTGCTCCGGGAAACGAAGATGAATTTCGTAAGGTTCTCGGCGATCTTTATCGCATCGCTCACATATACGACATGGAGAACATCGATCAACACGTTAACTCCCTTGAAAAATTTATAGAAACGGGTGAGCTGAAATTCTTGAACCCGCTAGTCGGGTTGGCAGCAGCCGAAGTTGAAAGAGCTCGAAACCTTCACTGGTCTCAGGCAAGCCCAATACCAAATGACGTAATAAGCAAGATGCCGCCAAATCTAGAAAAGGCGGCGCGAAATGCGCGATATATTCAGGTGTCCAAGGCGAATGAAACAAGCCTTCCTGCTTTTGGAATTCAACATTTGGATCATGCTGCTGCGATGGTAATGATTGATTTAATATTTTTTAATTCGGTGCCGACTTCCACTAGCACTCAAGATCTTCACCTTTGGGCTCATGAACTCCAACATGTGAATCAGTACTCGTCATTGGGTTTGCAAGAATTTACTGCTCGGTACTTGGGCGAGGAGATAGGATTCCAACGTTCTGGCGATCTGGGTAATTCACTAGAGCTAGAAGCAGACAGGGTCGCCTGCTTTCACTTTTATGTTCCGAAACCAGCGTACCTACCGACGTGCTGAGGTCAATTCGCTGTGACAAATTTGGGTTCACGCAGTCACTATAATGCTCGGCGGGTTAATTCATCCAGCACCGTGAGTATTGAATGGCCGCGTCGATTGACGAACTGGCCAAATAGGAAGTAGCTCGCCTAGTTTTGTGATGAACCTCAGACGGTCTATGTTTGTGTTTTTGTGATAGAGCAGATTCCGTTTTTGGCTTGTTTAGAGATCTTGTGATGCCTCCTAACGCCAATGTCGTTCAACCTTCTTGCTACTGCCCCATTGCCCAGCATGCATTTGAAACTCAATCTTGCCGAGAAGGGCCGATCTCTGACACGAAGCGGTTCAGAGATCTTGTGATATCTGTTTTGGGCCGTCATTTGCGGCAAGGGAATATCTCTTAAGCTGGGTGACTTCAACTATAGCGATGACAGTCAGTTAAACGCCGTTACTGGTCCACCCTGCGGTCCACCCTTTGGTCTGAGACACAGTGATCCATCTAGATGTGAATTGAAGCATCAATTCTATGATTAAAAACAGTTTTGCTGATTTTTTGAGTATTCGGAAGCCTCCGGAAACATGCGTGTTCAAGTCTTCAATGCATCTCGACCGCACCAGAACTAGCTTGATCAGTTAGTTTTTGGCCTTACAAACAAGGGCATTCAGCATTTTTCGAGTGTGTCGCATAACGCAAACAGCACACACGGACAGCACACAATGGCCCTTAGAATGAAGATCAAATACATCGACCCAATCAGCCCTACCCAATGGCGTTTCCGCAAAAGGTGGCCCAAGCGGGTGCGCCAAATTCGCGGTGAGGATGCCTATCAGAAACACATTAAGGCGCGTGATGGGGCAGCTTTCCAGCGCGAGTAAATGGCTTCCACCAATTACTGTTTATCGAGGATGAATCTCCACTGCTGGTTAAAAGTCTGTATGAGTGCGTCAACGAAATTAGCTGCCGCACTTGTGAAGGCTGATTAGCCGCGAATATTGAGATAAACGTGCAATACGGGCTTAAGAACTGTGACGACCATACAATCTGAGTTGGGCGTCAAAACTTTAGTGAATTGGTTCAAATAGAGTGCGCCGAATCGGTGAAGAAGCTGAATATGTTGACAGTTCGGCGGTCATTTGCTTCTTTGTTTCCGGTTTACATCAATTGGAACAGCTGAAACGAACAAAACACGAGAATTTCTCGGTGCTTGGACAACTCATCCCTTATGATGTTCGTTGAAATATCGCGGTCTGCAAGTAGTAGGCCTATTTGCTGAAAGTTGTGAGTCTACTGCATCTTCGGAAATGTACCTGGTAACGAGTGTGCTGTTCCGATCTCATGACCGGAACAGCATTTTCTTTTTTTTGGAGTTGCATTGGAAATATGCAGGCTCCCTCATTTGACCGCAGGCGGTTTCCAGCTTGTCATGAGGTCATGCAATTTTGGCGTTAACTTTACTGCGAAAAATCCGCTCTGAAACCATGGGATTCCTTCGAAAAAGCATGGTGACTTGCTTAGGGTCAGGACCCATTGATTTCCAGCGGTCGGCATGATTCACGGCTGAAAAACGAGCGGTGAACATGTCTGGTCTTTTCTGGTTGACCGA
>NZ_JBQFLX010000017.1:0-121567 GCF_056531525.1 Ruegeria sp. N11
CGGTCAACCAGAAAAGATCAGACATGTTCACCGCTCGTTTTTCAGCCGTGAATCATGCCGACCGCTGGAAATCAATGGGTCCTGACCCTACGGCGAACCGGCACTCTAGATGATCCTGCGGGTTGTCTCAACCAACTGAACCCATCCCACATTCCAAATCTGAAAGGAGGAGACCTATGTCTGCTCACATTCGCTATGCCTATCTGAAGGGCCATACGTGGTTGTTCAGACGCAACTATCCCGTTGACGTGGCTTTCGCGCTGGGCGCTCAGGCGCTCAGGCGCTGAAGCAGGGCCTGAAGACCGGGGATCGTAACACCGCCCGTGTCCGAGCCGCTGAAGTCAATGCGCGCTTCGAGACGCTGGTGGAGCAGGTGCTCTCGAAAGGCAGCGGAGGATTTGGCCGCTCGTGCTCAGGGGTTCCGTGACGCTGAAGCCTATTGGCAGTGGTTGGCAGACTATGTTGTCCGGCGGCGACCACCTTCATAGACAGAACCCTCGGCGGCCCTTAGCGGGTTGCCGGGGGTGTCCGCTTTGCTTTCTTTTTGCTGAAGCGGGTGTTGGTCGTAGGTGGCGGAATGAAGGCTGTGCGGACAAAGCTGCCAACCTATGCTTCATGGCGCGGGCAATTTACTTGCCCACACCAAAGATCTGCTTCGACTTTGCAGCTTATTCAATTGCAGGTAGCCCGGTGACCGCCTCAAAAGCGTCCGAATGCGGCTCTACATGATGAGGGTCTCGCGTCCCGGGCAAGACTTCAAAGAATGGATCGAAATCGACCATTGCCTGAGCGAGGATACCGAGCACGGTGGGGTCGCCCTCTATTTGAGCTGATCCATCCGCAAGTTGCGCATCCAGTGTTTTCTCACCGGCCATTGTCAATTCCAAGTCGGCACGGCTGATTGTCAAAGTCAGATCCGGCGCATCTGCAGTGAACCCTTCGACATTTGTCAAGGTCGCGTTGCGCAACTCCACGAGGAATTTCTCACCATTGTCGGGGGTCACCAAGTTCATAGTGAACTCGTGCCCTTCGACTTTGCGGCTGTCCATCTTGATGGCAAGGAAGTTCAGGAACAGTTCCGTCGACATAGCCCGAATAACGTCCGGACTCGAAGTGTCTGGAATGTCGCCCCCCGGGATACCCGAACGCAACTCAAATGCTCCGGATAGGAAGGAATTACGAAGTCCCGGGTTTTCTTGCTGATAGCCGAGTTGTTCGTACACATCTGCCAGCAGATTCCGGGCCGACATGTTATGCGGTTCCGCTTGCACCAGCTTGTTCAGAATCTCGCTGGCCAGAAGGTACTTACCGTTGTCATGCAATTCGACTCCTCGAGCCATGATTGCGTCTGAGCCGCCCATCATTTCTACATAGAGAGGCGCTGAGTCCTCTGGCGAGTGCGGGATCAACGTTGCCGGGTTGCAGTCCCAGAAGCCAATGTAACGCTGTACAACACCTCGGCTGTTGTGCTGGGGTGAACCGTGATAGCCGCGACAGTGCCACTTGTCTTGAAGGCTTTGCGGCAGGCTATAGACGTTGTGAATCTGGTTGATCGTCACGCCTTTGTTGACGAAATGCAGCGCTTGATTGTTCATGTGTGCATAAAGGTCTCGCTGATCGCGCAAAATCGCTTGGACTCGGTCGTTGCCCCAACGTGGCCAGTGGTGCGAATAGAACATCACGTCTGCTTCTGCACCATAGAGATGAAGCGCGCGGCTGATATACTTCGACCAACGCAACGGATCGCGAACAGGTGCGCCGCGCAGTGTGTAAATATTGTGTAACGTCGCCGTAACGTTTTCCGCCATCCACAGAGCCTTCAAGTCGGGCAAGTAGGTGTTCATATTCGAAGGTGCCTCTGTCCCCGGTGTGTTCTGGAAAATCATCCTGACACCATCCACCTCGAACTCTTCGATGTCCTCTTCGACTATTCGCGTCGGCGCAATCAGTCCGACAGCACCGGCTGACACACCCTGCCCAAGACCCTGTCCGACATAGCCATGAGGACTTGCAGGCAGTAGCAGCCCATACTGGTAAAACAGGCGGCGATTCATGGCGTTGCCGGCATAAACATTCTCGGAAATTGTATGCTCCATGAAATCGCGTGGTGCGATTATTTCAACCTTACCTGCGCGGACATCGGCCTCATCAACGACACCGCGCACCCCCCCCCAATGGTCGCCGTGGGAATGCGAATATATCACCGCTGTTACGGGCAATCCTTCGCCCACATGCTGCTGGAACAACTCCAGAGCAGCGCGAGCAGGTTCCGCAGAGATAAGAGGATCAATAACAATCCACCCAGTCTTGCCGCGCACGAAAGTGACATCGGATAGGTCAAACCCACGCACTTGGAAAATGCCAGGAATAACCTCGTAGAGACCATAGTTCTGGTTCAATCGGGAAATGCGCTGCAGTGATGGGTGAATACTGTCAAAGTCAGTATCGCTATTCAGAAAATCAAATCGCTTCTTGTCCCACGCGACGTGACCGGCATCAGCCATGATCTGCGTGTCCTGCATCTCAGCAATGAGGCCGCGCTGCTGTTCTTCGAAGTCCTGCACATCAGAGAATGGAAGGGTACGCCTCGCTTCGTCCAGAATTTCCAGTGTATATTTGGACGGTGCCTTCCCTTTCGGATGGAAATGCCCTTCAAGCGGCGGTGCGGAAGCCGTGCTCTGTGCGGCTGCTTCGTCTAACAGAGCGGCGGACGAAACAGCAAATGCCGTTCCGACGCTTGGAATTGCCTTCAATACATCGCGTCTAGTGGTCATAAGTTCCCTCCTCCCAAATCTTCAAACTGTGACTATGTTTGCGATGATAGCAGCCGAGAAGCTTTGACGCATGATAAACAAATTCATTTCTTGCGATATCTGGCGTGATCTCTAGACGGTCCTTCGCTGCACTGGTCCCAGCCCCCGGAACATCAACACCAGCGACCACCCGTCAGCGCCCGAAACCAGTCGTCAGCGGTTCTGTCAGCACCAGAGACCGGCCTCTCCGGCGGTCGAAAAGTCCCGTGCTCACTGTTAGATTTGCCCCGTGCTCATTCCGCTGACGCTCCATTCCGCCCGTCGCTTCGCTCAGCAGAATGCCCCCGAAACCGCCCCAGTTTCTCGGGCTAGTGAGAAAAGTTGATAGGTTTCATCGGTGGGCAAGGATTCCTACCATCCCAGCCACCATTCTCCGAAAGAGCAACAAAATAGGGGAATTCCTCCCCTTCCACCCGTCGTGTATCCCAGTCTTCCGACAATGGGATACAAGGTGGGATACACTCTTCCAGTTCCAAAATCGGATACCGTACCCAGCGACGCAGCCGCGTCGGCCCTTATGCTTGTGTAGGAAAAGCGGATAAGTGTCATCCAAAGGTCTGGACAGCCTGCAATGGCTATTTAGACCCAGTGTGTAGTTTAGGCCCCCGAGAATGAGAGCGGCAGGCGCACTACCTTATTGATCACATGCGCGCCGCTCAGGTCGGGAAACGAGGGCCGGTTATGGTGAAGCTGGCGGAACGCTTCGATCAGCAAGACCGGCAGATATGCAATGCACAGTTCTCTCTTCGCCGCCTCATTCGGTTGATTTCGGAACCGGATTCGTATGGACCCTCAAGACGGCAATCAAGAGGTCCCTGCGGGCTTTTGGCACACCCAAGAGAGCATTTGTGCGGTACCAAATCAGGTTACGGGTCTCTACTCAGCCCGACTCTGCAAGCACTGCATGGCCTCACCCGGGCAAGATGTTGTGATTGATCCTGAACAGATTATTTGGATCATAGTTGCCTTTGATCTTTGTTAGCTTCTCGCCATGCGCGCCGTACGCGCAAGTCATATGATCCGCTTCGTCCTCTGGCATGAAGTTCACATACGCGCTGCCAGTCGAATGTGGTCGCATCTGCTCATAAAGCCTGCGCGCCCATTCAATGCATTCTCCGTCCTTTCCAGAATCTTCCCAACGCGTGTGAACGTTCATGATGAAATGCGCCGATCTTTCCGGATACGCTGTCGCGCTGGATTCAACGCGGGCCATTGCGCCACCTACATGGGCAATGAAGACTTCGCACGCCGGGTCGGGAAGGCTGGAAATTGCCTCCAGCAGACCCGCTATCGCATCCGAGGATAGCGCATCGAAATCATGGCTTTTCCAATAGTTCCGGGCCCCGGGCGTCAACAAGGGGTCAAAGGCGGCTTGCCAGTCCACGAACTTGTGCGGTGATATGACATCGGCAATCGGTTCGCCGAGCGCACGTAAAGGTGACATCGCCTTTTCACCCTCGCCCATCGGTCCACTATAGCAAGCCGCAAAGATCAGCACTTCCCGCCCATGCCATTCCTCCGGCAGGAAAGGCAGAGGCGGTGCTTTGCGCATCACGCTCCAGACGGTCAGTTCATCAGGGGAATTGTCTGCAATGGCCGCAAATTGGGCAAGAAGCTCCGGTGCTTTTTCGATCGGATGTACGATCAGGCCCGACAGAACATCGGGTCCGAGGTCGTGCAACTGGAACTCGAAGGAAGTCACGACCCCGAAATTTCCACCCCCACCGCGGATGGCCCAGAAAAGTTCGGGGTGGCTCGTGGAAGAGGCTGTTACAATCGCGCCGTCTGCAGTCACGACTTCTGCCGAAAGCAGGTTGTCGATAGTCATGCCGAATTTCCGGGTGGTCCATCCAAAGCCGCCGCCCAAGGTCAGGCCTGCGATACCCGTGGTCGAGTTGATGCCAACGGGAACGGCAAGCCCATGAGCCTGAGTTTCGCGATCCACGTCGCCAAGCAGTGCACCTGGCGCAACCCGCGCTGTCTTGTTGATGGGATCCACGTGTACAGACCGCATATGGGACAGATCGAGCATTACGGTCTCGTCCGCGACAGCATGACCTGCAATCTGATGACCGCCGGACCGGACCGACATCATGAGGCCTGCGTCTCGGACAAAGTTCACTGCCTTCTGGACATCGCTCGCCCCCATGGCGCGGATTACGAACCCGGGATAACGTTCGAACATACTGTTCCAGGTCGTCCTTGCGTCTTCATATTCCGAAGTTCCCTGCAGGTAGACACCGCCACGAAGTGAAGCATCCAGCGCGTCCAGCGCTTCCTGATCCACAGTTGCTGTGCTTCCGTCGAGTGTTTTCAGGTCATACATGCTTAGGCCTCCCCATTGTCAGGTCAGGCTTCTTGCACGGCTGCCTCATGTACTTATGAAGCCCTTCACGAAGGAGCTACGTTCTTTCAAGTAAAAGACCGGCTGACGGTCAGGCGAATATGCCCGGATCGATCTGATCCACAGGTGTTATGACATCGGCAGGAATGTTCAGGCGCTCGGCCGCCTTTCTGAGGCTCTCCTCATCAGGGGCTTCATAAAGACAATATGTCTTGCGCTTGTCTGCACTCAGGAACGAGAAAATCCACTCGACGCCGACCTCGTCATTGATTTGCTTGATGTGGATTTTGTCATCGTCGGTGACGTTCAGTTGCTCGGCGAATTGTCTTTCTATGATGTACCTTGGCATGATGCTCCCCCAAGCATGGTATGGCCTTAACTGGCTGTTCCTTCGAGCTTTGACCTTAAGGAAACCATACTCAATTTCTGCGAAATTGCCAACGCTTCCCCTTCCAGTTGAAACGCCAGCTTCAGATCACTCGCGCTACCCCGGCGCCGCAGCGCGGATGCGTAGGCTGCCTTGCTATGCGCAATCCAGGGCGGGCATTTCATGTGCGTGTCTACTTCGATAGCCTTTTCGAACATCCTTTCGGCAATATCCCAGTCCTTCAGCAGCGCGGCCAGACTGCCAAGGCGTCTCGCAGCGGCCCCGGTGCAAACTGTGGTTGCCCCAGCGGTGATCGTCAGCTCTTCGTATTGGGCAAGCATGTCAAAGAGGGTCTTGGCATGCTTAAGGTTCTCAACGGCGACGCAAATGTCGGCAAGATAGGACAATGTAGTCGAATACATGGCATCCGGTGGAAGATCGAAGCCATTTTCTGCCATTTCGTTCAAAATGCGTTCGGCTGGTTCTGTATATCCCAACTCTGCCGCGATCAGGCCAAAGCCCGGTTTCCAGGAAATATCCTCGGGGCTGTCCGTCATCAGTTTTTTGATCACCGGCGCGACCTCGTGCAGGCGGTTCTGTTCGCGGCGGATGGTGAACATCTGAACACCGAAGACACCTTCAACGTGTTCTCCGTGGGTCTTCCGACCTATCTGCACCGCCTCGGTTGCATGCTTTTCGGCCTGGTCAAAATCGCCGTCCATAATTGCAATCATGGCGCGTGCGTGTTTCTGAACCCAGTAGAGCTGCAGATGGTTTTCCTTTTCCGAGTTCTCCGCCAGCAATTCGAGCGATTTGTCCATCAGGTCTCGGTCGGCCATTTCGGCTCCGACAAACAGGCTGAGTGTCCAATTTCGACCCTGATCAATACTTCCCAGGTTCTCGGCCACCCGATGCATGGCATCGAGGTTTTCACGCCAATGGCGCGCCTCTCTTCCTTTGCGCGCGACAAACGGCGCGCCAAAATGCATCATCATCACAGAGAACTGGGATTTGTAATCACCCAGTCTCGCGGCCAGTTCCATGGATTGTTGGCCAAAACGCACGCCCTCGGAAAGCTGGCCAGCAAACATGTGCGCGCGCGCAAGTTGGCTCATCAGCCTGCACCGGCGAACTTCGTCATGGTCGGGCAGGTCCTTCAGCGCGTTGTCACAAAGTTCAATTGCCTCGCTGTATTTCTCGCTCGACATCATACACGAATCCGCAAAGTGGTTGGCCGCATCTGCAGCGAGCTCTACGTCACGTATGACACGGGCTGCGTCCGAAGCAGCTTTCAAGACCGCTATACCCTCTGGCAACTGACCCAGGCTGTCATGGCTGCGACCGATCAATATTTTGCTCTTGATCGTTTGAGCACTGTTCTCAGGTCCAAGTTTTTCCGCTGCCTTGAGTGTTTCCCGGGCGTTGACCATCGCTTCTTGGCTGGCAGATCGCGCCAGGGCCATTTCAGTCGCAGTGCGCCATTTTTCGAACGCAGCGGGCCATTCTTCGGCCTCTGAAAGATGGCGGGCGACCAATTCGGGTCGGCGTTCAATCTCAGCAGATCGCATCTGCAGCAAAGCGCGCGCCACACCTGAGTGCTGCTGCCTTCGGGTAGAGCTCAACATAGACTGATAGGCAGTGTCACGAATAAGGGCATGTCGGAAAACGAAATGCCCGCGATTATGCCCGCTTTCAAAGATCAGGCCGGTACGAGAAAGCTCTTCGAGACGCTTGATGATGTCGGCTTCATCTAGGCTCATTGCGGCACTCAATATGCTCGGCTCAAACTCTCGACCAATGACGGATCCCGTAAGCGCGACTTGTTTGGCCTCTGGTGAAACCGCATCGAGCCGCGCCATCAACGCACCTTTCAAAGATGACGGTATGTGGATTTGTCCCTGCTCTCCGGCTTCCACGATTGCGCGGGTCAGTTCCTCGACGAACAAGGGCACGCCATCCGTCTTCTCAACAATTGCGGCGATCAGCGCATCGTCCGGATCCTGACCGGTAATATTGCGAACCAGATTGAAGACATGAGCTGAATCAAACCGCCTCAGCAAGAGGGTCTGAACGTGCGAGGCTCCATCGTCACGGGCCATTTCCCAGCCCGGTCTGTGCGTTATCAACATCATCAGGGGAAGATCGGTGCAAATCGCTTTGAAACGCTCCAACAGGGCCTGCGTCGAAGGATCGATCCAATGAGCATCCTCAACGCACAGAATAACCGGGCGAACGCTTGACCGAACCTGAACCGCGTGGATCAAGGTTTGAATTGTTAGGTCGCGCTGCTCCTGCGGCGTCAAGTCGAGCACTTCTCGAGCGAGCGCGCTACGAGGCGCGACCAGTGCGGCGAAAACAGGCAAGACCTTCTCCCAGTCCAAGCCTTTTCTGCCCTCCAGCATCTTCCTGACATGGTCGAGGATCAGATCGTCATCAAAGTCCGGTTCAACATCCGCGTCCTGGGAAATTCGCTGCGTAACCGGGTGGAAAGGACTGCTGGTCAGATAAGGGGAACAGTTCAGTCTTATCACATCGGCTTCGTCAGTTGCGGCGACTTCTGCAAGGAATTCCTCTGTCAGGCGCGATTTTCCAATTCCGGCCTCGCCCGCCAGAAGGACAACCTCCCCATGACCGCTTTTGGCGCGTTGCCACGACTGCAAAAGGATCCCTTTTTCGTAATCCCTGCCAATCATGGCGCTGCCGGCGTCATTTCTGTGTGAAGCGCGAAAACGGCTCTCCGCGCTGCGCTCCGAAACTACTTTCAACAGAGTGCGTGGTTCTCTGAACCCCTTGAGTTCGGTTTGCCCAAGAGATTTGAACTCAAAAATCTGATGCAAGGCTGCTTCGGTTTCTTCAACAGACAAGACGACTGAGTTTGGTTCTGCATATTCCTGCAAACGAGCCGCAAGATTGACGATCGGGCCGGTCATTGCGCCTTCTTCGTAAGTATTTTCTCCGACCGTGTCGCCGACCACCACATCACCACTCGCAACGCCCAGCCTGACAGACAAACGCTCGCCGTCCGGCGTTTTAAGTTCTTTGACCCGTCGAACAGCCTCAAGACCGGCCTTTACCGCGCGAACAGCGTGATCTTCATAGGCCGTTGGCCAGCCGAAGAACACCAGAAGGCCATCGCCCAGATATTTCGCGACGTAGCCGCCATATCGGCTTACCGCCCCTGCGACGGCATCCTGGTAATTCTGCAACAGACCCCGCATGTCTTCGGGATCCAGGCGATTGGTCAGTTCTGTCGAGCCAACCAGATCAGCAAACACGACTGTTAAATGTCGCCTCTCAGCGGCTGTTTGTGTTGTAGATCTTCTTTTCGATGGACTTCCACTTTCAGCCTCATCAGAAACAAATTCCTCATCCTTCTCATCGATTTGCCCGTCCGCTGACTGGGATGAAGTGGGAAATTTCTGTTGGCTACCCAGTTCCCGAACCGCAGCGAGAATAATTTTTCGATGACCCAGACTTACCCCAAGCTCCTTGAGGTCGTCGCTTGTCAACAATGGCAAAACGCGCGCATCGATATCGTTTTCCGCAAAAGCATCTGCGTACTGACTCAATCCGAGATCATTTAGCCACTTTTCAATTTCGACCGACATATCTGGATCATGATGAGGTATGAGGCGCTAATCAAGAAAACGCTATCAACACGAACTGATTATTGGCGAAAGAAACTCACCGACGTCAGGGAAGCGGCGGGAAGTTGTTTCCGGTTGGCGTTGAATTAGGAACTCAACGCTCAGTTATGAAAGACAGCCCTGAGACGAGTTGCCTCAAACCAAGGGCTGCCCCGGCGAAGATCGCAGCGAATGTGACGGGCGCGCTGTAGGCAAGAAGTGAGAAGGCAGAGATACCTTGTCCAACGCTGCATCCAACCGCGATGACCGCGCCCGGGCCCATGATGGCGGCGCCCAGCATTTGCCGCTTGAGTTCACGTGGATCCTCGCACGCTTCCCACCGGAAATGGCCCTTGGACCAGGATCCAAGGAACGCTCCGATGAGAACACCTGAGACCGAACCGACAGCAAACGAAAGCGTGGTGCCGGATGCAGTCATCAGATAGAGTATCGTGTCACCCAGCGGCCTTGCGAATGTATGGGTCTGCACCGTCTCTGCGTCAAAGCCATGAGACGCAACCCAATACGTTCCAAGCCAACCTGAGGCGACCGCCAGTCCTACGGCTGTGCCCCAAAACACCCGCGACGGGGTGCGGCGAAACCGTTCGTTTGCCAGAGCGAAACCCACCATGGCGGCGCCGGCAAGCGCACCGATCAACCAGGCCGGAACAGAGGTCAAGCGCTCGGCCAGAAAGCTGATGCTCTGCGGCTGGCCAATATCCATTTCCACAGGAAATACCGAAACCCTGAGATATGCCAGGGGGCCCGACATTGCGACGTATGCTGACAGACCAAGGACAGATACGATTACGAATGATCGGAGGTCACCGCCCCCCAGCCTTGCCAATGCGCCGTAGCCACAGTTTCCACTGATGGCCATGCCGTAGCCGAACAGCACCCCCCCCACGATCGAGCCGATCGGGTTCCACGATTGCGCAAGATATGTCGTTTCGACGGGATCGAGCCAACCCAACGCCATAGCCGCGTGGCTACCGACAATGGCCACACCGATTGCAACGGCCCACATTCGCAGCCGCCCATCATCATCCGCGTATAGGTAGTCCTCAATCGCGCCCAACGTGCAGAATCGGCCGATACGTGCCGCCAATCCCAACACTATCCCGCCGATCAAACCGATCAGGGCAACGGAATTGGCGTCTCCCAGCAATTCGAACATGGCCAGTCCCCTCCCAAAGCTGGCGGCCTTTCAGACAGGGCCTCTAGTTTTCCCTGCAGAAAAGATCGTAAACAACTTCGAGAATCTGTGTCGATCGGTCGTCAGCCAGTCTGTAGTAGATCGTTTTTCCTTCGCGCCGGGTTTTGACCAGACCTTCGAAGCGCAGGCGAGACAGTTGTTGAGAGACCGCAGCCTGCCGAGCTGATAGCATCTCCTCCATCTGGGTGACGGATTTTTCCCCCGAGGACAGATAGCACAGGATCATAAGACGCCCTTCGTGACTGATAGCCTTCAGGAAGTTTGATGCCGTCTGGGCATTTTCCATCATTCGGTCCAGATCTTCCGCACACATGTCCTTCGAGAACACAGGCAGTTTCGATGGTTTGTCCAACAAGAATGCCTCGCTGTCTTGGCTTCACGTATTCAAAACAGTTTATATAATTTGCAGCCAATTAGCCAGAGGTCTCAATCGGTATTCCTGCGTCACGAAGCAAAACACCCAACATGCCCCAGAAAAAGTCCTCGCCCGGGTAGCCTTCGATCCGGCCGACCTCGTGGCCATTGTCCAACAAAACAAAGGTCGGCGTGTAGTAGAGAGGTTTAGTGAGAGAAATACCGTCTGGCAGTGCCGCGTGGATATCGACGCGCTGCAATGGTGCGGCATGTCCTTCGGGCGTTTTCGGGTAGATCTGAGAGATTTCGGAATCCCAACGGGCGCACCACATACACCCATCTTCCTCTGCCATCAGAAGTGTCATTTCGGCCCGTGAAGACACAGGGAAAACAAGCAATGTGATTGCCAGAACAAGCAAGAGTAATTGACGCATCTCAAGCTCCGATTGACCGCAGCATTATATCTTTACTATTTTGAATGTGTGAATGATAGCGCTTTGGGACGGATTTGACCATGCTCGACATTACATTTGCAGGAGCTTTGGTCGCGGGGCTGTTGTCCTTTCTCTCTCCTTGCATCCTGCCAATTGTGCCCTTCTACCTCAGCTATCTGGCGGGTGTCGGGATGGAGCAGATTTCAGCAGGTTCCGCCATTTCGCCCGGCGTCCGTCGCAGGGCCATGTTATCTGCAATCGCATTTGCCGCCGGGATCATCACCGTATTCATGGCACTCGGAGCGACGGCTTCGATTTTTGGGCAGTTGGTCCGAGAGTATTTCGACATTCTGCGTTGGATCGCGGCGGCCACCATCATTGCGATGGGCCTACATTTCCTTGGGCTTGTCCGCATCGGGTTTCTGTATCGCCAGATTCGCGCGGATTTAGGCGAGACGTCGAACATAAGCCTGATCGGAGCCTACGTTCTGGGACTGGCCTTTGCTTTTGGCTGGACACCCTGCGTCGGGCCGGTGCTTGCGGCAATCCTGTTTACCGCGGCAGGTACCGAGACGGCCTGGCGTGGTGCAATGCTTTTGTTCGTCTACGGTGTAGGAATGACCGCGCCGTTTGTTCTGGCGGCCTTTTTGGTTCGTCCGTTCATGCAATGGATGGCGCGGTTCAGGAAGCATTTGCCTTTGATCGAAAAGGCAATGGGCGGGATGCTGATTCTCTTCGGCGTGCTGATTGCAACCAACTCTATCAACCTCATCGCCCAGTGGATGCTGGACCATATTCCCTGGCTCGCGGCGATTGGCTAAGACAGGAGGAAGACATGAACCGAGTATTACTTTTCCTGGCAGCATGCCTGTTGGGTGGGGCCGTTTCCGCGGCGGAACTGGGCGACGACGGCTTGCACAAAACGCCGTGGATGCGCGATACGTTCAAGGACCTCCGCGACGATCTTGAAGAGGCTTCAAGCGAAGGTAAGCGCCTGGTTTTATTCATTGAACAACAAGGCTGCATCTATTGCAAAAAGATGCATGATGAGGTTTTTCCCCAGCCTGATCTGGCGGTGTATATCGAAGACAACTTCTTTGTGGTCCAATTGGATCTGCATGGAAGCACCACCGCCACCGACTTTGACGGGGAAGAAAATGAGCAAAGAGCGCTGATGCGCAAGTGGGGGATTCTGTTCACCCCGACGCTTGTTTTTCTGCCGGAAGAAGTTCCACAGGACGCCACGGCCATCAATGCGGCGGTTGCCGTCATGCCAGGCGCGTTCTCCAATGGAACAACCCTGGATCTTTTCACGTGGGTCAATGAGAAACGATACGAACTTGATAATGGTGAAGATTTTCAACGGTATCATGCGCGGCGCATTCAGGAGCGAAACAATATTTCGCAGGACTGAGCGTTAGCGTTACAAATAAAAAAATTCATTTTAATGAATTTAATGTTGCGACGAACCCTGCCCGTCGACTACGGTACGCCAAAGCTTTAGGCCGCAAAGCGCCATCGGCGCGGTAACAAATGGGAGGGATCATGAAGCTGAGACTCTTAACTTTGGTCTGCGCAATGACAGGTGTCGGCGCCTATGCGGCAGGTACAGGCCCAAAGGACGTAGCCTATGATGATTATGGTGCAATCGAGGTCTCTCTGACCGGCGTTGCAGGTGATGTCGAAAACGGCGCGATCATCGTCGGAGACAAGTCCAAGGGCAACTGCGTGGCCTGCCACGCGGTTACGGCCTTGGCGGAAATTCCGTTTCATGGCGAAGTTGGACCGATGCTGGACGGCGCTGGTGATCGTTGGAGCGAAGCAGAACTTCGTGGTTTGGTCGCAAATGCCAAGATGACGTTTGAAGGAACGGTCATGCCCGCCTTCTACAAGGATGACGGTTATATTCGCCCCGGCGACGCCTATACCGGCAAAGCTCCGTCAGCGCCTTTGACGACGATCCTCACCGCGCAGGAGATCGAGGATGTGGTCGCATTTCTGGCGACCCTGAAAGAGGAATGATCACGCATTAAGGCGTGAAATTGCGAGAATCCGAAGGAGATTGAAAATGGAACTTTCTCGTCGCGAGACTCTGGCCCTTGGCCTGAGCGCCGCGTTCCTGACACTGATGCCGCTTCGCGCCAATGCGGCCGCCGATGATGCCATCGCGGCGTTTACCGGCGGGGCGGACATGGCGGACGGTGGTGTCACCCTTACCGCGCCGGAAATTGCCGAGAATGGCAATACTGTACCGATTGAAGTCAGTGCGCCGGGTGCTTCCGCAATTCTGATCGTGGCGGCAGGCAACCCCGAGCCGGGCGTTGCCACGTTCAATTTCGGCCCGCTGGCGGCCGAACAGGCTGCTTCCACGCGCATTCGGCTTGCCGGAACGCAGGACGTCATTGCTGTGGCCAAGATGGCGGATGGTAGCTTTGCCAAGGCATCCGCGACCGTAAAAGTGACAATTGGCGGCTGCGGCGGCTGATCGCCACGCGCCCTGAAGAACAGGAGTTCAACCAATGGCATCCGGTGTAAAACCCCGCGTCAAGGTTCCCAAGACTGCCGCTGCTGGCGAAACGATCACGATCAAAACGCTGATCAGCCACAAAATGGAAAGCGGTCAGCGCAAAGACAAAGAAGGAAATGTCATCCCGCGTTCGATCATAAACCGTTTCACCTGCGAGTTTAACGGTGAGCTGGTCGTTGATGTGACGATGGAGCCGGCGATTTCGACAAACCCGTACTTCCAGTTCGAAGCAACCGTGCCCGAGGCCGGTGAGTTTGTCTTCACATGGTACGACGATGACGGTTCTGTCTACGACGAAAAGAAATCGATCGAGATCGCCTGACGGCTCGGCCGCTAAGGCAGGTCAGCGCCGGTTATGAGTTCTGGCGCTGGTCCACCAAGGGAGGAACGTAATGAAAAATAAGGCACTTACGACGATTGCGGCTATTCTGGCTTTCCCAGTGGCGGCAGTGGCCGAACCAGACGGCGACAATCTCGTGATCAACGACGAGCTGGATATGATCTCGGTAACCGCAGCACCGGCGCATGTCGAAAACTTCGACAAGATCTATTCTGGGTGGCATTTCCGAACCGATGAAACCCAGGCGCTTCAAATCGACGATTTTGACAATCCGGCGATGATCTTTGTCGATCAGGCCGCAGACCTGTTCCAGGCGGCCGACGGTGCCGCTGGTGAAAGCTGTGCCTCGTGCCATGATGGCGTGGAAAGCTTCAAGGGGTTGCAGGCGTCCATGCCCAAGGTCGATGCCGAAAGCGGCAAGCTGATGGTGATGGAAGATCTGATCAACAAGTGTCGTACGGATCGCATGGAAGCCGATGCCTGGAAATGGTCCGGTGGCGACATGCAGGGAATGGTCGCGCTGATTGGTCTGCAGTCACGCGGGATGCCGATGAACGTCGCTATTGATGGCGATGCCGCCCCCTATTGGGAGCAGGGTAAGGAAATGTACTATACCCGCTATGGCCAGTTGGAACTGAGCTGCGCCAATTGTCATGAGGACAACTGGGGCAACATGATCCGGGCGGATCACCTGAGCCAGGGTATGATCAACGGATTTCCGACCTACCGCCTGAAACAGGCCAAGCTAATTTCGCGCCACAATCGTTTCCGCGGCTGTATTCGCGACACACGGGCGGAAACCTTTGCCGAAGGATCGGATGAGTTCCGCGCGCTGGAGCTTTACGTTGCTTCGCGCGGAAACGGGCTGTCGATCGAAACTCCGGCCGTGCGTCAATAACACTGAACCCGCGCAAGAGATGTCTTGCGCGGGTTTTCATCTGATTAAACATTCACACATTTATATGTGAAATAGGAAAGCCGATAGATGATTTCGCGACGTGACTTCCTGCAGGTTTCGATGGCCGCTTCCGCGCTCTATGGGGCGTCCGGGTTTGGAAACTGGGCCAGACTTGCCGCGCAGCAAAGCCTGACGCAGGATCAGCTGCTGGAGTTTGAGACTTTTGGCAATATCAGCCTGATCCATGTCACCGACATACACGCGCAACTCAAGCCGATCTATTTCCGCGAACCCGAAGTCAATCTGGGTATCGGCGACGCGCGTGGGCACATGCCGCATGTGACGGGTGCCGCGTTTCGCAAAGCCTACGGGATCGAGGATGGAAGCCCGTCTGCCTATGCGCTGACCTACAATGATTTCGCGGCGCTGGCGAAGACCTATGGCCGGGTCGGTGGTCTGGACCGGATCTCGACAGTCATAAACGCTATCCGCGCTGACCGCCCTGATGCCCTGCTTCTGGACGGCGGCGATACATGGCACGGTTCTTACACCTGCTACCAGACGGCTGGGCAGGACATGGTAAATGTCATGAACGCGCTGAAACCTGACGCGATGACATTCCATTGGGAATTCACCCTGGGCAGCGACAGAGTCAACGAAATCGTCGAAGGTTTGCCCTTTGCCGCCCTAGGGCAGAACATCTTTGATGCCGAATGGGACGAACCCGCCGAGCTGTTCCAACCCTACAAGTTCTTTGACCGGGGCGGCGCAAAGGTCGCCGTGATCGGGCAGGCATTCCCCTACATGCCAATCGCCAACCCGGGCTGGATGTTCCCGGAATACTCTTTCGGCATTCGGGACGAAAACATGCAGGTCATGGTCGACGAAGTGCGCGATGCCGGTGCCGATGTTGTCGTTGTCCTCAGCCACAATGGGTTCGACGTTGACAAAAAGATGGCCGCCCGAGTGCAGGGGATCGACGTGATCCTCAGCGGTCACACCCATGATGCGTTGCCCGAGCCAGTTCTGGTTGGCAAGACCCACATCATCGCGTCGGGTTCGAATGGTAAATTCGTCAGCCGCGTGGACCTGGATGTGCGGGATGGCCAGATGATGGGGTTGAAGCACAAGCTGATCCCGATCTTCTCGGACGTTATCGCCCCAGATCCTGCCATTTCTGCCTTGATCAACGATCAACGCGCACCTTATCAAGCGGCATTGAGCGAGGTCATCGGAAAGACCGACTCGTTGCTTTACCGCCGGGGCAACTTTAACGGCACTTGGGATGATCTGATCTGCGATGCCCTGATCAACCAGCGCGAGGCGGACATCGCAATGTCCCCCGGCGTCCGTTGGGGGCCGTCGATCCTGCCGGGGCAGGACATAACGCGCGAAGACATCTGGAACGTCACCTCGATGTCCTATCCGAACGCGTATCGCACGGAAATGACGGGCGAATTCATCCACGTGATCCTCGAAGATGTCGGTGACAACCTGTTCAACCCAGATCCCTATTACCAGCAGGGCGGCGACATGGTGCGTGTCGGCGGGCTTGGCTACCGCATCGACGTAACCAAACCGCAAGGGCAGCGGATCAGTGAAATGACCCTGCTCAAGACCGGCGAGGCGATTGATCCGTCGAAAACCTACGTCGTGGCGGGTTGGGCCAGCGTCAACGAAGGCACCGAAGGCCCACCCATTTGGGATGTCGTCGAAAACCACATTCGCAGCCAGGGCACCGTGACCGTCGAGCCGAATACATCGGTCGACGTCATCGGCGCCTGAGGCCGCGGCCGGAACTTGCAACACATAAACAAAATTTGCTGATCGAGTAACGGAGGCAAACACGATGAGTGAAAACTCCAGAGAAAAGGCGCCCTCCCGCCGCCAATTTCTAAGTGGCGCGGCCGCCCTTGGAGTAGGAGCAGTCGGCGCCGGAGCAGCGCGCGCTGCCGGCCCCGACCCGCTGATTACCCAGGTTCAGGAATGGGCACAGGCCACTGGTGAGGGCGTGGATGCGACCCCCTACGGGTTGCCGATCCAGTTTGAAGACGACGTCGTGCGCCGCAATGTCGAGTGGCTGACCGCCGACACGATCAGTTCGATAAACTTCACACCGATCCACGCGTTGGACGGTACAATCACGCCGCAGGGTTGCGCGTTCGAAAGGCATCATTCAGGCGCCATCGAACTGAGCAAGGCGGACTACCGGCTTATGATCAACGGACTGGTCGATACACCCCTTGTGTTCACCTACGAAGACCTTGAACGCTTCCCGCGAGAGAACCGCGTTTATTTCTGCGAGTGCGCTGCAAATACAGGTATGGAATGGGCCGGTGCGCAACTGAATGGTGCGCAGTTCACCCATGGAATGATCCACAACATGGAGTATTCCGGCGTATCGCTTCGCACCCTGCTGGAAGAGGCCGGCGTGAAGCCCCAAGGCAAGTGGGTTTACATTGAAGGGGCGGATGCATCCTCGAACGGGCGCTCGATCCCGCTGGAAAAGGCCATGGACGACGTGCTCGTGGCCTTCAAGGCCAATGGCGAGGCGTTGCGCAAGGAACATGGCTATCCGGTTCGCCTGGTCGTCCCCGGTTGGGAAGGCAACATGTGGGTCAAATGGTTGCGCCGTGTCGAGGTCACGGAAATGGCGATTGAGAGCCGCGAGGAGACTTCGAAATACACCGACACGCTGGAAGACGGCACATCCCGCAAATGGACCTGGGTCATGGACGCCAAGTCCGTTGTAACGTCGCCCAGTCCACAGGCTCCGATCAAGCACGGACCGGGACCCTTGGTGATCACAGGGTTGGCCTGGTCTGGAAGAGGCTCGATCACGGTTGTCGACGTTTCCGTGGACGGGGGCAAGAACTGGATTCCGGCCCGACTGGCAGCGCCCGGTACGGACAAGGCGCTGACCCGCTTTTATCTGGACTACAACTGGGACGGGTCCGAAATGCTTCTGCAGGCCCGCGCGAAGGATTCCACAGGCTATGTCCAGCCAAGCAAGGCCCAACTGCGTGAAGTGCGCGGCGAGAATTCAATTTACCACAACAATTGCATCCAGACCTGGTGGATCAAAGAGACCGGAGAGGCGGAAAATGTCGAAGTATCCTGAGCTGTTGGCCGCCTCTGCCCTTGCTTTATGTTTGGCCGTACCGGCTCATGCCGAAAAATTCGGACTTGGACGGCCAGCACTGTCAGAAGAGATTGCGGCGTGGGATCTGGACGTCGCTCCGGACGGAACCGGGTTGCCGGAGGGTTCTGGTGACGTGTTCACCGGAGAAGAGGTCTTTGCCGAGCAATGCGCGGTCTGCCACGGCGATTTCGCGGAAGGCGTGGACAACTGGCCCAAACTGGCGGGCGGCGAAGGCACACTGGCCGACAAGGACCCCCTGAAAACAGTTGGGTCCTATTGGCCCTATCTTTCGACGGTCTGGGACTATGTAAACCGGTCCATGCCCTTCGGAAACGCACAGTCGCTGGAAACGGATGATGTCTATGCGATGGTGGCCTATATCCTTTATTCCAATGACATCGTCGATGACGAGTTTACTCTGTCGCACGAGAATTTCCTCGAAGTCGAAATGCCGAATGCGGGCGGTTTCATCGTGGATGATCGTGAAACCGCTGAGGCCCATTTCTGGACCAGCGAACCTTGCATGACCGATTGCAAGGAAAGCGTGGAAATCACCATGCGCGCGGCCGTTTTGGATGTTACGCCTGAAGAAACCGCAGCAATGGCGACCGAGGCGCAGCCTTCGGTTCAGGAAGCATCGGTGGCGGTCGAAGAGAAACCGGCGGAAGCTACAGCAGTAGAACAAACCGCCGCACTTGATCCCGAGATGATCGAAAGCGGAAAGAAAGTTTTCAAGAAGTGCCAATCCTGTCATCAGGTCGGTGAAAGTGCCAAGCACCGGACGGGCCCTGCCTTGAATGGGATTATCGGGGCCAATGCCGGTGCTGTCGAAGGGTTCAAATATTCCAAGGCAATGAAGGCGGCTGCCGATGACGGCCTCGTCTGGACTGACGAAGAAATGGCGGCGTTTCTGGCAAAGCCCAAAGCCTACATGAAGGGGACCCGAATGTCTTTCGCGGGCCTTAAGAAAGAGGACGATATCCAGGCGGTCATTGTCTATCTCAAGTCGTTCGGAGGCTGACCATGGGGTGGCCGAAGGTACTGAGTTGTGCTGCGGTCTTGGGTGGTCTTGCACCCATGGCAAGCGCAACCGAGGACCTGGGCGATGCGGACGCCGGGAAAGCTGTGTTCGCGCAGTGTAAAGGCTGCCACGAGGTCGGTGACGGGGCTGAAAACAAGATCGGTCCACATCTGAACGGAATCTTCGGACGCAAGGCCGCCGGGCTGGATGGCTTCAACTATTCGAAAAGCCTGAAACGTGCAGGAAATTCGGGCCTGGAATGGCACGCGGACACCCTGTCGGCTTACATCGAAAACCCACGTGCCTTTGCGTCAGGAACACGGATGAGTTTTCGCGGTTTGAAGACCGCGGAAGACCGGGCAAACGTTATCGCATATCTTCGGGCGTTTTCGGACAATCCCCGGGATATTCCCGAAGCGGATCCAACGGCTAAAAGTACCGATCGCTCGGTCGACCCGGCAATTCTGGCGATCCAGGGTGATCCTGAATACGGCGCATATCTCAGCAGCGAATGTACGACATGCCATCAGATCGAAGGGGCCGACGATGGCATTCCGTCGATCGTGTATTGGCCTGATGAGGACTTCTTGGTCGCCATGCACGCATACAAGCAAAAGCAGCGGCCCCATCCGGTCATGCAAATGATCGCCGGACGGCTAAGCAACGACGAGATCGCGGCCTTGGCCGCCTATTTCAACAATCCAGAGTGAAAGTGACTAAGGGGAGGAAACGCGATGACAATCAATAGACGAGCATTTCTTGGAACCGCCGGGGCAATTGCCGCCGGGCTGTCCGCTCCGATGGTACTGGCGCAAGGCAAGCCACGGGTCGTGGTTGTTGGCGGCGGCGCCGGTGGGGCAACCGCTGCACGCTACATTGCCAAGGATAGCAAAGGCGAAATCGACGTTACTCTGATCGAGCCGTCCCGAACATACTACACCTGTTTCTTCTCGAACCTGTATCTGGGAGGGTTTCAGGAGCTTTCGGATATTGCTCACAGCTATGGCACTCTGGCCGCGGACTACGGCATCAACGTGGTTCACGATTGGGCGGTTGGTGTTGATCGCGACGCAAAGACCGTGTCCCTGGCGGGGGGTGGATCCGTCCCGTATGACAAGCTGATCCTGAGCCCGGGTATCGATTTCGTCGATGGCGCGGTCGAGGGTTGGGATATCTCCGCACAAAACAAGATGCCGCACGCATATAAGGCCGGTTCCCAGACCGAACTCCTGAAAGCGCAGGTAATGGCAATGCCCGAAGGCGGGACCTTTGCAATGGTCGCCCCGCCGAATCCCTACCGTTGCCCTCCCGGGCCGTATGAGCGCGTTTCAATGGTCGCGCATGTTCTGCAGGCGAACAATCCGACAGCAAAAATTATCGTGGCTGATCCGAAACCGAAGTTTTCCAAGATGTCACTGTTTCAGGAAGGCTGGGCAAACCACTACGAAGGGATGGTTGACTGGATCGGTGAAGACTTCGGCGGCGGCAACGTGTCGGTGAATCCGGACGCGATGACTGTGACCATCGACGGTGAAGTGACCAAGGTCGATGTCTGCAATGTGATCCCAGCGATGAAAGCGGGGCGCATCGCGGAAATGGCCGGTGTGACCGACGGCAACTGGGCGCCCGTCAATGCGGCGGACATGTCCTCGAAAGCCGATCCGGACATTTATGTCCTTGGTGATGCCAGCCAGCAGGGCGACATGCCGAAATCCGGTTTCTCGGCAAACAGTCAGGCGAAGGTTTGTGCAAATGCCGTACGAGGCGCGCTGACCGGGTCGAAAGTGTTTCCGGCCAAGTTTTCGAACACGTGCTGGTCGCTCATCGATGCAGATGACGGGGTCAAGGTTGGTGCCACGTACGAAGCGACGCCCGAGAAGATCGCCAAGGTGGATGGTTTCATCAGTCAGACAGGCGAAAACGCAGACCTTCGGAAAGCAACCTACGAAGAGTCGCTTGGTTGGTACGCGGGTATCACTTCGGACATGTTTGGCTAAAGGACTCGGGGGTTGACCGGTGTCAAAGCCCCCGCAGCACAACCTGAGAGAATGCGGTTCACGAGGAGGATCACGATCATGAAACACTTTATCGCTACGGCCGCGCTTTCCGCTGTCTTGGCAAGCCAGGCGCTTGCGGAAGCGATCATAACCACTCCCTTCGACGGAAGTTTTGACGATGCAACCTTCGCCGTGGAGTCCGCGATCGTGGGACAGGGACTGGTCATCGACTATGTCAGCCATGTCGGTGAAATGCTGAACCGAACAGGCGCTGATGTCGGCAGCAACAAACAGATTTTTTCGGCCGCAGATATCTTCATCTTCTGTTCAGCAAAGATCTCGCGTGAGGTGATGGAAGCCGACCCAATGAATATCGGCTACTGCCCCTACGGAATTTTTGTGGCCGAGAACGATAGCGGCGTGATGGTGGGATACCGTAGCTATCCTGACGGTCCGATGCAAAAGGTTCAGACCCTGTTGTCCGAGATCGTCGAAGAGGCCGTTGGAAACTGAAATGGACTACCAGCAGTGCATTCGCGACCAGCTTGATAAGCTGAAGGAAGAAGGGAACTACCGGGTTTTCGCTGATCTGGAACGTCAGTGTGGCAAGTTCCCAACTGCCCGAAGCCACACGAAGAACAGTCCTCAGAATGTAACCGTCTGGTGTTCGAACGATTATCTCGGGATGGGTCAGCATCCCAAAGTCCTCGCCGCCATGCATCAGGCCATTGACAGCTGTGGTGCCGGGGCTGGCGGAACACGGAATATCTCGGGAACCACGCACGAGCATGTGTTGCTTGAACAAGAACTTGCAGACCTGCATGGCAAGGAAGCGGCGTTGTTGTTCACGTCCGGCTACGTGTCGAACTGGGCTGCTTTGGGCACTTTGGCGTCCAAGATCCCCGGTATCACTGTTCTGTCCGATGAACTGAACCACGCTTCGATGATCGAGGGCATACGCCATAGTCGCTGCAACAAGCGGATCTGGAAGCACAACGACCTCGCGGACCTTGAAAGGCACCTTGCGGACCTGCCGGCCAATACCCCGAAACTCATCGCGTTCGAGAGTGTTTATTCGATGGACGGCGACATTGCACCGATTGCCGAGATTTGCGATCTGGCGGATCGCTATGGCGCGATGACATATCTGGATGAGGTTCACGCCGTCGGACTTTACGGCCCACGCGGAGGTGGCATTGCCGAACGCGAAGGTCTGATGGACCGTCTGACCGTCATCGAAGGAACATTGGGCAAAGCGTTCGGCGTTGTCGGCGGATACATTGCGGCCTCCCATGACCTTGTCGACTTTGTTCGGTCTTTTGCCAGCGGGTTCATATTCACCACCGCGCTGCCCCCTGCCGTGGCAGCTGGTGCGGCGGCCTCTGTTCGTCATCTGAAGCAGAGCAAAGCGGAGCGGCATTTGCACCGGCAACGCGTGCAGGAAGTCAGAATCAGGCTGGACGAACTGGGCATTCCACACACACCCAACCCAAGCCACATCATCCCGGTCATGGTTGGCGACCCGGTCAAATGCCGCTTTATATCAGACGTTCTGATGCGTGATTTCGGGATCTATATCCAGCCCATCAACTATCCAACCGTCCCGAAGGGAACTGAACGTTTACGGATCACTCCGTCGCCCGTGCATTCACCGGAAGACATCGGCAGGTTGGTAGCCGCTTTGGGCGAGCTTTGGACGCAATGCCAACTGGCTCGTCGGCCGATGGCCGCACAATAGTAATTTGACGAAAGGCAAAGACGAACAATCAACGAGGTGAGAGTTTCTGTCCATGGAGAGGCTCATCGATTTACTGGGAGACCCGGGCGCGCTGGCCTTTGCCGGAGCGCTTGTCGGCCTCCTGTTCGGTGTGACCGCCCAGAAATCCCACTTCTGTTTGCGCGCCTCGACCGTCGAGGTCGCTGAAGGTGAGTTCGGGCCACGGCTCGCGGTTTGGCTGATTGCCTTCTCCGCAGCGCTGACTCTGGTGCAGGGGTTTGTCTCGTTCGGATGGCTGGACCTGTCCGGGGCGCGTGCGATTGCATCGACGGGAAGTCTCAGCGGTGCGGTAATTGGCGGTGCAATGTTCGGGGTTGGAATGGTTCTGTCGCGCGGGTGCGCCTCACGCCTGTTGGTTCTGGCGTCCAGCGGGAACCTGCGTGCCCTTGTAGCGGGGTTGATTCTGACCTTGGTGGCTCAGGCGGCCTACACCGGTGTTCTCAGCCCGGCGCGCGAGGCGCTTTCCGGCATCTGGACCATCGCTGGAGGCGCGCCGCGTGATCTGTCCAAGATAATTGGGTTTTCTCCGGTGATTTACGCAAGCCTTGCGGCCTTCGGGTTGGCCTTGGCAATTGCATTTGCAATCCGCCGCAATGTCCCGATCACCAAGATCGTATCCGCAGCAGGAGTTGGGGTGGCGGTTGCACTTGGCTGGTTGATGACATTTGCAATCGCGCAAGCGTCTTTTGAAGTTGTGCCTGTGTCCTCGGTCACCTTCACGGGCCCCTCCACAGATACACTGATGGCATTGGTTGCAGAGCGTAATGTCGTGCTGTCCTTCGGTATCGGCCTTGTTCCGGGTGTGGCCGTCGGCGCGGCGGGATCAGCCATACTTGCCGGAGAGTGGAAGATTGAACGGTTTGGCCCGGATACACCGATGGAACGCTACCTGGTCGGGGCCGTTCTTATGGGTTTCGGAGCGATGCTGGCAGGCGGCTGCGCCGTTGGGGCCGGTTTGTCTGGTGGGTCAGCCCTGTCATTGACCGCATGGCTTGCCGTCTTCTTCATGTGGGTTGGCGCGATCAGCACGCATAGATTGCTGATGCGGTTGCCCGTTCCGCAGCAGTCCTGAACTATTCGAATTCCATCTGCTCAAAAACACGTCCGGCGTTTTTTGTTGCCAGTTCTTCAAACGTATCCAGTTGGGCGTACGGGGACTGATCGACGTAGTAGGCCCCGGCCAGATCACCACCGGCATCCATGTGCTCCTGAACCTTGCCGCGCAGGTAAATCAGGTAGTCGCGCGTATAGCGGCGTACCTGATCCATGTTTGTCGGGTGACCGTGTCCGGGAATGACATAGGTGGCATTCAAGGCTTCGAACTCATTGTCCCAGGTCTCGAGCCAATCGGCCGTATAGGTCTCCTGAAAGATCGGCAGCAAACGCTCGTGGAAGGCCATGTCGCCTGCGATGACAAGGCTTTGGTTGGGCAACCAGATCGAAATATCACCGGGACTGTGTGCGGGCCCAAGGTATTTCGCCTCCATGCGATAGTCGCCCAGCTCGACCACATATTCGTCGTCGAATGTTTCGGTCGGTCCAGCCAGAAACGTCCCTTCGGATTTGTCTTTATTGTAGTTTTGCATCCCCTGCAGGATCTGGGCGCCGTATTCCTCAAACTCTGCCGCCGCATCCGAGTGTGCGATGATTGGAACGCCAAGTTCTGACCAGTAGGCATTGCCAAGCATCGCGTGCCCCTGACCGTTCTCGTTAAAGACAAGTTTGACCGGCTGATCCGTGATCGCCTGGATTTCCTTGTGAAGCGCTTCGGCAAGCACATAGGCCGCACCACCGTTTACAACGACCACGCCCTCACCGGTTACGATGAAGCTGAGGTTGTTGTTGTGACCGGAGTTTTCATAGGTGGGCGGAGCAGTTGCGCCAATGGCAGAATAGACGCCGGGAATGTATTCGACCGGCTTGGAATACAGCACGCTTTGCGGGTATTGATCTGCAATATCTTCGCTGGCCAGGGCTGGTGTGGCCAAGGCAACGGCAATCACGAACGATCGCATCATGAAGGCTCTCCAATGAATCGATATGCGGAGCCGGTCTTTTCGACCCGGCCAATCCCACCGTTCGGCAGATGGAAGCCAATGATTTTCATTTGCTCCTGAGAAATCTGACCCAGCAGTGATGTGCGCGCAGTTGCTGCAGCTTCAGGTTCCTGATCAGTACCACTGTGCCAGTCCGGGCGTTCGAACGCGACATGCGGATTCCCGAGCGCATCGCCGACGATCATGACGGCCTCGGTTCCATTGTGAATTTCAAATGCCATATGGCCGGGCGTGTGCCCATAACTTGCCCGCGCGGCGATACCGGGAAGGATCTCCTGACCGTCGTCAAAGAACGCGACCTGATCCTCAATCGCCTCCATGCGTCGCTTTGCGCCCACGGCAAACGCGGCGCGATCTTCCCCTATCGATCCTACCGTTGAAGGGTTCCACCAATAGTCCCATTCCTTGCGGCCAAAGTGGTGCGTGGCGTTGGGAAAAAACAGATCGTCGAAGTCATCCAAAACGCCCCAAAGGTGATCCGGGTGCGCGTGGGTAAAGATCACCTGAGTTACGTCTTCAGGCGCCAGGCCAATTGTTTCAAGAGTTTCCAAAAGCTTGCCGGACGTCGGCATGAAATCAGACCCCGCCCCAACATCGAACAACACCGTGTTTTCATTGTCGCGGTAAAGTGCAACGTTGCACTCCGGCTCGTACTTGGTCGTGTCCACCTTGTTGCGGTTCAGAAGCTGCTTCAGCTCTTCCTTCGGCATGGATCCGAACACCATCTCCGGCGGCAACGACAGGTGCCCGTCTGACACTGTTGATATCCGGGCCGAAGTACCAAGCTGCACCTCGGCGAGTGCAATCCTGGATTGAGCACCCAATGCCGTCAGGCATGCGGCGTGAAACAAGAAAGTGCGTCGGGACCATGCATTCTCACTCATACACAATCACTAAAATGAATATTTTAATTTGTAAACGGCGAAAAGGAATTTGGTGCCGTGCCGTTTTCCTCAAAATCACAGCGCATCTAAGTCGGAGATACTGCGCAAGCGTCCAAAACAGGTATCAAAACTCGCTTAGCCCCCGATGAGTGCCGGCACCGCTAGCGTCAGGGCCGGTATCGACAGGATCAATGCAACCCGTACGACCTCGGCACCAAGAAAGGGAAAGACGCCTCGGAATACCGTGCCCATGGACGTATCCCTTGCAAGCGACGAAATGATGAACACGTTCAACCCGACGGGGGGCGTTATCAACCCCAGTTCCACAACGATCAGCGCCAGTATTCCAAACCAGATCTTGAGGTTATCGGCGTCCATTCCGAACGCCGCCGTCTCGGCCGTGGCGTACTCGCCCCCATTCAACGCAATCAGGGTCGGCCAGAAAAACGGGACCACCACCAGGATCATTGCCAAGCTCTCCATGAAGCAGCCAAGAATGACAAAGAGGCACAGCATGACCACAAGGATCAGCATCGGATCCATACCACTGGTTGCGGCCCAGTCGGACAAGGCCTGCGGCAGCTGAGTGCGGGCAAAAAAGCCTTTCAGAACTTCGGCGCCAAAAAGGATCAGGTAGATCATTCCACTGGTGATTGCCGTGGCGCGAATGGCCTTCAGCAACCCGGAAAACGCTAGGCCTTCGCCGGTAAACACCCGCAGTGCAAAACCGTAGGCCGTTATCACAAAAACCCCAATGCTGGCGGCGGGTGTTGGCGTGAACAGACCAAAGCCCAGACCCAGTATGATGGCACCGAAAATCAGAATAACGGGCCAGAGGCGACGTATAGCCAGTTTTCGTTCAACCGGATCCATCTGCGTCGGCTCTGGCGCCAGCGATGGTTTCACCCTCACCTGAATGGCAATCACGGCGATAAAACCCAGAACGGCCAATATCCCTGGTACGATAGCGGCCTGAAACATCCGCAGGATCGAGCCCTCCACGATGATTGCATAGATCACCAGGGCTACCGATGGCGGGATCAGAATTCCCAAGGTCCCTCCGGCGGCCAGTGAACCTGAGGCAAGACTGGGCGCATATCCCAGCCGTTTCAGTTCGGGCAACGACACGCGCCCCATCGTGGCTGCGGTCGCCAGAGAAGACCCGCAAACTGCACCGAAACCACCGCAAGCCGCGACCGCAGCCATCGCAACGCCACCGCGCAAACGCGACATGAGCGCTTCGAGGCCTTTGAAGAGATCAGTGGATAGTCGCGCTTCGGCCGCAACATAGCCCATCAGGACAAACAGCGGGACGACGGAAAGGTCATAGTTGGCCACGTTTTCCCACAGCAGGCTTTTGAATTGCTTCAGGTAGGGCACGAACCGGATGTAACTGACAGATTGGCTCAACACCCACGTGCCGCCAATCCCCACAACGATCATCGCGATCCCGACGGGCATCCGAAGCAGCAGCAGGACGAAAAGAACGATCAGGCCAAGAATGCCGATGGAAATGGGATCAAGCATCTGCGGCGCCCTCGAATGCCTGAGACACCGCGATCAAAGCCCACAGGATCATCGACAGCAGACCGGGGAAATAGAATGGCCAGGTCGGCCACCCCAGAACGCTGGTCACCACCGCGTCCGAGCGTACTTCGAGCATACCGAAAACCATCCAGTAGCTTAAAAACACAGCTACAATGACGGTGACCCCCAACCAAAGAAGATCGAAGCCGCGCTGCACGGACTTGGGCAAGTGATCCATCAGCAGATCCACTGACACATGGCCTCGATTTGCCTGGCAGTAGGGAAAGAACATCAAGGCTGCGCAGCTGATCGCCAGCTGAACAAAATCCTCATAGCCCGGCAGACCCGACACATCCGCGCCGAACGCCCCGGCAAACCGATCGAGGATGAAGGCAAAAGCATTCGTTGTTGTGACGGCGACAATCGCCAGCAAGATGACGCCGCCGAGCAATGCAAAAGCATCCGCCAGCCGTTTCAGAACCACGCGCATTCTCATATTCCCGAGGCTTCACAAACGACCGAGCGACCATCGGACCGCTCGGCCGTTTTCCAATCAGTTGCCAGACTGGGCTGCGGCAATTGCCGCGCGGGCCTTGTCGACGAGGGCTGCACCATCAATGCCCTTCTCGCTCACCTCGTCAATCCAACGCTGGACGATCTGTTCGCTCACGGCGTTGAACTTGGCCGCTTCTTCGTCGGACAACACGATCCGTTCTACACCTGCGGCTTCAAGTGCCTCGGTGCCGCTTTCTTCGAAACTCTCCCAATTGGAACCGACCTCGCGCGCGACATTGGCGCCTGAATTGGCGTCGATAACGGCCTTAAGGTCATCCGGAAGCGCTTCGTAGGCGTCTTTGTTCATCGCCACCATGAAGGTTGCGGTGCCAAAGCGGTCTCCGTTCGGCAGTTCTGTTATGGACTTGTCCAGTTCCTGCAATTTCAGGGGCCGCACGATTTCCAGCGGGATCAGCGCGCCATCCACAACGCCTTTCGACATGGCTTCGGGCAAGGCCGGCACGGGCATGCCGACGGGTTCCGCACCAATGCCTTCGATCACCCACGCGCCCGTACGGCTGGGGGTCCGCAGCTTCATCCCCTTTGCGTCTTCCAGAGTGCGCACCGGGTCGGACGCCGAATGTATGACATTCCCATCATGGGTGTGCAAAAAGATGACGTGGACGTCATCGAAGTCCTCCGCCAGCATCTCCATCGAGGCGTTCATGGCGACCGTTGTATCCGTCGCAGAGCCTGCGTGAACAAGCGGCAGCTCGAAAACTTCGGTGCGCGGAAAGACACCCGGTGTGTATCCCAGGACTGTCCAGACAATATCGGCAGACCCATCACGCACTTGGCTGTACAGTTCAGGTGGTTTGCCACCCATCGACATTGACGGGAAGATTTCAATCGCAATCCTACCATCGCTGTCGGCAGTGATCTTATCGGCCCATGGCTGAAGCATGCCTTTATGCGCCGCTGCGACTGGCGGCAGGAAGTGATGCATCGTCAGCGTCACATCCTGGGCCAGGCTGGCTGTTGCTGAAACGGCCAGGGCGGCCAGTGAACTCAGCAAGGATTTCCTTTTGGTCATGATTTCTCCTCCTCCGTAGTGTCGTGATGGCGAAGTTCGGTGTTTGGCGTTCGGCGCGATGTCTGCCTCGCGCCTATTCCCGCACCCCCATTGAATCAATTTGCGCGCACAGGGCATTCGCTGCCGAAAGCGATCTGGCCGTGCACCTGGCCATGTTTGGCAACAGCATCCATTCCAGGGACCAGGCGCTTCCTGAACGTTCCTGTTCATGCACAAGCGCCTGATGCATCCCCGATACTTGCGTGGCATTGAAGCGCGCCAGCGTTACCAGCAATTCGGCAAGAATTGGGTTCTGTTTGTGCGGCATGGCTGATGACCCGCCGCCGCCTGAAAGCTTGATTTCGTCGACACCCTGCTGCGCCATCAAGCAGATGTCTTGCCCCATTTTCCCAATCGAACCGGAAATCAGCGACAACAGATTTGCATAATTGGTGACGGTTGCGCGATCTGAATGCCAGTTGCGGCTGGGTGGGCGCAGCGACAACGCTTTGGCAACAAAGGCTGCCAGGTCGCGATGCTTTTCGCCAATGGCCTGTCCATCCCCGACTGCCCCGCCCCATTGAAGGCGCTCGACACTCTTGCGCATCTGCTCGATGCGATCGCCGTGCTCGATAAACGGCGCTTGCCAGTTCTCGATCCGGTGCCCGACCGAGATCGGCAATGCGGCCTGCATCCGTGTACGCCCCATCATCTTGTTGCTGCCGAACCGACGGCCCAGATCACCCAATCGCTCGGTCAGGGTCGACAAACGATCCGCGATCAGGTCTGAGTTTTCGCGCATTGTCATAGCCAGCGCTGTATCCATCACATCCTGTGAGGTTGTGCCGGTATGGATCGCGCCCTCTAATGGCCCGGCCTCGGCCTTCAAACCACGCACAAATGCGGGAATTGGCATCCCGTCTTTTAAGGTTCCGGTCTGCAAATCCCGAAGGTCCGGATTGGCGGGCTCAATCAACTCGGCGGCGGCCCGGGCCTGGTCCTCCGGCACGACGCCAATGGCGCCAAGCCCGCGGGAATAGGCGGCTTCGAAGGCAAGCATATGGGCCAGCGTGCGTTCGGCTGACCAGATCACCTCGGCTTCCTGATCGCCAAAGAGGCCCGACAACCAAGGATGATTGAACACGTCACTCATGCCACAACACCTAACAGTGCCCGGATCTGGCCCGCGACAAATCCCGGCGCTTCGACGCATGGCAAGTGCCCGACATCCGGCAAAATATGTCGCTCTGCGCCTTTTATGAGATCGGCCAAAGCCTCTACAAGTTCGGGCGGCGTTGCCTGATCTTCACGCCCACCGACACAGATGGTGGGTACTTTGATCTGGCTGGTTGTTTCGGCAAGGTCCGCATCCCGAATGGCCTCGCAGGTCGCGACATAACCTTCGGCAGGTATGCGTGTCAGCATGTTCCGGTAACCGGCCACGGCATCGGGGTGCTCGGCTCGGAAACGGTTGGAAAACCAACGTTCCATTACCGTGTCGGCGATGTCATCGATACCGGATTCACGCACAGCCTGAATGCGCGTATTCCAAACCTCGTCATTTCCAATTTTCGTACCGGAGTTGCTCAGGATAAGCCCGGCCACAAGATCGGGGCGTCGGTGGGCAGCGCGCTGTGCGATCAGTCCGCCGACCGAAACACCGCACAGAATTGCATTGCGCCAACCCAACATGTCCATCAGATCCGCAACATCTTCGGCCAGCATATCAATTGAGGTCACAGCGCAATCCGACAGTCCATGCCCGCGCTTGTCCCAAAGCAGGCATTCTGTTTTGCCCAGACCTGCCACGACTTCCCGCCAGATGCGATAATCCGTCCCCAAAGAGTTCAGAAAGACAACTGGCACTCCGCCGACACCGTGGTTTGCCACTTCATAGTGCAGGATTACGTCACGGGGTCTGGCGAAACTCGGCATCAGGCGGCGACCTCTCGCAGCCCAAGGATCGCGCGTGCCTGCGCGACAGTCGCGACAGGGCGTTCGTGCGTTTCGCAGATTTCGACGGCTCGACGAACCAACGCTGCATTCGACGGAGCAAGCGTGGTTCTGTCCAGGCGCACATTGTCTTCAAGCCCCGTTCGAACATGCCCGCCAGAAACAACAGACCACTCGTTCAACACGATCTGATTTGCCCCGACGCCTGCCGCACACCATGGCACATCCCCCCAAAGGCGGCGCACTGTGTGCACGTAGAAATCGAAAACCTCACGATCAACGGGCATCGCGTTTTTCACGCCCATGACAAACTGGACATAGGGCACATCCCTGATTTGACCTGCCTTATGCATTTTGGCCGCCTGAAAGATATGAGACAGGTCGAACGCCTCAATCTCTGGCCTGACATCGTATTTCACCATCTCGCTGGCCAGCCATTCGACAAGATCAGGCGGGTTTTCGTAAACGCGGGTCGGAAAGTTATTCGATCCGACGGACAAGGACGCCATGTCCGGCCGCAGTGGCAACATGCCACCACGGGCGGAGCCCGCCCCGGACCGCCCGCCCGTCGAAAGCTGCACGATCATGCCGGGACAGTGGGTTTCGATCCCTTCTTTCAACGCGGCAAAAAGATCGGGGTCCGAGGTAGGTTTGCCTTCCTCATCGCGCACATGGCAATGGGCGATGGCAGCACCGGCCTCAAAAGCCTCATGTGTGCTTTCAACCTGTTCCGACACGCTGATCGGAACAGCCGGGTTGTCCGCCTTGGTCGGAACCGAGCCGGTGATTGCCACGCAGATAATACACGGGTTTTGTTTTGTTTCGTCAGACATCGAAGAACACCGTTTCTTTTTCCCCCTGCAAGCGAATGTCGAACCGATAGCCGTCCGGGGTTCTTTCAGCTATCAGGGTTTGCCGCCGGTCAACCTGTTCGATCAGATTCAGAACCGGATCAACCGAATTGGCGGCCTCTTCTTCCGGGAAATAGAGCCGCGTGTTCAGCCCAACATTTATGCCGCGCGCCACTAACCACAGGCTGATGTGCGGAGCCATTGGCCTGCCGTCCCGATACGGAACAGAGCCGGGCTTGACTGTTTCAACGATCCACTCTCCGGATTCAAAATCGGGTATGATACGGCCCCATCCACGAAAACCGGGCTCGACCTCGCCCTGCCCGGGGTAAATCCCCTTGGCATTGGCTTGCCAGACTTCGATCAGAACATCCTTGACCAGCGCGCCGGTGCCATCCAGCACCCTGCCCCGAATGGTGATCCGCTCACCTTCGGCCTGCGCGCCGACAACGTCCCGGCCCAATTCCTGCCGATAAATGTCAAACCCTGCATCCCCCGGGGCCAGGCCAATGTGAACGTAGGGTCCGGCCGTTTGCGATGGGGTTTCTTTCAGATAGTCGAGCTTCTGAGCCATGATCAATTCCCGTCCGGTCGATTTTCGAAATAGGTCGATCGATGACCGCGCAGCACGATGTCAAACTTGTAGGCGATACTGTCCAGCGGAACCGTCGCGTTCAGATCCAGCGCGGCAACCAGTTGATCGATCGCGATTTGATCCGGAATCGTGTTCACGATCGGACATTTGGCAATCAGGGGGTCGCCTTCAAAATATAGCTGTGTGATCAGCCGCTGCGCAAAGGCCGAGCCGAACACCGAAACATGAATATGCGCCGGCCGCCAGCTGTTGACCCAATTGCGCCATGGATAAGCCCCTGGCTTGATCGTTCTGAAAGTGTAACAGCCATTCTCGTCCGTCAGCGTACGGCCACACCCTCCGAAATTGGGATCAATCGCTGCCAGATAGGTGTCTTTCTTGTGACGATAACGCCCCCCTGCATTGGCCTGCCAGATTTCCACCAAGGTATTCGGAACGGGCCGTGCGTTTTCGTCCAGAACCCGGCCATGGAGGATGATACGCTCGCCGATCGGATCGCCTGTCTTGGCGTAATTTCGGATCAGGTCATTATCCAGCGGGTCCAGATCACCATGGCCGAATGTCGGTCCCGTGGACTCGCTCAGCGAAGGTTCCAGCGACAACAGGGCATTTCTGGGCGAGCGCGACACACTCGTCTTGTAATTCGGGGAAAAGGCAGGCGGGTGCCGTTCACGGTCCCGCTGGTACAGGTCCATCGGCCTGGTCATTTCACCTCACCCTCCATTTCGGCAAATGTCTGTTTTGCCAGCTTCACGGCCTGGTTCGCGCATGCAACGCCTGCGTAAACCGCCGCATGCATGAAAGCTTGCATGATGTCTTCCCTAGAGGCACCTGTATTTCTGCACGCCTTCACATGCATCGGGATCTCTTCGAAGTTCCGCGTGGCCGCCAACAGGGCAAGCGTGATCATCGAACGTTCGCGCGGTGTGATCGCATCGTTGGCCCAAAGGGTGCCCCACGCCGTTTCAGTTATCATTTCCTGGAACGGCGCATCGAAGGCGGATTTCTGTGCCTCCGCCCGGTCCACATGCACATCACCAAGCACCCGGCGCCGGACTGACATTCCCGTGGTATAGCGATCCGTCATCGTTATCTCCTTGGCTATGCCCATCAATACGGCAAACCGACGTAGTTTTCAGCCATCGCCCTTTGGGCCGCCGTGTTCGTCCGCAGAAAGTCGATCTCGGCCTGCTGCATCTTAAGGTCAAATTCGGACTGATCCGGAAACCGGTGCAGCAGCGATGAAAACCACCAGCTGAAGCGTTCAGCTTTCCAGATGCGGGCCAGCGCATTTTGCGAATAACTGTCGATTCCCCGGGTGCAGCCGTTTTCGTAGAAGTCCCTGAGGGCGTTGTACAAGTAGTGTACGTCCGAAGACGCGGTGTTCAGCCCCTTTGCTCCGGTCGGCGGCACGATATGCGCGGCATCACCGCAAAGAAACAGCCGCCCCCAGCGCATCGGTTCCGTCACGAACGAGCGTAAGGGTGCAATCGATTTCTCGATCGACGGCCCCGTCACCAAAGCATCGGCGAATTCGCGCGGGATTCGACGCTTGAGCTCGGCCCAGAAAGACGCGTCAGACCAATCTTCGGGTTTGTCGGACAACGAACACTGAATGTAATAGCGGCTAAGAGACTCGTTGCGCATGGAGCACAGCGCAAAACCACGGCTCGATGAAGAATAAATCAGTTCTTCGTGGACAGGGGGCGTCTCAGATAAAACGCCAAGCCAACCGAATGGATAGACTTTTTCGTATTCGCGGCGCACATCCAAAGGAATGGTCTGGCGACTGACGCCGTGGAACCCGTCGCAGCCAGCCACGAAATCGGTATCCACACGCTGCTCCTTACCGTCGACCGTGAATGTTACAAACGGCGTGTCGGTGTCGGCATCATGGATCGTGACATCTTCCACGTTGAAAACAATCCTGCCGCCTGCGGCTTCGCGGGCAGCATATAAATCGCGCGTCACTTCCGTCTGGCCATAGATGACGACAGGCGTGTCGGTGTGTTCGCGAAAATCGACGCGAAAGCACTCGTCATCATAAGCAATCAGCGTGCCGTCATGTTCGAAACCTTCGGCATGAAGGCGGTCGGCGACACCGGCCTCTTCCATCAGGCCGACAAATCCCTTTTCCAATACACCTGCGCGGATGCGGCCGAGGACATATTCCTTGGTCTTTCTCTCCAAAACGATGCTGTCTATGCCGTGGACATGCAGAAGCTGCGACAAAAGCAAGCCTGACGGTCCGCCACCGATGACCACGACTTGTGTGCGCATCTGTCCCCTCCTCCAACTTCGACCAGATTGCACTACGGTTTCCGTTATGTAAAATGACGTTATGTCCCATTTAGTTTCCAAAAATGGAAAGTGATGATCGATCGCAGGCTAAAAGTCAGGCACATCGAAGCCTTCGTTGAAATCGTGCGGCGACAAAGCATGAAACTTGCGGCCGAGAACCTGAATCTCAGTCAGCCTGCAATCTCGAAAACCCTGAAAGAGCTGGAGGACATCACCGGCACCACCCTTCTGGAGCGCAACAGGGGTGGCATTACACTGACCGTGGCCGGGGACGTGTTCTTGCGACACGCAACAAGTGGAATGACAGCCTTGGACATGGCGATGAACAGCGTCGCCGCGATCCGCAAGGGAGATGCCGGTTCGATTTCCATTGGCGCCCTGCCCAGCGTTGCCGCCCGGTTACTGCCGCATGCGCTAGAGATCTTTTCCCAGCTTTCGCCCGACACCATTCCCCGGGTCGAGGACGGCCCCCATGGATATTTGATCGATCGCTTGCACGCGGGGCAGTTGGAGCTTGTCATCGGTCGGCTGGGAAAACCAACGACGATGAAGGATATCTCCTTCACTCAAATGTATATCGAACGCGTCGCAATCGTTTGTGCGCCCGATCACCCATTGGTCCATGCCCAGAACCTGAGCGAGTTGTCAGACTATCCCGTTATCTATCCGCCGGATGACTCGGCGATCCGACCGCTGGTCGACCGGATGATGATCGCCAACGGTCTGAGCAGTTTTCCAAGAATGATCGAATCCGTCTCCGCAGCGTTCGGGCGGCAGGTTGCGCTTGCCGGCGGTGCCGTATGGATCATTTCAACGGGCGTGGTCGCCGCAGACATCCAAAGCGGACGGCTAAAGGCGCTACCGATCGATACAAGTCTGACTGCGGGGCCAATTGGCATAATGGCCCGGGCGGACAGTGAAATGTCCCCATTGGCAAGTCTGTTCCGGCAAGCATCTGTTCGCGCTGTGAGCAATCTGAACCTTGCTTAGACATCAGGCAATTCCAGATGCGGATCGACGGCAGCGAGGCACCCAACCTTCAACTGTGCGTTTCCCGGCTGTCCTTCGGGGCCTGTTCCCGGTCGTTCATTCCTTAGTCCCGGATCACACCGGCAACGCGCAGGCGATAACCTTCGAAAATTCCGTCTCGGCCCATGGCCTGTCCGGCCCGGTGACGCGGCAGATTGCGCCAAGCTTCAACAGCCTTCTCATCCCTAAAGAATGAAAGTGACAGCAGTTTTCCGGGATTGGTCGGGCTTTGAAAGCGTTCGACGGATATGAACCCATCCACCTGCTCCAGCAGCGGCTTCAGGTCTGCGGCAACGTCCAGATAGTCCTGTTTTCGCCCGTCGGCGATTTCAACCTCGAAGATGACTGCAATCATGCCAGATACTCCCATTCTTTTTCGGGCCAAAAGGTTCCCGGCGGCAGGTTTCGTTTTCCGAAAACGTCAGTCCCGATGCGAAGCATGGTTGAACCTTCCTGAATAGCAATCTCCAGATCCGTGCTCATGCCCATCGACAGGTGGCGCAGGTCCACGTCGTCGATATCTTCGGATGTGATCTTGTCCCGCAACAGGCGCAAGTCGCGCAGACTATCGCGGGACAGAACCGGGTGCGGGGCCAGCAAACCAACCGTCATCAAGCCCCACACCCGCAGGTTGGGTAGTGCAGCCGCGGCACGGGCAAATGATATGGCGTCGGCTGGATCCATGCCGAACTTGCTGGCCTCGCCCGATGTGTTGAATTGCAGGAAAACATCTAACTCCCGTTCTCGAACCTCGCACAGGCGATTCAGCTTTTCGGCAATCGACAGCCGATCGACGGACTGCACGCAGGTGACATGTTCCAACGCCTTGCCCGCCTTGTTCGATTGCAGGTGCCCTATCAGATGCCGTTCTATCCTGTGCCCGGCCAGAGCCGGTGATTTCTCGACAAGTTCCTGCACGCGGTTCTCGCCCGTCAGGAAGGAGCCGTGCGCCATGGCTTCAAGGACCCGTGCTGCCGGTTGCGTCTTGGTCGCCAGCAGCAGCGTCACCTCCGAAGGGTTTCGGTTGCAGGCGATACAAGCGCGGGTGATCCGGGCTTGCACCGCCGCAAGGTTCTCGGCAATCCGGGTCATGTGCTGACCGGAATAGCCTTGCGTTGCTGCGCGCCGCGTAGTGCCGCCATGGTTGCCTCGATCCCGGCCAGGGCGGCCACCAGGATCAGAAGTGCTAAGCTGCCCAATTCGACGATCATCCATCCCGCCACCAGTGGGAAGCCGAAGATGCCAATGAAGTAGGAAAGAGCAAAAAACTGAAGTGTCTGGGGCAAAAGGTCCTGGTCGGCATCATTGGCTGCCATCGCTGCCAGGATCGGATAGCTTACTCCGTATCCGATGCCGAACAGGAAGGCGACGACCAGATACATCGGGACATTGCTGCCGATCCCGATGAACAGCACAACGGACCCGAACATCACGTATTGCAGGGTGGCGATCGTCACGTAGGGATTGCGCCCGCCTTTGAACCGCGCCAGCACCACCCGGAACAACACGACAGTGACCGTGTAGACCAGGAAATAATCGGCGTAATCCAGTCCACGCTCATCCGCAAAGACGGTCTGAAAGTTGTTCATCCCGGCAAAGACCGACGCGCCAAGGCAGACCATGATCACCGGCAGTCGCGCACGCGAGCGCATGATAGCGGCGACGCCGGCCAGCGAGAGGGAGGAACGCAGCTCGGGGCCGGAGCCCTCGGAATGAGCGCGAACAGGCTTGATGAGGGCAAAGAAGATAGCGCCGGCCAAAGCGCACAGCGCGGCCGTGACAAAGAACGCGGTGTTCACCGTCATGCCGGCTTTTTCCATCATCGACGCCATGACCGGCGACAGGCCGAACCCGGCCATCAAGGCCACCGACAGAATGGCAAAATAACGAACCCGTTCAGCGGTCGTGACCAATCGGGTAAGAACGATGGGCGACAGCGCGTAGGTAAGTCCCCAGCCAAAGCCGATCGCGATGCTGGCAAAGATCAGAAGCGCCCCGACACCTTCGGCGAGGCCATAGGCGGTCAGCGCGGCCGCGATGGACAGACAGGCCACGCCAAGCGTGCGCAGGCGCCCGAACCTGTCTGACAGATGCCCGGCATAATAGACAGTGATCAGCGTGGCGATGGTGGTAACGAACAACATTATGCCCACCACTTTCTCATTGGCCCCAAAGGTCTCGAACAGGCGCGGCAACATGAACGTGAGGCCATAGGCACCCGCCTGAAGGAAACTGGCGGTGTAAAACAGGGCGAACATGGTCAGTCGGTTCATGCGACGTTCTCCGCTTTGTAGAAACTGGCGCGTTCCAGCGCGATCAGGTCCGAGAGCTTCCGGTGCTGCCGGCCATGTTCATCGAAGTTTTCCGGTGCAAGCCACGTCTGGAAACCACGCTGGACGGGTTCCCATTCCCGATCCAAAAGCGCATACCAAGCGGTGTCACGGTTGCGGCCCTTGTACGTGGCTGCCTGTTGGAACACACCTTCGAACCGAAAACCAAAACGCTCTGCCGCTGCCCGAGAGGGTGTGTTCAGCGCGTCGCATTTCCATTCCAGGCGGCGATAGCCCAGTTCGGTCATGGCGCGCCGCATCATCAGGTATATCGCTTCGGTCGCAACCCTTGTGCGTTGCAAACCGGGTGCGAAAGTGATGCCGCCGATCTCGATCACGCCATGTTCGGGCTGGATGCGCATAAAGCTGGCAATCCCTGACGCCTTGCCGGTTTCCTGATTGATCACAGCAAAATAGGGTTGCGCGTCAACGCCGCTGGCATCTTTGGTCCAAGCCCTGAGTCTCGAGGCGGTGTTAAACGGCCCAATGAAGTTGTAGGTCCAGATTTTTCCTGATCGATCCTGGCTGAACGCCTCGAACAGTTCTTTTGTGTGCGTCAACGGATCCAGAGAGATCAAGCGCGCATAGCGCCCGGCCATTCCCTTGTGTCCGGGGTGCTCGGCGCCTGCCCACTTGGGCAAGGCCATGCCGATCAGCTGGCCGTATTCATTTCTACGCACTGTCATGGCGGCGTCCTCAAGGTGTTTTTGGTCGGGAATCGATTGTCATGATTTTGGACGTTCATTAATGTCCAAAATAGACAAAAATGAGCATACCAATATGAAGCAAACACCCTGGCTTGCCTTTTCCATCGACCGGTCCGCGAAGACACCGGTCTTCGAGCAGATCTGTGCCGCTATCCGAGACCGCGCCATTTCCGGCGATCTGGCCGAGGGTACAAAACTGCCGCCAACCCGCGTGTTTGCCACTGAACTTGGGGTGTCGCGTTCGACCATCGTGACAGCCTATGAACAACTGGTTGCCGAAGGCTATCTGAACAGCCTGCAAGGGTCGGGCTACTTCATTTGTGCTTTGGGTGAGGTTGAATTGACGAAACAGGGAAGCCGCACAGGGACCCGATCCGCCGATAAACAAATCAAAACTCCGATCCCTTTCGAGGCCAGCTATCCGGACATGCGATTGTTCCCGCACCGGCAGTGGGCCAAGGCGGTTGCCCGCGTCTGCCGAACAAATCCTGAGGCCATGCTGGTCGGGAGTTCCAGTTTTGGAAACAGCGATCTGCGCGAAGCCATCGCCGCACATGTATCAGAGTGGCGTGGGATCGATGCCTCGCCGCATCAGATCATCGTAACCGCCGGCTCAATCGATGCAATCGAGATTTGTTTGCGCAGTCTGGTTGGCAAAGGCGAGATCGTCGGCCTGGAAAACCCGGGCTATCTGCCCGTTCGCCAGCTTGCCGACGCCCAGGGGCTTGCGCCAACCTATCTGGACGTGGATGAAAGTGGTGCCCGTTTGCCCGAACAGCGCACCGTGCCAAAGCTTGCCGTGTTGACGCCGTCTCATCAGTACCCGCTTGGTGGGGCCATGTCGCCAAGCCGTCGGCTGGATTTCCTGGCATGGGCGCAACGAAATGACGCGTGGGTTCTCGAAGACGACTACGACAGCGAATTCCGGTATGCGGGCCGCCCGATCCCTGCCATGGCGGGATTTGATAGTCTGAACCGAGCAATCTATGTCGGCAGTTTCTCCAAGGTATTCTCTAATTCACTTCGGTTGGGATATGTCATCGTCCCCGAAGTCCTGATTGACCGTTTCCGAACAACGTTGAGGCGTTTCGGGCTGAAAGCAAGCTATATGCCCCAACAGGCGCTGGCCGAGTTCATGAAGTCAGGGGAATTTTACCGACACTTGCGCCGGGTGCGTCGGATATACGATGACCGGCGGAAATATCTTCTGGAGCGGCTCAGGCACGATTTCTCGGATTATGGGCACTTCATCAACCACCAGGCGGGTATGCAGGTCGTGTTGCACCTCAACGATGGCTTCGAAGATACCGAAATTTCCATGCGCGCATCAGAGTCGGGCGTCACAGCGCAGCCGCTATCACGGTTCTCAGTCAAAGGTTCGGCCCACAATGGCCTGATCCTTGGCTTTTGCGGGTATTCCGAGGAAGAAATGGATTCGGCATTGGCCGCGTTAAAAACCTGTTTCATGAGGCGCAAAGCCCGCCAGTGATCGTCCGTTCGCCCTGCAAAGCCTCAAGCGCAATCCGTGCCGAAATTCGAGTGAACGATCCTGTTGTTCGATGCGCTGATCCTCACTTTGCCTGAGATCCGCATCCTTCCTCAGAGTCCGGAACTTAGCGCGATGGTCTGATTCCGCCCAAAGGCAGTCACAGCATGTCGCTAAACCACTTGCTTCGATCTATTCTCTTGAAAACCCAAGTTCCAATAGGTCAATCTTGGCAACAAGGCCAATCCGGCGCGCACAACAAGGGACCCTGAATGCGGCTGATCAGGATTTGTTTGATTGCAGTGGTGGTGATCGCAATCGCCGTAGTCGGGTTAAGACTGGCGTTTCCGCTTCCTGAAGAGAATTTCTCTGAGCGAACGCTGAAGCAAGATGCGGACTGGACCGGACCCTTGGGGGAGACGATCAAAAACGCTCTCGAACGGAATCCCGGGCGGGACGGAATTCGGCCTTTGGGCAATGGGCGCGTGGCTTTCGCGGCCCGGGCCATCCTCGCGAGAGAGGCGGTTTCCTCAATCGATGCTCAGTACTACATCTGGCAAGATGACGTCACGGGCGTGATGCTGCTGGATGAGCTTAGGTCGGCGGCCGAGCGCGGCGTGCGGGTCAGGTTGCTGGTCGACGATAACGGCATATCCGGAATGGACAGTTATCTTGCCGAACTCGATGCCCTACCGACCGCAAATGTGCGTATTTTCAATCCGTTCACGCTGAGAAACCCCAAACTCCTGTCATATGCTTTTGACTTCGGCCGCCTGAATCGACGCATGCACAACAAATCAATGACAGTGGACGGTGTGGCAACGATTGTCGGGGGCCGCAATGTCGGCGACATTTACTTCGATTACGGCGCTGGAACCCACTACCTGGACGTGGACGCAATAGCCATTGGTCCGATCGTGGACGAGGTTTCGCAATCCTTCGATTCTTACTGGAACAGCGGTTCATCCTACGACGCCGACCTCTTTCTTGGGCCTCCGGCGGAACAAAGCCTTCAATCCACGGCGGACGCTGCGCGACAGACTGCCGTTGGCGCGGGCTACCAAAAGGCAATCCAGGAAAATGCGCTGACCGATCAAATAGCCGCACATGATCTGAAGTTCGAATGGAGCGAAATCACCCTTTTTTCAGACGACCCGGCAAAAGGCCTAGGCGAAGTCAAAGGCGAAGACCTGATCGTGGAACGGCTGATCGAATTCGCGCAAGGCTCTGAAACCTCACTGGACCTTGTGTCGGCGTATTTTATTCCCGGCGAAAGAGGCGCTGACATTCTGGAAGGGTTGGCGAAGTCCGGCGTTAAGGTCCGCGTTCTGACCAACTCGCTGGACGCCACGGACGTTATGCCGGTTCATGCCGCTTATATGCGATACAGGGATGGCCTGCTGAACAGCGGTGTCGAGTTGCTGGAACTTCGGGCGTTACGGCAGGAACATCGCGACCGAAGCCTGCCCGAGATACTGGCCGGTTCAGCCTCGGGATTACACGCGAAGGTCTTTGGGTCCGATGGAAAGCGGGTGTTTATCGGTTCCTATAACCTTGACCCCAGATCTGCGCGTCTCAATACCGAAATGGGATTGCTGGTCGAAAGCCCCGCGGTTGCGGCATCGCTTGCCGATCAACTGAACAGGCCCGAATTCGCGTACCGTGTTGAACTGGCCGACAACGGTGAGGTGATCTGGCTGCAAGAAGAAAATGACGGGACAGTCACCGTTCACACGACGGAACCGGAAACCGGCAGCTTCCAGCGTGCGCTGACGGCGGTCGTAAGGTGGCTGCCGGTCGAATGGATGCTCTAGTCACCCCACCGAGAGCAATTTGGCAATATATGGTCGTCTAAGCGCTCGAAAATCAGACTGAGAGTTCTGATCCCAAAGGCATGTTCGACGCCGCTCTGGTCAAAGACGCGGATAACGCCAAGTTGCTGTTGGAAGAACATGCCTGCCTCACACTCTGGAGGCCATGTGGGCGGACAATGTCCGCCGTGATTTTGCAGGTTCCCCTTCCTCAACATTACTCATTTTGGAAGGCGGTGCGCACTTTGCAGACCGAAGAAAGCAACAGACTGGCCAGTTCGCACTCAATGCTCTCCGCTTAGTCGGGGCAACCGCTTTGATGGCGGACATTTCGCTGCACAAGCTGCTTGTAGAGCTCTCGTATGCGACGGGTCATTGGACCGGCACCTTCATGTTCACCGATCTTCTTCCCGTCAATTGACGCGACGGGTGTCTGGGCGCCGAAAGTACCTGTCAGGAATGCCTCGTCGGCACCATAGGCTTCGTAGAGCGAGTAGTTCTTTTCGAACACCGGAATATCGTTGGCACGGCACAGGTCGATGACCTTTTGGCGCGTCACCCCATTCATGCAGTAGTCTCCGGTGGATGTCCAAACCTCGCCACGGCGCACAATGAAAAAGTTGCATGCATTCGTGGTGTTCACAAAGCCATGAGGGTCCAGCATCAGGGCTTCGTCGGCACCCGCCTGCTCGGCCTGCAGACATGCTATGACGCAGTTCAGTTTCGAGTGGCTGTTATACTTGGCGTCCTGGCTCATCGGCAGGCCACGCACCTGAGGCACGGTGGCCAGCCGGATGCCCTGGCTCATCAGGCTGTCCGCGGGTTTCGAGTGCTCGACGATTGCAACTACCGTGGGCCCGGACCGTGACAACCCGGGATGCTGAAACGGCTTGTCCTTTGGCCCCCGGGTCACCATGAACCGGCAATGTGCGTCCGTTGTCATACCGTTGGCCTTGGCAGTATCGTTCAGCGCCTGCAGGACTTCGGCCTTGCTCATGCCAACATCAATCGAGACGGCCTTGCAGCTGTTAAAAAACCGATCCATGTGTTCGTCAAAAAACGCCCATACACCGTCATAAAGCCGCAGCCCCTCCCACATCCCATCACCCAGCATGAAGCCGGAATCGTAGACGGACACCATGGCTTCGCTGCGCGGTACGATCCTGCCGTTGAGAAAGATCTTGATGTCCCGATTGCGCAGATCTTCCTGCGCGTCATGGGTGGAATGGCTCAGGGATTGCTCGCTCATATCTTCGCTCGTAGCTGGACGCTGGGTTTAGGTGGTGCAGAGGCGGCGATGGCCGCCGCCCCGGTAAAGGTGGTTAGTTTAACAACCCGACTTCGCGGAAATAGCGCTCTGCACCGGGGTGCATCGGTGCGGACAGTCCGTTTACGACCATCTCCTCTTTCTTGAGGTTGGCAAAGGCCGGGTGAAACGACTTGAAGGCATCAAAGTTGTCAAAGACCGCCTTGACCATCACGTAGACGGTTTCTTCCGGCACGTCCGAGGATGTCACGAAGGTGGACGGAAGACCGAAGGACGGAACGTCTCCATCTACGCCGCGGTACAGACCACCCGGAATGTTGACGTTACCGTAATAGGGTTTGCTCTCGACCAGAGCCTGCACGGCTTCGCCTTCAACCGGAATGATGTTGATGTCGCAGGTTGTGGCCGCTTCCAGAACGTTGGCCACCGGGTTCCCAGCGACCATCAGAAACGCCTCGATGGTGTTGTCGCACAACGCTGCGGATTGTTCTGCGGACTTCAACTCGGTCACCAGCCCGAAGTGATTCATATCCCAACCCAACGCGTCTACCAGAACCTCTGCCGTCCCTCGCGTACCAGAGCCGGGATTGCCCAGATTGATAGTCCGACCGCCAAGATCGTCCAGCGACTCGATCCCCGTATCCTTGCGCGCGGCGATGATGACCGTATCCGGATGCAGAGAAAACAGGCTGCGAAGCTCAGAATCCGGACCATCTTCTTCGAATAAGCTGGTTCCGTTCAGGGCGTGGAACTGCCAGTCCGATTGCACAATGCCCATCTCCAGTTCACCTTCACGCATCGTGCGCAGATTGTAGACCGAACCGCCGGTGCTCTCGACCGAGCAGCGAATGCCGTGCTCTTTCCGTCCCTGATTGACCAGCCGGCAGATGCCGCCGCCAACGGCGTAATAGATGCCGGTAACACCGCCCGTGCCGATGGTCAGGAACTCTTCGGCTTTTGCCGGAGCGCCCGACAGCAGCGCAGCGGCGCCAATCACCGCGAGCCCCGAGTGCATTTTCCGTTTGAGAACGCCGGTCGACAACATGAATTTCTCCCTTTTCACCTGTTGCGTCATCCCGGTTCCGGACCGGATGAACTGTTCTTGCCGATGGGGTGGGCAATCGCAGCCAGGTTTCGCGCTTTTCGAATCCCCACCTGGCATGACACTACAGCAGGATTTTCATATTGTCGACAATTTGTATAATTGTCGACAATACTGCATATTCGAACTAACTTAAGTTTCCAAACACCGCAGCCAGCCGTCGAACCGGAATAGAAAGTTCAGCTTCGGTCATTTTTCTGGCTATCCTGGCTTAAAGAAGTAATCTCGCCTTCCGCCCATCGGGTGTTCCACCAACGGGATCGAAATGACACGGAAAGAATCCTCACCAGAAAAATCCGGCGACACGCTGAAAGACAGAACACTGGAGCGTCTCCAGAGACTGATCCTGACCGGCAATCTGGATCCGGGTGCAAAGCTGCTTGAAACACAAGTTGCCGCCCAATTGGACGTAAGCCGCGCAACGCTTCGCGAGGCCATGGTTCAATTGAGCGAGATCGGGCTTCTGGTCTATCTGCCTTTCCGCGGAACGTTCCTGCGTACATTGGATCCGGTTGATCTGGATGAAATCTATTCGTTTCGCACCGGGCTCGAGAAGATGGCCTTCCAGTTCTGCTGGGACAAGCGCGATCTGATCAGCCTCGCCGACCTGCAGATGCGAAACAACAAGCTATGCGATTGCATCTCGAACAATGATCCATACGGCGCGATCATGGCCGAAATGCATCTTCATTCTTGGTGCTACGAACTGTCGGGGCATACCCTGCTGTTGCAAAGCTGGGAACGTCTGAAACCCAACTTGCAGTTCTACTTTGCCATGCATCAAAAGGCGCATGGGCGTGGCGGCCCGCTCCATGAGTCCCACGACAAGTATATTCAGCTAGCCAACGGGGACAGCTTGGATGACATGCTGGATCACCTTGAAGACCACATGCGACAAGGCCTGGAAAATACGATGAAGTTTCTTGATGAACGAAACGTTTCGTAAGTCAGGCCATAGCTTTCCCGGGGATTGAACAAACACTGCACGCCCTTAGAGTCGCACATCTTGAGATTCGCTCCACTTCCCGAACCGATCGTCCGAGGATGCAAAGGGGCCTTGGTTCAAGCCGCGCAACCGTCAATGCATTATGGGAACGGTCCAAACCGGCACGCGACGTTTGTTGTCAGCGCGCCGGCGTGTCACGGCATCAGAAAACGCCATGGGAGGGAGCCTATTTTCTGTTGTGGAAAATGAACCCGATAAAGTTCAGTAACAATTGGGCTGCCAGGATCTGTGTGCTTTCAGAGGGGTCATAAGCAGGCGCGACCTCGACCAGATCGATGCCGACCACGTCGCCGCGTTTGCTGAGGCCCTGCAGGATTTCCAGAACATCATAATACTGGAACCCGCCATGGCTGGGTGTTCCTGTACCCGGCGCAATCGACGGGCAGAAAGCGTCGATATCGATGGTGACATAGTACCGGCTGCCTTCCGGGATGCGATCCAGAACGCCTTCGACGCCCAGCTTGCGAACCTGCCGCACCGACAGGATGTCCGATCCGCGCGCCCGCGCATCGTCATAACCTTCTTTCGCGGTCGAGGACACGTTGCGGATGCCCAGTTGGGTCATGCCCGAGACATAGTCCTTTTCGATGGCGCGGCGCATCGGGTTGCCATGGCCAACGGTGACACCGTGCCGTTCGTCGACGAAGTCCAGATGCGCATCGATCTGGATCACGTGGATCGGTCCGTTTTTGGCGCAGTCGTCCCTATATGCGTTGATGCAGGGAATATTGACCGAATGGTCGCCGCCGATGGTGACAGGGATCGCGCCGGCATCGAGGATTTTCCTGACGCCGTATTCGATGTTGGCGTGGCTTTCCTCGGTCTTGGTGTGGATGATATCGGCATCCCCCAGATCGACGATGCGCACGTCGCTGCCCAGATAGGTGGCGTCATCCTCGTGATCATAAGCTCCCGCGTGACCAAAGCTGAACAGGGTCGATGCCTCGCGCACCGAGCGTGGCCCGAACCGTGCGCCCGAGCGGAACTGACAGCCGAAATCGAATGGCGCGCCAAGGATCGCCACATCGGCGTCAATCTCGTCCCAGTTCTCGACATAAGGTTTCTTGCCAAAGGTCGAGATGCCGACAAAAGGCAGATTCAGGCGACCAGCTTCATAACCATGTCCCGACATGATTTTCTCCGTTTCTTATGGTTTAGCGATAGGCCAGTTCCGGCAGGAACAGGGCGATTTGAGGGAAGGTTATCAGCAAGCCCGTCACGATCAAAAGGATGATCAGGAACGGGGGTACTCCGCGTACCACCTCGACAAAGGGGCGGCGGAAGACCGCGATGGCGGTGAACAGGTTGCAGCCAAAGGGTGGCGTCGCCGCTCCGATGGCAACCTGCAGCGTGATCAGCACACCGACCAGAACCGGGTCCAGCCCGCTGGCCTTGATCATAGGCGCGAAGATCGGAACCAGGATCAGGATCACCACGATCGAGTCCACAAACATGCAGCCAACAAAGAAGGCCACGTTGACTGCGAGTAGCACCATCAGCGGGCTGGCGCTTTCCAGACCCAATGCTGCGATGATGGTCTGCGGTACCTGCGCAAAGCTGAGCGTCCAACTGAACGCCGCGCCTGCCGCAATCAGGATGAAAACGACCGAGGTGATGGCACCGGTGGAAAGCGCGATATCGAAAAGATCTCCGATTTTGATCGAGCGGAAGATCACGACCTCCAGCACGACCGCATAGAGAACGCAAATCGCAGCAGCTTCGGTCGGGGAAAAGACGCCGCCATAGATACCGCCCACGATGATCGCTGGAAAACCCATCGGCCATAGCGCTTTGCGCAGGGCGGTAAAACGCTGCACCCAGCCCTCGCGCGGCAGCACGGGGATGTCATGGCGATAGGCGTAGACCATGCAATAGGCCGAGAACAGCGCCAGGATCAGCAGCCCTGGCAGGATACCCGCGATGAACAGTTGCGAGATCGAAGTGCCTGACACGACGCCATAAATGATCATGCCGATCGACGGCGGGATCAGATAGGCAAGGTCGGCGGCGTTCACGATCAGACCGATCGAGAAACTGTCGCTGTAGCCCGATTTCAGCATCCGGGGGCGCATCGCGCCGCCGATGGCCACAACCGTCGCCTGTGTCGAGCCACAAACCGCGCCGAACAGTGCGCAGGCAGACGTAACCGAGATGGCCAGCCCGCCCTTGATATGACCCATGAAGCTCATCACCAGGTCAATCAGCCGGTTGGCGGAATGACCGCGTGTGATGATGTCAGCGGCCAGAATGAACATCGGCACCGCGATCAGCGCAGCCGGTTTCACACCCCCGATCATCTGTTGGATCAGAATCTGCATGTTCATGTCTGGGAAATAGACGAGAAACCCAAGCACCGCCGCCGAGATCAGCGGCATTTTCATCGGGAAGCCTGCCAGCAGCAGGACGATCATGACGACCAGCATCAACTCGGTCATTTGCCTGCCTCCTTGGAATCTTCGAATTTCTTGATGGCCGCCGCGGTCTCGGGGTCTTCGTAGCTGTCGACCTCTAGGTACGAGACGTAGACCTCCTCCTCGGCGAAATTCAGGTTGCGGATCGCGGTCAGCAGGTATTGGAATGAAGCCAGCGCAAGTCCGATCACCACCCAGACATAGGTCAGGTACAGCGGCAGCTGCAGCGCCGGGGTTATCCGCCCGCGCGAGGCGACTTTCTGAACATATTCAAGCGCGTACCAGGCCAGTACCGCCATGACGACTGCGGTGGTGGCGGCAATCACCACCATCAGACCCTTGCGCAGTTTGATCGGCAATGCGTCATAGATCGCCGACATGCGGATGTGGATACCCTTGCGGGTGGCATAGCCCAGCCCCATGAAGGTGACGATGACGATCAGGAACTCGTTCAGTTCCTCAGAGAAATAGATGGACTGGTTGAACACATACCGGCCAAAGACATTGACGATTGTGTTCAAGGCCATCAGGATGATCCCCCAGCCCAGGATGCAGACTTCGATCCGTCCGATGACGGCGTCGATCTTTCCCAGAAAGCCGAAGGGAGTGGTAGTGCCGCTGTGCATGAAGTCCTCCCTTTTTGAAGCCTCACGCGCAATACGCGTGAGGACGTTTTATATGAGTGGTTGGGGAGAGGTTAGTTGGTAGCCAATTCCGCCTGCAGCGCGTCCAGCAACTCCTGGCCGCGGGAACCGACGGTATCAACAAAAGTCGCCGAGGTGTCGGTGCTGCGCGCGCGGAACGCATCACGCTCTTCTTCGGTCAGAACAACCAGACCGATGTCAGGCTTGGCTTCCTTGATGATGTCCAGACGCTGCTGGTTGAAGTCGGTGACAACGCCATCGATGAACCCGGTCATGTCGGCCATGGTGTCACGTACCAGCTGCTGGCGGTCCGGGCTGAGGGTTTCAAACCAGTCCGAACCGGCCACAACTGTGGTGACGAGCTCCTGCTCGCCAGCCCAGATCAGGTGGCTGGTGACTTCATAGAACTTCATCTCTTCGATGGTCGGGATCGGGTTGACCTGACCATCAACAGCACCCAGTTGCAGCGCCCCGAACACTTCGCCAAACGGCAGCGGCGTCGGGCTTGCACCCATGTTCTTGTAGGTTTCCAGCAGGATCGGCGACACCATCACGCGCATCTTGAAGTTGTCGAAGACTTCAGGCGTGCGGATCTCGCGGTTGGTGGTCCAGACCTGCGGGCCTTCGGAATACATCGTCAGAACTTCCAGACCGCGCTGGCGGAAATCATCATTCATCGGGCCGTATATGGTTTCCGAGCTGCTCAGGATGTTCGAGATTGCAGCCGGGTCGGACGGCAGCAGGTAGGGCAGCAGGAACACCTGGCTTTCCGGCACAACAGTGCCCAAGTTGCCGATCGAGACATTGGTGAATTGGATGATGCCATCGGCGGCCTGCTCGACTGTTTCTGTCGGCGTGCCCAGCGTGCCCATAGGATAGACGGTCACGGTCACGTCACCATTCGTCGCGGTTTCGATGCGGGATTTGAACTCCTGCGCATAGGCATCCATGATCGAGCCCGGAATTTCCTCGATGGCGAATTTCCAGTCTTCCGCCAGCACACCAATGGGCGCCAGCCCGAGCAGCGCGGCGGCCGCAGTTGTTCTTAGGGTACTAAGAGTAAAAGCCACGCGAATATCCTCCCGTTTCGCTTAGTCAGTTGCTTCTGAGGGAGATCACATCACGGTTCCTTTCATTAAAAAATATCATACTGTAAATGTTGACATAAGGATTCTTCATGCAATGACCTCAGTGAGGGCTGATCGTTGAAACTGCTGAGAAATACACTTCTGGAGACTTTTGTTGCCGTGGTCGATTGCGGTGGATTCACCGATGCGCAATATGCGCTAGGTATCACCCAATCAGCCATCAGCATCCGAATCCGCGACCTGGAAGCTGCGCTGGGTTACCGGGTCTGTGAACGGGGGCGCGGCGGTTTCTGGCTGACGGAACGCGGCGAGATTGCTTACAAAAAGGCCAAAGACATATTGCGGAGCGCGCGTGATTTTGATGCCGAACTGCTGGGGCTTCGAAATACGATAGCCGGGGATTTGAGGATCGGCGTCGTGGACGCTGTCAACTCGTTGGCCGAGCTGAACCTGGCAGAAGCCCTCAAGCGATTTCTGGATCGGCCAAACGAGGTGCAGTTGGAAGTCGTCGTTGCCTCACCAACAGAATTGACGCAACGGTTGCTGACCGGGGAACTGCATGTGGCAATTGCGCCATTTCGCAATCAGGTTGCCGAACTGACCTATTACGAACTGTGTCAGGAAGAACATCGGCTCTACTGCGGCCGAGACCATCCATTGTACGACCAGCCCGACAACAAGATCGATCTCGACGTCATCTCGCAACATCAGATTTGCCAGCGGTCCTACGGCATGCTGGTATCGCCAGAACTGCAATCCCAGGAATCCAAAGCGGTCGTGGCGAATATGGAGGCGATGGCGACATTGATTGAAACCGGCCATTTTCTGGGGCCGCTGCCTGTTCACTTTGTGGAAGGCCTTGGGCAAAACGGCCGTCTGAGAGAACTTGCGCCTGAAAGACTGCACTGGACCTCGACATTCTACCTCGCAACGCGATCTTCCAGCCTGCACAGACAGGCCGTTGAACTTTTTGTGGCGGACGTGCTCCGGTCATGCGGGGCATTTAAAACCTAAATGCACTTGCCGTGTAGCTAGTATTTGGGCTCACCTGCCTCAACACATGCCGGCACCTGCCGGCTCCAGGACAACGCCTGAGACGTTGAATTTTCAGGCCGGTTGCACCCGGCACATCCGGGCTACATTGCGAAATTCGCCTGAATGAACTAGTGACGCGCCATCTGTAGACATGGTGGATAGCTTAATGAAGATTCTGATCACGGGGGGCGCGGGTTTTATCGGGTCGCGGCTGAGCGCTGAACTTGTTCAGCAAGGGCATGACGTCACGATTTTCGACTCGCTGCACCCACAGGTTCATTTCCAGAACGAGACCAATTTCAGGATCGCCAAATCCTCTGGCGCCGGGATGATCGTGGGCGACGTGCGTTCGCGCGACGACATGCAGCGCGCCATGTCGCAGGTCCGGCCCGAGTTCATCTTCCACCTGGCCGCCGAAACCGGCACCGGCCAGTCCTTTGACCACCCGACCCGGTACAACGAGGTCAACATCATCGGCACCACCAACCTGATCGAGGCGGTGCGCGCGGCCGATACCCCGGTACGCCGCATCATTCTGACCGGCTCGCGCAGCGTCTATGGCGAGGGCGCCTGCGTGGACGCCAACAACGTCCTTGTGCCTGCGGTCGCCCGCACCAGCCAGGACATGTCGAACGGAGACTTCCTGCCGAAATCGGCCAGCGGCGAAACCCTGACACCGGTGCCGACCAATGCCGATACCTGCCCGGTGGCACCCGCCTCGATCTATGCCTCGACCAAGCTGATGCAGGAATACCTGCTGACCCAGGCCTTCTGGGGCACCCCGACCGAGGTCGGCATTCTGCGCCTGCAGAACGTCTATGGCCCGGGGCAGTCCATGTCGAACCCCTATACCGGCGTGATCTCGATCATTGCCGACTAGATCATGCAGGGCAAGACGCTCAACATCTTCGAGGACGGCGACATCACCCGCGATTTTATCTATGTCGACGACGTTGTGCGCGCCTTTGCCAGCACCGTCGCGCTGGACAGCTTCTCGGATCAGATCGTGGATATCGGCGCAGGCGAGGCGGCGACCATCATCGACGTGGCCCGGCAACTGATCGACCTTGTCGGGGACGCGCGCAACGGCGTCCAAGTCACCGGCGATTTCCGCGCCGGCGACATTCGCTATGCTCTGGCCGATATCTCGAAGGCACGCCGCCTGCTGAACTGGTCCCCACAGGTCTCCGTCAGGGACGGCCTCAACCAATTCAGCATATGGGCAAAAAAGGAGCAGGGGTGATTTGGCAGCGGAGACGAGGATGAGTGACGTCGTTCTTTATGACTACTGGCGGTCATCGGCCAGCTACCGGGTTCGGATCGCCCTTAATCTGGCTGGCATCCCCTATCGGTCGGAAATCGTCGATCTGGTTGCGGGCGAACATAAATCCAAGGCCCACCTGTCCCGGAATCCGCAGGGTTTCGTTCCTGTTCTGGAGATTGACGGCCTGCGGCTGACCCAGTCTCTGGCAATCCTTGAGTATCTCGATCAAACGCGAAATCTGGGGCTGCTGCCAGCTGACGCAGGCAAACGTGCCAAAGTTCAGGCCCTGGCGCATTCCATTGCCGTCGACCTGCATCCCGTCTGCAATCTTTCCGTCGCGCGCCATGCCACCACGCTGAGCGGCGGGGCCGGTGACATGCCCGACGACTGGATGCGTCATTTCATTCGCCCCGGTCTGCTGGCGTTTGAAGACCTGCTGGGCGGGTTCGATCAATCCCCGTATTGCACCGGAGACGCGCCCGGTCTGGCCGATCTGTGCCTGATGCCGCAGATGTACAATGCGCGCCGCTGGCAGGTCGACCTGAGCGGAATGCCCCGAATCCTGCAAGTTGAGGCCGCGTGCACCAAACACCCGGCGTTTGCAGCGGCATATCCTGACGCGCACGCCCCAGCCTGATTCAGCGCACAGTCTCTGTGTGTTTGACAAGGATGGCTAGGAAGCCGTGCAGCCGGTACACTTTGGCCAGTGAATGATGATCGAGGCCCTATATGACTGAAATTACCGGCTATCACGCCCATGTCTATTTTGACGCGGATACACAGGAATCTGCCCGGCTTGTCTGTGAAGAAGCCGCGCGCCTGTTTCCCGTTCAGGTGGGCCGAATGCATGCGCGCAATGTCGGCCCCCACCCCCGGTGGAGTTGCCAGTTGGGCTTTGGGCCGGAGACATTCGACCAGGTCATTCCCTGGCTTATGATAAACCGCAGGGGTTTGACCGTGTTCACCCACCCCGAGACCGGCGACCATCTGAGCGATCACCGTGACCGCGCGATCTGGATGGGAGAGATGCTGCCTCTCGATCTGTCCATTTTCGATGACGCCAGGACCTAAGAGAGCTCTCGCGCCTGATCGCGCAGCTTGAATTTCTGGATCTTGCCGGTCGAGGTCTTGGGCAATGCGCCGAAAACTACCGTTTTGGGCGCTTTAAAATGGGCCATGTTGTCCCGGCAGAAAGTGATAATTTCAGCCTCAGTTGCTTCCCTGCCCGGCTTCAGTTCGACAAATGCACAGGGTGTTTCGCCCCACTTGTCATCCGGGCGCGCGACCACTGCCGCCTCCATCACGGCGGGATGCTTGTAAAGGATCCCCTCAACCTCGACGGATGAGATGTTTTCGCCCCCCGAAATGATGATGTCCTTGGATCGGTCCTTCAACGCAACATAGCCGTCGGGATGCATCACCCCAAGATCGCCCGAAGCGAACCAACCGCCCCGGAACGCCTTGTCCGTGGCATCCGGGTTTTTCAGGTACCCTTTCATCACGACGTTGCCCTGCATGAAAATCTCACCCATGGTTTCGCCATCGGCCGGAACAGGTTCCAGTGTTTCCGGATCCGCGACCATCAGGCCGGACAGCGCCGTGTATTTCACACCCTGCCGCACCTTCAGCGCAGCGCGTTCATCCGCGCCCCTCTCATTCCATTTCTCTTTCCACGCACAGACAACCGAAGGGCCATAAGTCTCGGTCAGCCCGTAAACATGGGTCACTTCGACGCCCATGGCCTCCATCTTTTCGATGACGGCGGCTGGCGGCGGCGCACCGGCGGTCATCACCTTGATGGGATGATCAAAAACCTTGAGGTGGTCCGGGGCATTGGCCAGCATGTTCAGAACAATGGGGGCACCGCAGAAATGGGTTACTTTCTCCTCTCGGAACGCGGCATAGATCGGCTCATCCCGCACTGCACGCAGGCAGACCGAAACCCCGGCATTGGCCGCCATGGCCCATGGGAAACACCACCCGTTGCAGTGAAACATCGGCAGGGTCCACAGGTACACCGAGTGTTTCGGCATGTCCCAGTCCAGAATATCCGATTGCGCGTTCAGGGCGGCACCCCTGTGGTGGTAGACGACGCCCTTCGGGTTTCCGGTCGTACCGGAGGTATAGTTCAGCGTGATGGCGTCCCATTCATCTGCCGGCAACGACCAGTTGTAATGCGGATCACCCGTGGCCAGAAAATCACCATAGGTGACTGATCCGATCTTTTCGCCGCCGGCAAAACTTGGGTCTTCTATGTCGATGACCAAAACCTCGTGATCGACCTGTTTCAACGCCTCGTTGACCACGCCTGAAAACTCGGGATCCACCAGCAGAACCTTGGCTTCGGCATGGTTCAGGATGAACGCAACGATCGGAGCATCCAGCCGGGTGTTGATCGCGTTCAGCACTGCCCCTGCCATTGGCACGCCAAAATGCGCCTCGTACATTTCAGGCAGATTGGCCGCTATGATCGACACCGTATCCCCCTGCCCGATTCCGTGCGCCGCGAGCGCGCCGGCAAGCTGGCGGCAACGCGTGTACGTTTCCTCCCAAGTATACCTGCGATCACCGTAAACCACGGACGGATAATCCGGGTAAACCTGCGCCGTCCTTTCGATAAAGCTGAGCGGAGACAACGGTGTGTAGTTCGCGCCGCTTTTATCCAGATGGCGGGTATAGATGTTGGTGCCTGACATCCGCTGGTCCTCCCAATTCGTGCCGGTAGACTTCACCACAAAGACAGGGCTGTGCAAATCCGTAAAAATACGCTGGCCTATGCTCTGGAGATACGGGATGATGCGATCTGGCCCTATCTACAAAGCACCTTTCAAGGTGATCTGGGCTATCGGAAACACTTCCCGGGACAGGGCTGATTTCGCCGCCGGGCACTGCATTTTGGAAAGGACATGTCATGGACGGCACGTTCAACGAAAACGATCTTTCGCGCGTAGTCGAAGCCGACCGCGCCCATATCTGGCACCATCTGCTGCAGCATAAACCTTTTGAAACCAGTGACCCGCGCATCATTGTCGAAGGCAAGGGCATGCGCGTCTGGGACCAGAAAGGCAAAGAGCATCTGGATGCCGTGTCCGGCGGGGTCTGGACGGTCAACGTAGGCTATGGCCGCGAATCGATCTGCAAGGCGGTGTACGACCAGCTGATGAAGCTGTGCTATTTCGCCAATACCGCAGGTTCGATTCCCGGTTCGATCTTTGCTGAAAACCTGATCGAAAAGATGCCGGGGATGAGCCGCGTCTACTACACCAACTCGGGCTCGGAAGCGAACGAGAAAGCGTTCAAGATGGTCCGGCAGATCGCGCATAAGCGCTATGGCGGCAAGAAGACCAAGATCCTGTATCGCGACCGCGACTATCACGGCTCGACGCTGGCGACCATGTCGGCAGGCGGTCAGGACGAGCGCACCGCGCAGTATGGTCCGTTTGCGCCTGATTTCGTACGCGTTCCGCACTGCATGGAATACCGCAAGCACGAGCTGGACGGCGCGCCCGAGGAGAACTTCGGTGAATGGGCCGCAAACCAGATCGAAGAAGTGATCCTGCGCGAAGGTCCCGACACCGTTGGTGCGCTGTGCCTTGAGCCCGTGACCGCAGGCGGTGGCGTGATCGAAGCGCCGGAAGGCTACTGGCAGCGTGTGCAGGAGATCTGCAAGAAGTACGACGTGCTGCTGCATATTGACGAGGTCGTCTGCGGCGTCGGCCGGACCGGCACATGGTTCGGCTATCAGCAATACGGAATCAAGCCGGACTTCGTGACCATGGCCAAAGGCGTTGCCTCGGGCTATGCGGCGATTGCCGTGATGGTCACCACCGAGGAAGTCTTTGACCTGTTCAAGGACGACGCATCCGATCCGCTGAACTACTTCCGCGACATCTCGACCTTTGGCGGCTGCACCGCAGGTCCGGCGGCCGCGATCGAGAACATGCGCATCATCGAAGACGAGAACCTGCTGGGCAACTGCACCGACATGGGCAACCGCATGATGGGCAACCTGCAGGCGCTGATGGAAAAACACAAGGTGATCGGTGACGTGCGCGGCAAGGGCCTGTTCCTGGGTGCCGAACTGGTAACCGACCGCGCCACCAAAGACCCGATGGACGAGAAACGCGTTCAGGCGGTTGTGGCCGACTGTATGGCGCAGGGCGTCATCATCGGGGCCACCAACCGCTCGATCCCCAGCCGCAACAACACGCTGTGCTTCTCGCCCGCGCTGATCGCAACGGCGGATGACATTGACCAGATCACTGACGCCGTTGACGGCGCGCTGGGGCGTGTGTTCGGGTAAACAGACCCGAGGTGATTTGCAAATTGAGCCGGCGCTTTTAGCGCCGGTTTTTTTTGACCACAAACTGGTTTCTTGTCAGCAAAAACCGCAGGGCCAGCCATTATTCGGAAAGCGCATCCAGATTGATTTTCATGAGAACAGCGTTTGCCGAGTTTCCTGCATCCCTTGCGCGATCATCTAACTGGAACCCGCTCGCCCGATAAAGGGCCAGAGCTTCGTGGTGGCGCGGCAGGGCGCTCAGCGTCATGGTTCTGAAGCCCATTTCCCGTGCCCGCCGTTTGAGTTCCTGGACCAGAGCCCGGCCTACCCCCAGCCCCCGCGCGGTTTCGCGAACGAACATCCTGTTCATTTCGCAAGTCCCCTCTCCGAGATCCTTCAACATCAGAATTCCGATCGCTTGCCCATTATTGACGGCAAGCAGGCATTCCCCTTTTGGCGGGCTGAAATGGATCAGCACATCTCGGATCTGCTCATCAAACTTCTGGTGTTTGAGGTAAACATCAATATCTGCCGCCATTTCCGGATAGCGTTCGCGCAGCCAGTCCGTGAACTCGTATGCCAACGAATAAACGGCATCTGCTTGTGTTTGGGTTCTGACAGCCTGAATTTCCAGCATCGCTCCCTCCAGAGCCCCAGCTTCAGCCCAGCATAAGACAAGAATTTCCCGGTCAGAAGGTGTTACTTGCTGGAGATGCCCAAAATTCACCGCAACGAGAAAAAAGGCCGCCCCAATGGGACGGCCCTTTATTCACTGTCTCTTGAAAGAGGATCAGGCAGTCAGAGCAGCCTGAGCTTTGGCGACGATCGCGCCGAACGCTTCCGGTTCGTGCACGGCCAGGTCGGCCAGAACTTTGCGGTCCACTTCGATACCGGCCAGGTTCAGGCCGTTGATGAAGCGGGAATATGTCAGTGCCTCGTCATGCGAACGGACAGCAGCATTGATACGCTGGATCCACAACGCGCGGAAGTTGCGCTTGCGGTTCTTGCGGTCGCGGGTTGCGTACTGGTTGGCCTTGTCGACGGCCTGACGGGCAACCTTGAAGGTGCTCTTGCGGCGGCCATAGTAACCTTTGGCGGCCTTGATAACCTTCTTGTGACGGGCGTGAGTTACGGTTCCACCTTTAACGCGGGACATCTCTTAATCTCCTCTTAGCGGTCGTAGGGCATGTAGCCCTTGACGATCTTGGCGTCGGGGGCGGACAGGGTGGTGTTGCCACGGGCGTCGCGGATGAATTTCTTGGTCCGCTTGATCATGCCGTGCCGTTTGCCGGCCTGGCCAGCAAGGACCTTACCGGTCGCAGTCACCTTGAAGCGCTTCTTGGCGCTCGCTTTTGTCTTCATCTTAGGCATTTCCGTCTCCTTTTCCGGGTTCGGTTTCAAACGCGACTCGGCATGCCATCTCGGCCGGTCACGCGATCAGAAGCGCCGTTTACGCAAGTTCGGCCATACTGGCAAGGGGGGTTCGACCAGAATCTTCGCTTTTCCGGCCCGGCTCAGGCACCCCGGCGACATGCCGGGGCATCGTTATCTCTTCAACCGGGGTCGGTGTTGTAGATCAACCGTTCGTCACAAGGGGCAATGCGCAGAATATTGGTGGTGCCCGGCACGTTGAACGGCACCCCTGCGGTAACCACGATCTGATCGGACTCGGACGCAAACCCACCGGCGCGGGCAGCACGGGCCGCGTTGACCACAGCACCTTTGAACCGCTCAAGCTCGGGCGTCATGACACAATGGCAGCCCCAGCTCAGGCACAGGCGCCGTGCGGTGCCTCGGGCCGGCGTCATGGCGATGATCGGAACACCGGGGCGCTCACGAGCGGTCAGCAAGGCTGTTGTGCCGCTTTGGGTAAAGCAGCAGATGGCCTTGATATCCGTCTTTTCAGCAATCTCGCGGGCGGCGGCGACGATACCGTCGGCGATCGTCGTCCCCTTGGCCGAACGCGAGGCCGCGATGATCTGCGTGTAGGTCGGGTCGGCCTCGACCTCGATGGCAACCTTGTTCATGGTCTGAACCGCCTCGACAGGGTAATCCCCGGCAGCGGATTCCGCGCTGAGCATGATGGCATCGGTACCCTCATAGATCGCCGTGGCCACGTCCGAAACTTCGGCGCGCGTCGGCATCGGGCTTTCGATCATGCTTTCCAGCATCTGCGTGGCCACAATCACCGGCTTGGCCGCGGCCCGGCATCTGCGTACCAGTCGTTTCTGGATCGGGGGCACAGCCGACACCGGCAATTCAACGCCCAGATCGCCGCGTGCGACCATGATCCCATCAGACGCATCGAGAATGTCCTCGAATGCCTCGACAGCGGCGGGCTTTTCGATCTTGGACAAGATCGCGGCACGGCCATCGGCCAGCGTGCGCGCCTCATAAACGTCCCGTGCCCGCTGCACGAAGCTGAGCGCCAGCCAGTCCACGCCCAGTTGGCAGACAAATTCTAGATCGTCACGGTCCTTGGCCGACAGGGCCGCCAGTGGAAGCACCACGTCCGGCACGTTCACCCCCTTGCGGTTCGAGATCGTACCGCCGACCTCGACCGTGCAATTGGCGAAATCCTGACCGCAATCGGCAACGATCAGACGAATTTTGCCATCGTTGACCAACAGGCGCGCACCCGGTTCCAGTGCGGCGAAAATCTCGGGATGCGGCAGGCAGACACGGTCAGCATCACCAGGCGCCGGATCCAGGTCCAACCGGAACGCGGCCCCTTCCTGCAATTCCTCTTCGCCATTGCCGAACACACCGACCCGCAGCTTCGGGCCTTGAAGATCGGCCAGAATCGCGATCGGGCTTTCCAGGTCCTTTTCCACCTGCCGGATGATCCGGTGCCGTTCGCGGATTTCATCATGGCTGCCGTGGCTCATGTTCAGGCGGAAGACATCCGCTCCGGCTTCGTGCAGGGCGCGAATGGTGTCATAGTCGTTGGACGCCGGCCCCAGCGTCGCCACGATTTTCACATTTCTCAGGCGTCGCATCGGTCTTGCTCTCCTCGATGACTCAATGTTACCGCAAACAGTGCTTGGATGTGCTTATTGCGCAATTCCCTTTCCGAAGCAACTGCCCTACACCTGCGGCAAACTTGATGACAGGCTCATGACGTACACTCCGTTTTTCATTCACGGCGAGGATCGCCCGTCCCGCTGGCTGATCACCTGCGACCATGCAACCAACACCGTACCGCCCGAAATCAACGGCGGAGACCTTGGCCTGCCGCGTGAGGATATGGAACGTCACATCGCCTATGACGTAGGTGCCTACGAGGTGTCGAAACATCTGGGCGAAATTCTCAACGCTCCGGTGATCGCCGCCAATTTCTCACGTCTGGTGATCGACCCGAACCGCGGCGAGGACGACCCGACGCTTCTGATGAAGCTCTATGACGGTTCGATCATCCCCGGCAACCGCCACGCGGACGCGGCCGAAAAGGAACGCCGCCTGAACATGTGCTACCGCCCCTATCACGAGGCGCTGGCGCAGTTGGCGGCCCTGCCGCACGCGGTGATCGTGTCGATGCATTCGTTTACGCGTCAGTTGCGGGGCCGCGAACCGCGCCCCTGGCATATCGGAATCCTGCACACGCCGGATGAACGTTTCTCACGTCCGCTGATCAACCGGCTCGAGGCAGAGCGCGATTTGTGTGTTGGCGTTAACGAACCCTATACTGGAGTTCTTCCCGGCGATGCGATCAATAAGCACTGCACCAACTTCGGTCGCCCGAACGCGCTGATCGAACTGCGCAATGACCTGATCGCAGACCATGCCGGACAGCGTGAATGGGCCGAACGTCTGGCCCCGATCTTGCAAAGCGCCTTGGAAGACAGCGACCTGTGACGTTGGGTCACCTCGGGCCGTTTCCCGACCTCACGTCATTGTGAGCACACCTCTCGAACCCCATATATTACGGGAAAGGAGACGACCATGACTCAGGAAATCCTGACGACCGTCTTCGGCTGGATGACGGTCCTGAACATCGCCCTTTTGGGCTTTACCACATTGATGATCATAGTCCTTCAGGACTGGATCGCGGGGATTCACGGCCGGATGTTCCAGATGGAACGCGCCGACGTGAAAAGGGCATATTTCAGGTATCTCGCCAACTACAAGATCCTGACAATCGTATTCTGCCTGATGCCCTGGCTGGCGTTGAAACTGGCATGAATTCGATTTCAAAGGCTGGGAGGGGTCCGTTAGGCCCTTCCTGTTTGTTGTAACAAAGCCGCCGGATTGTTAGGTCAGGCTCGGAACACAAGACAATCACTCGGAGCCATCTCATGGACAAGCAAACCGAAATCGAACTTCAGGCTGCGGCCTTCCGCCGGTTGCAGAAGCACCTGATGGAAGACCGCACCGATGTGCAGAACATCGACATGATGAACCTTGCCGGGTTCTGCCGCAACTGCCTGTCGCGCTGGTACCAGGAAGCCGCCAATGAAAAAGGCATCGAGATAGGTAAGGACGATGCCCGTCAGATATTCTACGGCATGACAATGGATGAGTGGAAAGCCAACCACCAAACCGAAGCCAGCCCCGAGAAACAAGCCGCCTTCAAAGTCGCCTTCGAAGAAAATGTCACCAAGAAAGGCTGACGCCTGAAAAAAGGCCCGCCGATGCAGCGGGCCTTTTCTTCAGATCGCAGCCTTGCGGCTTTCGTCCAGATAGATCTCGCGCAAACGCTTGGCAATCGGACCCGGCGTTCCGTCGCCCAACGCCACACCGTCAATCTCGACGACGGGCATGACAAATGCACTGGCCGAAGTGGTGAAAGCCTCATCCGCCTCTTTGGCTTCGTCGATGGTGAACAGCCGCTCTTCGATTTCCATCTGCGCTTCTGCCGCCATGCGCAGCACGGCCTTGCGGGTAATGCCGTGCAGAATGTCGTTGGACAGCGGGCGGGTGACGATCTTGCCGTTCCTGACGAAATAGGCGTTGTTGCTGGTGCCTTCGGTCACGTAGCCGTCCTCGACCAGCCACGCATCGTCACAGCCCGCTTTCTTGGCCATCATCTTGCCCATCGACGGATACAGCAACTGCACGGTCTTGATGTCGCGGCGGCCCCAGCGGATATCCTCAATCGAAATGATCTTTGCACCCTTTTTCGCGGCCGGGCTGTCGGCCAGACCCGGCTTGTTCTGAGTGAACAGAACAAGGCTGGGTTTGGTATCCGCAGAGGGGAACACAAAGTCCCGGTCGCCGTCCGATCCGCGGCTCACCTGAAGGTAAATCAGACCCTCATCAATGCCATTCAGCTCCACCAGCTTTCGGTGGATCTCAAGCAGTTCTTCCTTGGTGCAGGGCTCGGCCATCTCCAACTCGTCCAACGAACGTTTGAGGCGCACGGCATGACCTTCGAAATCAATCAGCTTGCCGTCCAGAACGCTGGTGACTTCGTAAACGGCGTCTGCAAACAGAAAGCCTCGGTCAAAAATGGATACCTTGGCCTCGGTCTCGGGCAGGTACTCGCCATTCACGTAAACGGTGCGGGTCATGTATGTCTCCTCAGCCCCAAAGTGCCGCCACGGGCGGGTGAACTCCGGCGTCATCAAAAATCAGCGGGTTGTCGCGGTCTTCGGCCAACAGAAGCGGACCGTCAAGGTCCGTTACCATCGCTCCCTGCGCCAGCAATGTCGCAGGCGCCATCGCCAGCGAACTGCCGACCATGCAGCCAACCATCACGCGATAACCTTCGGCCAGTGCGTGTTCGCGCAACGCCAGCGCCTCTGTCAGACCTCCGGTTTTGTCGAGCTTGATGTTGACCACGTCATATTTGCCCTTCAGCGCAGGCAGGCTGGCCCGGTCATGACAGGATTCATCAGCACACACAGGTACCGGGCGGTCCATCCCGATCAGTGCCTCATCATCACTTGCAGGCAACGGCTGTTCGACCAGCGCCACACCCAGACGCACCAGATGCGGGGCAAGATCAGCATATACCTCAGCGGACCACCCTTCATTGGCGTCCACGATGATTTTTGCGTCAGGCGCGCCAGCGCGAACGGCTTCAAGCCGCGGCATGTCGTCCGGAGTTCCCAGCTTGATCTTCAACAGCGGCCGGTTCGCGTTTTCGGCCGCCTGCTTTTGCATCGCCTCAGGCGTATCCAGCGACAGCGTGTATGCCGTGATTTCAGGTCCCGGAATCGGCAAACCGGCCATTTCCCACACACGCTTGCCCGCGCGTTTTGCCTCCAGGTCCCAAAGCGCGCAATCAACCGCATTCCGCGCGGCACCAGCGGGCAGCAAACCAGTCAGCGCCTCCCGGGATATATTCGCAGGCAAACCCGCGATCTCGGCCTCAACCGAATCCAGCGTTTCGCCATACCGGGCGTATGGCACGCATTCGCCCCACCCCTGATGCGTCCCGTCCGAAATCCGAACGGTCAGCACCCTCGCCTCGGTTCGCGACCCGCGCGAGATGGTGAAGACCTGCGCCAGCCGAAACACATCGCGAGAAACTTCAATCTGCACGAACACGCTCCTTCATCTTTTTCCAAATACTCCCGCCGGAGGCAGAACAGCGCCTGCCGCCGGCGAAACGTTCAGATCACAACGCAGCCAGCGCGTCCACCAGCTTGCCCGACCCAAATCGGAACGGGTCCGTTGCCGGCAGGCCCATGTCGGCTTCGATTCTGGCCAGATAAGCGGTCGCATCTTCCTCGGACATGTGCTGAGTGTTGACCGATACGCCTACAACCTGACAGTCCGGGTTCGCCACTTTCGCAAGTGCCAGCGCCGTGTCGCGCAGGTCTTCCAGACTCGGCAGCTGGTAAGTCGGCAAGCCGCGCATATGCTCGCGCGTCGGTTCATGGCTCAGGATCAGCGCGTCAGGCTGGCCGCCGTGGATCAAGGCCATGGTCACACCCGAATAGGACACGTGGAACAGGGATCCCTGCCCTTCGATCAGGTCCCAGTGATCCTCGTCATTGTCAGGTGTCAGCCATTCGACAGAGCCCGCCATGAAATCCGCAATGACGGCGTCCAGCGGCACACCGTCACCAGTGATGAGGATCCCTGTCTGACCGGTTGCGCGGAAGGTGGATTTCATGCCGCGCTTGCGCATTTCAGCATCCATCGCCATCGCCGTGTACATTTTGCCCACCGAACAATCCGTCCCCACGGCCAAGCAGCGCTTGCCCTTGCGCTTGATGCCGTTGGCAATCGGGTAGTCCACCTCGGGCACCCGGACATCATGCAGCGTGCGCCCGGTGGCTTCTGCCACGGCAACCAGATCGGGCTCATCCCGCAACAGGTTGTGCAGACCCGAAGCCAGGTCAAACCCTTCCTCCAACGCCATGACCAGAACTTTTTTCCATTCCTGGCTGATCACACCGCCACGGTTTGCGACCCCGATCACAAGTGTCTTGGCACCAGCCTCACGCGCTTCGACCAAAGACATGTCGGTCAGACCCAGATCGGCCTTGCAGCCTTCCATCCGATACTGGCCCACGGCATTCTCCGGTCGCCAGTCCTTGATGCCAACAGCCACTTTGGCCGCCAATTGGTCGGGCGCATCGCCCAAAAACAGCAGATACGGTGTTTCGATCATCGCCATGCACTCCTTTGATTCCGGCGCAGGCTAAAGAACGCAGCAAACGAGCGTTTCGCATTTTCGCCCGGACGCACCCCACGCAATAGGATTATCTTGCATTAACCCGCAGAATTTCGGGACAATCTTGCAAGTTTTCAAACTGATTAAACTTTAGTCACCGTCAACGCACCGATTTTCGGCGAATGCTGCAACAGCATTGCCGCAGCTGCACAAAGGCGCTTGCGCCTGACCGCGCAATTTAATACCTCATTGAGCAAGAATACCGCAATTTCCTTTCTCGCACGAGGTCCCGATGAGCTTTCGCATCCAACCCGCCGCCCCTGCACGCCCGAACCGCTGCCAATTGTTCGGGCCGGGATCGAACACCAAGCTGTTCCCGAAAATGGCCGCTTCGTCTGCGGATGTCATCAATCTGGATCTTGAGGACTCGGTTGCCCCGTCCGACAAGGATGCAGCCCGTGCCAACGTGATCGAGGCGCTGAACACCGTCGAATGGGGCTCCAAATACATGTCCTTACGCATCAACGGGCTGGATACTCCCTATTGGTATCGTGATGTCGTGGATGTGCTGGAACAGGCCGGTGACCGCCTGGATCAGATCATGATCCCCAAAGTGGGCTGCGCCGAGGACGTCTATGCCGTGGATGCCCTTGTCACCGCCATCGAACGGGCCAAAGGGCGCACCAAGCCGATCAGTTTCGAAGTCATCATCGAATCCGCTGCCGGTATCGCGCATGTCGAGGCCATTGCCGCGTCCTCTCCTCGTTTGCAAGCGATGAGTCTTGGTGCCGCTGATTTTGCAGCCTCGATGGGCATGCAGACAACCGGCATCGGCGGAACGCAGGAAAACTACTACATGCTGCGCGAGGGCGAAAAGCACTGGTCCGACCCGTGGCACTGGGCACAAGCCGCCATCGTCGCCGCCTGCCGGACCCATGGGATTCTGCCGGTGGACGGGCCGTTCGGCGATTTTTCGGATGACGAAGGCTATATCGCGCAGGCGAAACGTTCGGCCACTTTGGGCATGGTCGGCAAATGGGCAATCCACCCCAAGCAGATCGCTCTGGCCAATCAGGTGTTCACCCCGTCAGACGAAGCTGTGTCCGAAGCGCGTGAGATTCTGGCGGCGATGGAACAGGCAAAAGCCAATGGTGAAGGTGCAACGGTCTACAAGGGCCGCCTGGTCGACATCGCCTCAATAAAACAGGCCGAAGTCATCGTCGCACAGTCCGAACTGATCGCCGCAAACGGCTGAACGTCATCTCTTTTTCGATGTAGTCTTTTGATAATGCGCCTCCCATCAAAGGAGGTGCATTTTTTTGTACCCTCGCCAAGCCTTCGGACCACGCGCCCGCCTACCCGTTGTCGGATACCGCTCCGTTGTCTATCGCTTCGGGATACCGGCCGCCGCGCAACAATGTCAGTCGCTTGGCGGCCTTCCTGACATTTTCCTCGATGATGCTCTGATGCGCCTCGGTCGCCCGAACGGCGGGCAGAGCCACGGCCACGGCCCCGCAAACCTTGTTGCTGGGGCCAAAATACGGGGCCGCTATTCCGATCACACCTTCCTCGAACGTGCCGCTTGAAATCGAAAGGCCTGTCCGACGGATCTGATCCAGTTGCTGCCGGATTGCAGCCGCATCGGTTTGGGTTTGCGTCGTATGCGACTGCAAGGCGCCCCCTTCAATAAACGGCTCGACAAAGGCAGGGGCCGCGAAAGCCAGATAGGCCAGCCCCGAGGCCGTCGCGTGCAACGGCAGCGACTCGCCTGATCCTATGATAACCCGGTTCATGCTTTTGCTTTCGATCGTGGCGATATTGGCCAGCGTTTGGCCCGCGATGCGCGACGCATGCGCCGTTTCGCCCGTGATCGCATTCAGATCCCGCAACACGATCTTTACCGCATCGACAAGCGGAAAACTGGCCTCGCGCAATTGGGAAAACCGCAGAAACGCGGGGCCCAGATTGAACAAACGTGTTTCCTCGTCCTGTTCGACAAAGCCCTTGGATTCCAGCGCGGCTAAAAACCGCATCGTTGTCGCCTTGTTGTAACCGGACAATTTCGAAAGCTCGCTCAGGCCGATACGGTGGCGTCTTTCATCAAAAAACTCCAGCAATGACAGCGCCTTATGTACTGTTGATGGGCCTTCCGCCATGTCACCTCGCAAACCAGACCTGATGATCCTTACCCCATGCATGAATAGCTTGACAGAGCAGAAGGTCAAAGCAATATTTGATCCATCGGCTCAATATTTGAATTGACGCGCAGCGCAAGAAGAAGCAAATAGACGTCAGCGGACGTGTCGATCTGTCTCAGATCAAGGCGGCAGAACCCGTCGTTGGCGTATTCGCATGTCAGGGCGAAGGCAGCACAGGCTGACCGCCCGGATCGTAACTTATGGGACCCACCCGCCGCGCTGCGGTTATTGCTGTGCGGATGACGGAACGTCAAAGGAACAGGAAATGGCCAAGGCATTCGCCTCGCAGGGCGATCTGAGCGAAAAGAAAATCACCTTCGATGAAATCGGCGACGGGCTGTACGCCTTTACCGCCGAGGGGGACCCGAATTCCGGCGTCATCGTCGGCGATGACAGCGTGATGATCGTCGAGGCACAGGCCACACCGCGTCTGGCAAACAAGGTTATCGAATGTGTCCGATCCATTACTGACAAGCCGATCAGCCACGTGGTGCTGACACATTATCACGCCGTGCGCGTTCTGGGTGCCAGCGCCTTTGACGCCGGGCAGGTGATCATGTCGAACGCAGCCTACAACATGGTTCTGGAACGCGGGCAGGAAGATTGGGACAGTGAATTCCAGCGTTTTCCGCGCCTGTTCGAAGGACATGAGAGCATTCCGGGCCTGACCTTCCCGACAACGACCTTCTCGGACGGCATGACCGTGTTCCTGGGCAAACGCCGCGTCGACATCAAACAGATCGGTCGCGCCCATACGGCAGGCGACGCCATCATTCACGTGCCGGATCACAACGTGATGTTTACCGGCGATATCGTCGAATATCACTCGGCCTGCTATTGCGGCGACGGGCATTTCGCCGACTGGGGTCAGACCCTGGACAACATCAAGGCCTATGACGTGGACGCCATCGCACCGGGGCGCGGCGATGCGCTGGTTGGAAAGGAGATGGTGGAAAAGGCCATCGAAAACACCCGCGACTTTGTAGACAGCACCTACCGGCCTGTTCGCAGGATTGCTGCCCGCGGCGGATCGCTGAAAGAGGCATGGGATGCCGTGCGCGCCGAATGCGACCCGAAATTTTCCGATTACGCGATCTATGAACACTGCCTGCCCTTCAACGTCGCCCGCGCCTATGACGAAGCCCGCGGTATCGCCCATCCCCGCATCTGGACCGCCCAGCGCGATCTTGAAATGTGGGAAGCCCTGCAAGGCTGACGAACTGGGGCCGGTTTGATTCAGATCGTGGCGACCCGAATCAGACGGTGAAACTATTGACCTGACGCTCTGGCGCCTGCGCGCCAGGGTTCGAATTTCTGCGCCCTGTTGCGCAACACCTGGGGAGAGAGCCTGTGAACAAGATTTTCGAAGACCCTCTTTATGCATACGAGCCCAGCCCGGATCAGACCGCGCCGACACCGGTGCGTCACAAGGTCATTGTTGTCGGCGCGGGCCCGGTCGGGTTGGCCGCTGCCATCGATCTTGCACAGCAAGGGGTCGAGGTTGTGGTGCTGGATGACAATGACAAGGTCAGCTTTGGCAGCCGGGCCATCTGTTTCGCCAAGCGTCCGCTGGAAATCCTCGACCGGCTGGGATGCGGTCAGGCGATGGTCGACAAGGGCGTCGTCTGGAACAAGGGCAAGGTGTTCTTCGATGACCGGCAGGTCTACAACTTCGATCTGCTGCCCGAGGACGGGCATCAGCGCCCGGCTTTCATCAATCTTCAGCAATATTACTTCGAGCAGTTTCTGGTCGAGCGGGTTCGCGAAATGCAGGCGCAGGGCGCACCGATCCAGATCCGGGGCCGCAACAAGGTCGAGGCGGTCGGCACCCATCCCGATCACGTCAGGCTTGACGTGGAAACGCCCGAAGGCTCGTACACCATCGAAGCGGATTGGGTGATCGCCTGCGACGGGGCCGGATCGCCGATGCGGGCCATGTTGGGCAAGGACTTTGTTGGCCGTGTGTTCGAGGACAACTTCCTGATTGCCGACGTGATCATGGAGGCCGACTTCCCGTCCGAGCGCTGGTTCTGGTTCGATCCGCCCTTCAACAAGGGGCAATCCGCGTTGCTGCACAAACAACCGGACGGCGTCTGGCGCATCGACCTGCAACTGGGCTGGGACATCGACAAAGAGCGCGAGAAGCGCCCCGAAAACGTCATCCCGCGTCTCAAGGCTATGCTGGGCGATGATGTCGAGTTCGAGTTGGAGTGGGTCAGCATCTACACCTTCCAGTGCCGCAGGATGGAACAGTTCCGCCATGACCGGGTGATCTTTGCCGGCGACAGCGCGCATCAGGTCAGCCCGTTTGGCGCGCGCGGTGCCAACTCGGGCCTGCAGGACACGGACAACCTGTGCTGGAAACTGAAGCTGGTGATCGACGGTCTGGCTCCGGAAACGCTTCTGGACAGCTATGATATCGAACGTATCCACGGGGCGGATGAGAATATCCTGAATTCGACCAGGTCCACGGATTTCATCACACCGAAATCCCAGATGTCCCGCATCATGCGCGACGCGGTGCTGGATCTGAGCGAACATTATGAATTCGCCCGTCCGATGGTGAACTCCGGTCGGTTGAGCGTTCCCTGCACCTATGATGGCTCGCCCCTGAATTCGGCGGATGCGCTGAACGGGCCGGCTTCGACCCGTCCGGGCTCGCCCTGCCCAGATGCGCCATTGGGGGACGGCTTCCTGCTGCCGAAACTGGCCGGGAAGTTCACCCTGATGACCATTGATGCCGATGCCCCGGATGAGATCGAGGTGGACGGTATCACGGTTTCGCGCCTGGCCCTGTCGATCAAGGACGACCGGACAATGGCCCTGAAGCGCCGCTATCTGGGTGATGCGCCGCAGGGGGTCTATCTGATCCGGCCAGATCAGCACGTGGCGGCGCGACGCGACACCTACGAAGAAAACGCATTCCGGCATGCGGTCCGCCGCGCCACAGGTAAGGAGTAATCGCCATGGCCGATCTGATCCTCACGCCAAATTTCGACAGTACCGATGGGTTCTACGCCGATCTGCTGGATGCACATGAAGGGCTGGACAAGGCACAGGGGGACGCGCTGAACGCGCGCCTGGTGCTGGTCCTGGCCAACCATATCGGGGACAACGTTGTGCTGCGACAAGCCTTGCGCGCCGCGTCGCTTCAACAGGAGGACAACACGTGAAAATCGAGAAAATCCACCACGTCGCCTATCGCTGCAAGGACGCCAAGGAAACCGTCGAATGGTACGGCAAGATGCTGAACATGGATTTCATCCTGGCCATTGCCGAGGATCACGTACCATCGACCCACGAGCCTGATCCCTACATGCATCTGTTTCTGGATGCGGGTGACGGCAACGTTCTGGCCTTTTTCGAGCTGCCGACCAAGCCCGAGATGGGTCGCGATCCCAACACGCCGATCTGGGTGCAACACATCGCCTTCAAGGTGAAAGACCGCGAGACGCTGCTGCAGTTCAAAGACCATCTGGAAGCCAACGGTGTCGAGGTTCTGGGCGTCACCGACCACTCCATCTTTCACTCGATCTACTTCTTCGACCCCAACGGGCACCGGGTCGAACTGGCCTGCCCCGATCCCGAGGAAGAGGCGATGCTCAAGCGCATGGATGAGGTCAAATGGCTGATGCTAGATGAATGGTCAAAGACCAAGAAGGCCCCGAAACACGCAGACTGGCTGCATGCCAAAGAACTGAACAAATAACGTGGCAAAAAGGCCGTCTGTTTTTTGAATAACAGACGGCCTTTGTTCTTAGCTATCGCGGAACTTCCAGCCCGTATTTCTCAAGAATAGCCGAGGCCGCGACAATCCAGCGATCGCGCAGTTCGGCATTCCCGGTGCGGCGCAGCCCCAGCGCCTGAAGATCTTTCAGCCGCGCCGGGTCATCCCCCCCGAAGGAAACGGCGACGCGTGGCCACCAATAGTTGACCGACGCCTGAATCGCGGCCGTATCACCATCCTCTGCCAGTCTGGCCACACCTTCCTCGGCCAACTCGGCGTGGCGCGCCTCAACCGGTGCGATTGCACGAAAGGCTTCGGCCAGAGGTTGATATGAGACACTGCTGAATTCGGCCAGTTGCACGCCGACAGCGCACCCCATGATCAGGTTCATGACCACTGCGTCCGTCCACCCTTCAAGCGGATAATTGAAGACGGCAAGTCGCATATCATGTTCGTTGCGGGTCGCGCCAATATCGGCTGAACGGTCCAGCCGCGCAGCCCAGGGGTGGTGCGTCGCGTAGCGTTTCGTATTGACACCGAACTCACCCATGATGGTCAGGACACGATCGGCGTTATCGGTTTTCTCCAACACGATCTTGGGGGCGGCAATACGTTCCTTGATGCCCGGGCCGGTGTTAATGACCTCGGCAAACCCGGCGGCACCGGCCAGCTCGCTGTCCACAAAGGTCGCCATCAGCTTCATCAGTTCGGCGCGATACCGCGAAGGCACGTTCGAAGGGTTTGTCAGCACCCCACCCTGCGCAAGGTAGCTTTCAATGCTCATATCATCCGGCATGACAGGTCCCCTTCTTTATTGATCATAATCGACGACGACAGTGTCGGTCAGTGGAAAGGACTGACAGGACAGAACATAGCCCTTCTCGACCTCATAATCCTCCAGCGCATGGTTGGTCACCATCTCCACCTCGCCCTCAATCACTTTGCAGCGGCAGGTCGAACAGACCCCGGCCTTGCAAGCATAGGGCGCATCCATCGCGTTCTGCAAAGCCGCGTCCAGCAGCGTCGTGTCCTTGGGCATATCGATGGTCTGGGTTGCGCCGTCCAGCGTGATGGAGGCCTTTGCCGTATTGGCGCTGCTGGCGGCATCCTTGGCCTTGGCCTTGCGCTTCAACCGACCGGGCTGGGCGCTGGCGAAAAGTTCGAATTTGATCTGACCGTCATCCAGTCCATGATCACGCAATGCACGGGCTATGCCCAACATCATCGGCTCGGGGCCGCAAATGAATGCGGTATCGACATTTTCGATGTCGATCCAACCGGTTTTGAATAGTTGCGCGCATTTCTCTTCCGTCACCATTCCGGTGAACAGATCGATTTCCTGGGCATCCGTTTCGAGCACATGGATGACGTTGAAACATCCCATAAAGCTATTCTTAAGGTCCTCAAGCTCCTCGCGGAACATGATCGAGTTCACGCTCTTGTTGGCGTAAACAAGCGTGAAACTGGAATTGGGTTCGCGTGACAGGGTGGTTTTCAGGATCGACAGCACCGGGGTAATGCCGGACCCGCCCGCGAAACCCAGATACTGCTTCTCGTTTCCGGCATCCAGTTCGGTAAAGAACCCACCCATCGGCGGCATCACCTGAATGGTGTCCCCCACCTTCAGATCTTCGTTGGCCCAGGTCGAAAACGCACCGCCATCGACCCGCTTGATGCCGACCTGCAGGACACCGTCATCCTTACCCGCGCAGATCGAATAGGATCGGCGCAGCTCCTCACCGTCAAAGTCGCGGCGAAATGTCAGGTACTGGCCTTGCTTAAACTCGAACTCGGCAGCCGCACCATTCTCGGGCTTCAGCGTCACGACCACCGCGTCGCGGATCGTTTTGCGGATGTCTGTGACTTCAAGATCATGAAAGCGCGCCATGGGTTCCTCCCTCAGATGCACTTGAAATAGTCGAACGGTTCCAGGCAGTCGCAACACCGCCACTGCGCCTTGCAGGGGGTCGAGCCGAACTGGCTGAGTTTTTCGAGATGGTTGCCACCACAACGCGGACAGCGTTCGGGTCCGCCTGCCGGTTGCGGCGGTGCGATGCCGAACTCTTCCAGACGCACGCGCCCCTTGTCCGACAACCAGTCGGTGGTCCATGCAGGTGAAAGCTGACGGCGCAGTTCAAGCCGGTCGATCCCCTTTTCGCGCAGCGCCGTCTGGATATCCAGATTGATGACGCTGGTCGCCGGGCAACCCGAATAGGTTGGTGTGACCGTGACAACCAAAAGATCATCTTCCCACGCGACGTCGCGGATGATCCCCAGATCCACCAGAGAGATCACGGGGATTTCCGGATCGGGCACATGGTCCAGCCACTGCCAGATTTCACCGACGGAGGGCCGCGCCATCACTGTCACCACCGGCAACCGGGATAGGCACGCGGCAGCCACTGCATCGTGCACAGCAGATGGCCCAGATGTTCAGTATGCATCTGGCCGGTGCGGCCACCCTTATGGGCAAAGCGGCTTTCGGGAATGGTCAGCGTCGCCTCGGACAGGACCCGGCCCACCATCGTATCGTATTCTTCACGCAACTGGCCGGGGTCGCTCGAGATACCGGCCTTAACCATGGCCTCATCGACCGCGTCGCCTTCGAACATCTCTCCGACATAGGGCCACAGATAGTTCAGGGCGGCCTGCATCCGGTTATGGCTTTCCTCGGTTCCGTCTCCCAGACCGACAACCGTGTCGGCAGATCTTTCCAGGTGATACGCCACTTCTTTGCTGGCCTTTTCAGCGATCTCGGCCACAGTCCGATCCGACGATCTGATCAGCCGGCCCAGCATGATGGAATGCCACGCATCGAACAGAAACTGACGCATCAGTGTCTGACCGAAATCGCCATTGGGCATCTCGACCAGCAGAACGTTGCGAAAATCCCAGCCGTCGCGAAGAAAGGCCAGATCGTCCGCCGACTTGCCTTCGCCCTCAATTTCGGCCGCATAACCCAGCCAGAGCTGCGTCTGACCGATCAGGTCCAGCGCCGTATTGGCAAGCGCGATGTCCTCTTCCAGCACGGGCGCATGACCGCACCATTCGGACACCCTGTGCCCGAGGACCAAAGTGTTGTCGCCCATCCGCAGCAGAAATTGCAGCAGGGCCTGTTTGTCGACTTCTGCCATCACATATGCCCCACTTCGTCCGGGATGTCGTAAAACGTCGGGTGGCGGTAGACCTTGCTCTCGGAGGGCTCGAACAGGGGGCCCTTCTCGCCGGGTGCGGTGGCCGCGATGTGCCGGGCTTCAACCACCCAGATCGACACGCCTTCGTTGCGGCGCGTATAGACATCGCGCGCGTTCTTGATCGCCATTTCGGCATCTGGTGCATGTAGCGAACCAACATGCCGGTGGCTCAGCCCATGCTGGCCGCGGATGAAGATTTCCCAAAGGGGCCATTCATTTTTCATAGCGGAACCTCCTGATTACTCTGCCGCGTGCTTGCGGGCGGCTTTCTTGCGGGCATGTTCCAGCAAGCCGTCGCGCACCCACGCGCCGTCGTCCCACGCCTTGTTGCGCGCAGCCAGCCGGTCCACGTTGCACGGACCGTTGCCCTTGATGACGTTGAAGAACTCGGACCAGTCCGGGTCGGTGTAGTCGTAGTGGCCGCGTTCCTCGTTCCATTTGATGCCGGGATCCGGCAAATCGAGGCCAAGGAATTCGATCTGTGGCACCGTCTGGTCCACGAACTTCTGGCGCAGCTCGTCATTGGTGTTGATTTTGATCTTCCACGCCATCGACTGCGCCGAGTGCACCGAATCCTTGTCGGAGGGGCCGAACATCATCAAAGACGGGAACCACAGCCGGTTCAGCGCGTCCTGCGCCATTTTCTTCTGCTCGGGCGTGCCCTCGGCCATCTTGCGGATGGCGTCATAACCCTGCCGTTGATGAAAGCTCTCTTCTTTGCAAATGCGGATCATCGCGCGCGAGTACGGCCCGTACGATGTACGCTGCAATGGCACCTGATTCATGATCGCCGCACCATCCACCAGCCAGCCGACGGCACCGATATCTGCCCAGTTCAGGGTCGGATAGTTGAAGATCGACGAATACTTCATGCGCCCGTCCAGCAACATCTCGGTGATCTCATCGCGGCTGACCCCAAGCGTTTCCGCCGCACAGTAAAGATACAGACCATGCCCGGCCTCATCCTGCACCTTGGCCAGCAGGATGGCCTTGCGTTCCAATGTGGGCGCACGGGTGATCCAGTTGCCTTCGGGAAGCTGGCCGACGATTTCTGAATGCGCATGCTGTCCGATCTGGCGAATCAGGGTCGCGCGGTAATCATCCGGCATCCAATCCCTTGGTTCGATCTTGATATCCCGGTCGATCTTGTCCTGGAACTCACGCTCCTGATCCGTCATCTCGCCTTTGGATTTGACGCCGGTTCCGGCCGTTTTCACAAGTTGAGCATACATCTGGGGTCTCCTCCCTTAGACGCGTTCAAGGATCAGGGCGACGCCCTGACCCACGCCGACGCACATGGTGCAAAGCGCATAGCGCCCGCCCGAGCGTTGCAGTTGATAAGCCGCGGTCAGCACGATGCGGGCCCCCGACATGCCCAGCGGATGACCCATTGCAATGGCACCGCCATTGGCATTCACGTGCGGTGCATCATCGGCAACACCAAGCTCGCGCAGCGTGGCAAGGCCCTGAGCCGCAAACGCCTCGTTCAATTCTATCACATCCATCTGATCGATACTCAGACCGGCGCGGGCCAGCACCTTGCGGCTGGCCGATACCGGGCCGATGCCCATGACGCGCGGCTCGACACCCGTAGCGGACATCCCAACCACGCGCGCCATCGGTGTCAGGCTGTTCTTGTGCGCTGCCACCTCGCTGGCCAGAAGCAGCGCCGCTGCGCCATCGTTCACACCCGAGGCATTACCCGCAGTCACGGTTTTGTCGGGGCCATTCACACCTTTCAATCCGGCCAGCTTCGCAGCATCGGTTCCGGGACGGGGATGTTCGTCCGTATCCACGACAACCGGATCGCCCTTGCGCTGCGGGACCGAGACCGGGGTGATCTCATCCCGGAAAATCCCCGCCTCATGCGCTGCTTGCCAGCGAGCCTGACTGCGGGCCGCGAAGTCGTCCTGATCCTGGCGGCTTACGCCATAGTCTTCGGCCACGTTGTCAGCCGTTTGCGGCATGCTGTCCACGCCGTACATGTCTTTCATCTTCGGGTTTATGAACCGCCAGCCAATCGTTGTGTCATAAACCGCATTAGCGCGGCTAAAGGCGCTGCTGGCCTTGGGCATGACAAAGGGCGCGCGGCTCATGCTTTCCACGCCGCCCGCAATTGCCAGATCGAAGTCGCCGGCCCCGATTCCACGCGCGGCCATGCCCACCGCGTCCATCCCGCTGGCGCAAAGCCGGTTCACGGTGGTTCCCGGAACATCAACCGGCAAACCGGCCAGCAGCGCCGCCATACGCGCCACGTTCCTGTTGCTTTCACCGGCCTGATTGGCATCGCCAAAGATCACGTCATCCACACTGGCCCAGTCCACCTGCGGATTCCGGGCCATCAGTGCGGCGATCGGCACCGCCGCAAGGTCATCTGTTCTGACCGAAGACAACGCGCCACCATACCGGCCAATCGGGGTACGTGTCGCGTCACAAATGAATGCGTCCATCAAAGGCCTCCTGTCGCAACGGCCAGAAACACCAACCGTGTGGTCGGTTAATACGGGTCGCAATGATTCGAAGCAAGTAATATGTTACGAATTTTTTGCCATTTCTGATTCAATGTAACTTATTGTTCGACACACCGACCTTCGCCACCGGGAAATACCGGGACCACTATCCGGTCAAAGCCGATTCAAGCGCTTTGATCGAAGGGCGCGGCAACCTGTCGAGGATCTGGAAAACAACCTTTCGGCAGGCCGGACCCTTCCACGCCTCGGGCAGAAACTCTGACGGCAAATCCGGGTGCCGCAAAACGATGCGGCGCCAGCTGTGAACGATCAGGACCCGCAGGACCGCCGCCTGAAACGGATCGCCGACACCCGAGGCCGGAATGCTCTCCTGAACCGCCCGCAATCGAGTCAGAAGCTGTTTATATCCTTCGTTCAGCGCATCTGGTCCGCAACGTTCGCGCAGCCAGCGGGGAACCGAGAGGTCGCCGCTTTGAACAATAAACAGGTCTTCGATACCTTCCGGAGCCTCACCGGGAGCCATCGCTGCCGTGCTGCTCAGTGGAATGTAGTCACCGGTCAGCAGCAGATCGGCCAGTTCCTGCCGGGACCCGTCCGAACTGTCCGCGATAAGGACATGCCAGGTTTCCGGGCGCACGGTTTCGCGGGCGTAGATTCGCGGCACCGCCGCGGCGCTTTGAGCGCGCCCAAACGCCGTCAGGCTGTGCGTGCTGTTGCGCCCGCTTCGGGTGCTTTCGATCCAGCCCTCCTTGCGCAGTCGGTGCAAAGCAACCCGGGTCGCTTCAGACTTTATCCCGGCAAGCCCGGTCAGCCGGGTGATCAGGGCACCGCTGATCTGATCGGTTTCGTTCTGGGCCAGATCGCCGAAAATCGATACCAGCACCGACCAAACCCGCTGCGTGCCGGACGCCGTCAGCTGGGCAACACAGGTTTCGAACCAGTCAGAATGCGGATCCTTCATAGCCTAAATATAGCCCGGCCAAAGGAAATTGCCATCCGGCCCGCTTCAGTAGGCTACCATTGTCAGCAATTCATATTCCGCCACCAGATCACCATCCTGGTTGGTCAGCGACACGTGCCAGCGCACTTCTCCGTATTCATCATTGCGCCCGGTCTTCTTCATGACAGTCAGCCGCACCTTGATCGCATCGCCCGCTTCCACCGGCTTCATGAAACGCAGATTGTCCAGCCCGGTATTGGCCAGAACCGGACCTTCGTTGGGTTCCACAAACAGACCCGCCGCAAACGAAAGCAACAAATAACCATGCGCCACACGACCAGGGAAGAACGGGTTCCGCTCGGCCGCGGCCTGATCCATATGGGCGTAGAAAGTGTCGCCCGTGAAATGCGCGAAATGCTCGACATCGTCCATGGTGATGGTGCGCGGTGCCGTATGAATGGTCTCGCCAATCGCCAGATCGTGATACCGACGGGTAAAAGGATGCGCCGGGCCTTTGATCTCGGTCGCACCGGAAACCCACCTGTCGCCGATCGCGGTCAGGATATCGGGCGAGCCCTGAATTGCCGTGCGCTGCATGTAATGCTGCACCCCTCGCACACCACCCATCTCTTCGCCGCCTCCGGCGCGACCGGGGCCGCCGTGGACCATGTGCGGCAACGGAGACCCGTGGCCCGTTGCTTCCTTCATCGAATCCCGGTTGTTGAAATACAAACGCCCGTGATAGGCCCCGGCCCCCATGACAATCTCACGCGCGACGGATGGGTCGCGGGTGATCACGGACGCCACCAGTGAACCCTGCCCCTTGTTAGCCAATTCAACCGCATGGTCCAGATCACGATATCCCATGATGGTGCTGACCGGGCCGAAGGCCTCGGTATCGTGCACCCGCCGGGCCGTATCAGGGCTGGCGCAATGGAACAGCATCGGCGGGACAAAGGCGCCCTTTTCGACATCCGCACCGTCAATGGCGAAGTCTTCGGGATTGCCGAAAACCCGCTCGGCCTCCTGCCCGATGATCGCGGCTTTTTCCAGAACATCGCGCCTCTGGCCTTGTGAAACGAGCGCGCCCATGCGGGTGGTTTCAAGCCTCGGATCGCCGATGACCGTCTTTGCCAATCTGTCCGAAAGCGCATCGATCACAGCCTGAACATGTGTTTCCGGTGCGATGATCCGGCGGATGGCCGTACATTTCTGCCCCGCCTTTGTTGTCATTTCGCGCTGAACTTCCTTGATGAACAGGTCGAACTCGGGCGTTCCGGGTTCCGCATCCGGCCCCAGAACCGAGGCATTCAGGCTGTCCTGTTCGGCCACAAACCGCACCGAGTTCTCAAGGATCACCGGATTGGCACGCAGTTTCAGTGCCGTTTCGGCCGAGCCGGTAAAGCTGACCACGTCCTGCATTCCCAGCCGGTCGAGCATATCGCCCAATCCGCCCGTCACCAACTGCAAGGCACCCTTGGGCAAGATGCCTGAATCCAGCATGATGCGCACGCACAACTCTGTCACGTAGCAGGAGTTGGTGGCAGGTTTAACAATCGCCGGAACCCCGGCCAGCAAAGTTGGCGCCAGTTTTTCCAACATCCCCCAGACCGGGAAGTTGTATGCGTTGATATGCACCGCGACGCCCTGCAATGGGGTGCATACATGCTGGCCCAGGAACGTTCCGTTGCGCGACAACTGCTCAACCTCGCCGTCCAGGAAGACATGCCCGTCAGGCATCTCGCGACGCCCCTTGGACGCGTAGACAAAAGTCGTGCCAATGCCGCCATCGATGTCGATCAGGTGGTCGGATTGAGTCGCGCCCGTATCGAAAGACAGATCATACAGTGCCTGTTTGTGCTGCCCCAGATGCATGGCCAGCGCCTTCAGCATCTTTGCCCGCTCGTGGAATGTCATCCTGCGCAGGGCGGGCCCGCCTGCATCCCGCGCGTGGTCCAGCATTGCCCGCACGTCCAGCGCGCTGTTGCCCGCGGTCGCGATCACGTCACCGGTGACTGCACTGGCGATGGAACGGGCACCTTCACCCGGCGCAATCCATTCACCGGCGGCAAAGCTGGAAATCTGTTGGATGGTCATATGTGCCTCCTCATCCTTGGCATCCGGTCGGCGAATTTGGCCGGGTCGTTCGGATCAAATTATTATTAACCGATCGGTCGGTCAAACATAAAATAGCAAAAATGCCTATCTATGCCGCATCTATGCCACCCGAGCTGGCAGACGGGCAAAGCCGCGAAACCTGATGCGATTTCCTCTTTGCGCACCCTCCTGCAACACAAAACCGGGAAAGCGCTCGAGAAAACGGCCAACGGCAACACGCCCTTCCATTCGCGCCAGAGTCAGCCCGACGCAGGTATGCGGTCCGCCTGCAAAGGCGTGATGTTTGTTGGGACGGCGATCCAGTTTCACTGCATCGGGGTCGTCAAACTGGCGCGGATCACGGTTGGCAGCACCAATACAGAGGTGAATATCCGTACCCGCCGGGATCATGTGACCATGGAATTCAACTGCCTCGGTGGTCAGGCGATTGCCGAACTGGTTCGGGCTTTCCAGCCGCAGGAATTCGTCCACCGCCGTTGTGATCAGATCGGGTCTGGCCCGAAGTTCAGCCCGTTTATCAGGGTGCCGGTGCAACAAATCCAGTGCGTTACCGATCAGGTTTGTGGTGGTTTCGTGCCCGGCATTCAGAATGAAGATACAATTCTGATACAGCTCAACTTCGGTCAACCGATCGTCCACATCACCCTGCATCAGACGAGTCAGGACGTCTGTTTCCGGGTCGCCCGGACTGGCGCGGCGGTCGTCGATGATCCGGCGCAGGTATTCGACGAAATCGGCGACAGCGCGATTGCCCTGCTCCTCCTGCTCGGGCGTCAGCTTGGGCTCAAGCGCCCCAAGTATCGCGAGCGACCAGTCCCGCAAAGGCTCACGCTCATCACGGGGAATGCCCAGAAGATTTCCGATGATCTCGATGGGAATGGCGCCGGCAAAATCTTCGATCAGTTCGACTTGGCCCTTGGCCTGCATCTCGTCCAGCAGGCGATCAACCAGTTCGACCAGCCCAGGCTCCATCTGCGCCAGCGCGCGGGGGTTCAGCGCGCCGACCATCACCTTGCGCACACGGGTGTGCAACGGCGGATCGTTGAACACAAGGCTGGTGGTGTGGTGTTCGAATAATGCGCTATCGACCCCGTATTTCGGGCCAAAGACCGCCTTCTTGTCCGAAATGAAACGGCGTGTATCGCGATACACCAGATCCAGATCTTCGTATCTGGACAGGATCACGCTGCCATCCGGTTGCACACAAACGGGCGCATCCTCGCGCAAAGCGGCGTAGGTCGGATACGGGTCCTGATGAAACCCTTCGGGAAGTGCGGTCAGCGCGAACATCAGTGCCCCATCGCGCCCATCTGCTCGGGCAGGACCAGCACCAGCCAAGGCACCAGAACGATCAACGCCAGGCGGAAGATGTCGGCAACCCAGAATGGTGTCACGCCCCGGAAGATCGTTCCGGTCGACACATCGCCCACCACGCCTTTCAGGATGAACACGTTCAGACCGACGGGCGGAGTTATCAAGCTGATCTCGGTCACAACGACCACGACGATACCGAACCAGATCGGGTCATAGCCCAGCGACGTGACCAGCGGGAAAAAGATCGGCACCGTCAGCAGCAGCATCGAAAGCGATTCAAAAACGCAGCCAAGGATGATGTAGATGCCCAGGATCATCAGGATCACCACGAAAGGCGACACTTCATATGCCGTCACCAGCGCAATCAACGCTTCGGGCAAACCAGCCAGGTTGATGAAATTCGAAAAGATCTGCGCCCCAATCAGCACCGAGAACAAGGCCGCGGCTGTATATGACGTCTCCTTCAGCACCTCGAATGTCGAACTCAGCGTCAGGCCGCCGCGCGACAGGGCGATCAGGAACGCGCCCATCGCACCCATACCCGCCGCTTCGGTCGGGCTGAAGGTCAGGTTCAGCGGGTGAAAATCAAACGCGCCGTAGAGGCCCCCGATCACCAGAAAGAACAACAAAAGAACGGCCCAGACGGATCGCAGTGCTGTCAGACGCTCGCCCCAGCCGTGGCGTTCGCCGGCAGGGCCTGAATCAGGCTTGCGCCAGACGGTCCAGCGCACCGCGAACAGATAGAACAGGATGCCCATCATCCCCGGCAATATCCCGGCGACAAACAGCTTCCCGATCGAGGTTTCGGTCAGCAGGCCATAGATCACCAGAATGACCGAAGGCGGGATCAGAATGCCCAGCGTCCCGCCTGCCGCAATCGAGGCGGTCGACAACTCGTCCGAATAGCGATAGCGGCGCATTTCCGGCATTGCGACCTTGGACATTGTAGCAGCCGTGGCCAAAGACGACCCGCATATTGCCGAAAAACCACCGCATGCGGCGACGGTCGCCATGGCGATACCGCCCCGAAAATGCCCCAGGAAGGCGTTAGAAACCGCGTAAAGCTCACGCGCCAATCCACCTTTGTTGACGAACAGTCCCATCAGGATGAACAGCGGCACAACCGACAGGCCATAGTCCTGCGCGGTGTCCGTGATCTGGCGGCCCACCATCGACATGGCGGCCTTGAGCCCCCGTTCCGAAAAAATCGCGCCGCCTCGTTCGTAGGCGAAGCCAAACGTGCCAACCAAACCCATCGCAAAGACAATGGGCAAACGAAGCAGCACCAGAACCAGTACCAGTGCGAAACCGATCAGGGCTGCGGTCATTGGGTCTGCTCCGACAGGGCGTGGGGTGCAAAGATGTACATCAGACCGGTAATCACCATCGCGATGGCGGCAATAACGGTGAAGAAGGTGATGAACCAGCCGACATAGAAGACCGGGATCGACAGGTATTCTGTGACGTCCCCGTAGTCGCGCGCGCGCTCGGACAGGATCCAGACCCTGTTGATTGGCCAGATCAGCATGATGCCCGATGCCAGGTAAACCACAGCGTCACGGGCCCGGCTAAGGCGAAGACGGGAAAACAGACCGTCTGTGAGATCGACCGCGATCTGGCCTTTTCCCGCGGAAATCATGGGCAGGACCGAAAACACGAGAATGGCCATCAAAATCCGGGTCAGTTCGGTCGCAGCCTCGATCGGAGCATTGAAAACCGACCGCAGGATGACATCGCAGAATGTCATCACCATCAGGATGAACAGGGCCACACAGGCCAGCAGCGTCGGAAAAAAACTGGCGCGCCGCGCCCAGATCACGAGTTTTCGCATGATTATGTCTCTTGCCGGTAAAAAATGGCTGGTGGGAAACCCCACCAGCCGGACAGCCTTACTGAGCCGCCATTTCTTGCACGATCAGGTCATAGGTTGCCTGCGCGTCGATACCGGTTTCATTGACTTCGCCAATCACCTTGCTTCGAACGTCGGCCGCAATCTGATTGAACTGTTCAAGATCTTCTGCGGACGCGGCGTTGATGCTGTTGCCACCCGCCGCCTCGGTCGCCTCGCGCCCGATGGCGTCGATCTGGTCCCAGATCTTGCCGATCTCACGGCTCAGCGGCTCGCCAAAGACTTTCTCTTCCAGTGCCTTCTGCAGATCTTCGGGCAAGTCGGCAAACGTATCTTCGTTCATAATGAACGCAAACGAGCCGCGATAGAGCCCGCCGGGCACTTCGTAAACGTTCTGTGCGACCTCGGTCAGCTTGAAGCCTTTGCGGGATTCAAACGGCATGACCACGCCATCCGCCGCTTTGGACGCGAGCGTTTCATAGACCTTGGGGGCCGGAACCTGAATGCCGGTTGCGCCCAGCGCCGTTCCAACGTCGCCACCCACACCACCGGGGATACGTACCTTCAGCCCCGAGACCTGATCCAGAGTCGTCACCGGAGCGCTTGAATGCAGCTGCGCCGGACCGTGCGTGTGCAGCGCGATCAGCTTGACCCCGCGATGCTCGTCGGCCGCTTTCAGGTACTTCTCATAGGCGCGCCAATAGGCGACCGATGCGGCCTCGGCCGATCCTTCGTACCCGGGCAGTTCGATCATCTTTGTAGTGACGAAGCGACCTGGCTGGTAGCCGTGGAAAATGATCGAGGCATCTGCTGCGCCATCCATGATCAGGTCCATTTGCGCGGGCGGTGGTGCAAGGCCAAGTTTCAGCTCGGCAGTGACTTTACCATCCGTGGCTTCTTCGACCATTTCGGTGAATTTCGGCCACATCATTGCGTTGATGCCATGGGTCGGCGGGGCCCAGCTGGAAATGGTCAGCGTGTAATCCGCCGCCAACGCCACAGTACCCGAAACGGCCAGCGCGGCCGAGGCAAGAAGGGTACTCAATTTAGTGAACTTCATGGATCTGTCTCCTCCCAGTGAAACATGAGTTAAGAATGCGTTAATGGTCCTTTTTGTAACCATCAACGGGTTTAGAGCTTTCAGGCGCCGCCGCCAACTTCCAGGACGCGGGGCTTTCGGACGCCACCAACTGCATGGCTTCCAACGTTTTTTTCCATCCCACCTCAGTCGCGTATTGCATCGGGCCGCCGCGCCAGCGTGGGAAACCATAGCCATGGATCTGAACCATATCGACGGCATCCGTGGTTTCGGCGATACCTTCCCTGACAATCAGCGCCCCTTCGTTGGCGAGAACGGCCAGAATGCGGGAGGTGATTTCCTCAGCCGAAAACTCCCGGCGTGTAATGCCCTGCTCGGCAGAATATGTTTCGATCAGCGCCTCGACCTCGGGGTCGCGGATCGGTGCGCGGTTGCCGTCTTCGTAACGATACCAGCCTTTGCCGCTGCGCTGCCCAAAACGCTCCAACACGCAAAGCTGATCGGCGATGGTGACGTACCGCTCCTGCGGATCACGCGTGACCGCATTGCGTTTTCTGTTGGCCCAGGCGATCTGCAACCCGGTCAGGTCTTGCAATTCATATGGCCCCATCGGCATTCCAAAAGCGCGCATCGCGGCGTCAATCTGATACGGCATGGCTCCATCGGCCAGCAGGTAATCCGCCTCGCGCCTGTATGCGGCCAGCATTCGGTTGCCGATAAATCCGTCACAAATTCCCGACAGGACCGGAACCTTGCGCAACGTCTTGCCCAAAGTAAAACCTGTCGCGATCACCTCGGCACTGGTGTGAGGGGTTTTCACGATCTCAAGCAGTTTCATGACATGCGCCGGGCTGAAGAAATGCAGCCCCAGACAACGGGCGGGATTTTGCACCCCTTCGAATATGTCGACAGGATCAAGATAAGACGTGTTGGTGGCCAGAATGGCGTCCGGCTTCATGTGGGCGGAAAGGTCTGCAAAAACCGCGCGCTTGACGCTCAGATCCTCGAATACCGCCTCGATCGCCAGATCTGCGTCTGCGGCTCCAGAATAATCGTCCACGGCGCTGAAGGCTGACAACCGATCCTGCATCTGCGCTTCGGTCATTCTGCCGCGCTTTACTGCCCCATTCAAAAGCTCGGAAACGCGCGCCTCTGCCGCTGTCGCCGCCTCGGCATCACGTTCGATCAGGGTTACAGCAAGACCACCGTTCAGCGCGGCCGTGGCGATCCCGGCCCCCATAAGCCCGCCGCCGACCACAGCGATTCTGTTAACCGCGCGGGGTGAGGCACCTTGAATTGCCGATGGCTTGGTCACAGTACGCTCCGTAAAAAAAGCATGACGCAATGCACGGCTTTCCGGAGTTTGTCTCAGCTCCAGATGACGCGCCCGCTCTTTCGGCTGGCCTTTTGAAAATGGTTCCAGCGCCCATGACAGCGCCGTCAGGTTCTCCAGCATGGATTGCTGACCTTTGGCACGTTTTCTTAGCGCCTCTCGCGCCACTTCAAAAAGATCGGGCGCATTTTCCGGCACTTTCCGCTGACTGACGGGTACAGGCCGCGCAGGAAGATCCGCGACAAACTCTCTGACCGCCAGGTCGATGTTTTCAGCGACAAGATCGACACCCCCAAGCTCTTGCAGGGCTTCGGCTGTCAGCAGCTTTCCCGAACAGGCCATATCGATGGCAACGTCCATCCCGGCAATGCGTGGCAGTCGTTGTGTGCCTCCGGCACCGGGGATCAGCCCTACATTAACCTCGGGCAGCCCAAACCGAGTGCCCGGCGCAGCGATCCGCCAAGCACAGCCCATGGCAATCTCGAAGCCACCGCCCAACACGTTGCCATGCAACTGGGCGACAAACGGAACCGGGCTGTCTTCGATCATCTGCACGACATCAGGCAGGTGAGGCTCAACGGGGGCGCTGTCGAACTCTGACATGTCGCCACCGGCAATGAAGGTCGAACCGGCGCAGCGCAGAACGGCAACCCGGGCATCCTTGACGGCATCAACCGCATCCGCCAGCCCCTGGCGCACCTGCAACGACGTCGCATTCACCGGCGGATTGTTCACCGTGACCCAGGCGATGTCGCCTTCCAGATCCACTTTGACCAGCGGGGATTGCGTCATGCCGGCTCCCAGTTCGGTTCAGATTCGCAACTCGGTTATTTATTGACCAACCGTTCGGTTAATGCAATATGGAACTTGCCGGATTTCAAACACGAGGTCGCCATGAGCGATACCATTCTTGCCATAAGCCACGGGAATTGGGTCGAAATCACCCTGAATCGCCCTGACAAACTGAATTCCTTCAACGAGGAAATGCACCTTGCCCTGCGTTCCGCGCTGGAAAAAGCGCGTGACGACGGAGCGCGGGCCATCTTGCTGACCGGCGCCGGGCGTGGTTTTTGTGCAGGGCAGGATCTTGGCGACCGGGACCCTTCGAAGATGGATGGGCCGCCCGATCTTGGGCACACTGTGCGCACCTTCTACGCGCCGCTTGTTCGGCTGATCCGGTCGCTCAACTTTCCGGTCATCTGCGCGGTGAACGGTGTTGCCGCCGGCGCGGGCGCAAACCTTGCATTAGCCTGTGACATGGTCCTGGCGGGCGAGAGCGCAAAGTTCATCCAGAGCTTTTCCAAGGTGGGGCTGATACCCGACACCGGCGGAAGCTGGCACCTGCCCCGCTTACTGGGTGAAGCGCGGGCCAAGGGCCTGGCCCTGACAGCGCAACCCCTGCCTGCCGCGCAAGCCGCCGAATGGGGGCTGATCTGGAAAGCGGTGCCGGACGATCAACTGATGCCCGAGGCCCGCGCGCTGACTGAACAGTTCGCAAATGGCCCGACACTGGGCTACGGGCTGACAAAAGAATGCATTCACGCCGCTGCCAAAAACACCCTTTCCGATCAGCTGGATCTGGAGGCGCAAGCCATGAAAACCTGCGGTCAGAGTGCGGACTATGCCGAGGGCGTCGCCAGCTTTCTGGAAAAGCGCGCACCGAATTTTCAGGGCAGGTGACCATGAACGCGAAAGAACGGGCAGAAAAATCAGCGGCCGCCATGTGGGCCAGCGATCAGGCAAGCAAGTGGTTCGGCATGGAAATCCTTGAGGTCGATGAAGGCCGCGCCGTGCTGACCCTGACCGTCGCCGCGCACCATTGCAACGGTGTGGGCATCTGCCACGGCGGCGTCAGCCACGCCCTTGCCGACAGCGCCTTTGCGTTTGCCTGCAACAGCAGAAACACCGTCACCGTGGCGCAGCATACCGTGATGAGTTATCTCGCCCCCGGCCAGTTGGGCGACAGCCTGACCGCCACGGCGACCGAAATATCCCTGACCGGGCGGAGCGGCATCTACGACGTCCGCGTCACCAATCAGGACAACAAACTGATCGCCGAGTTTCGCGGCATGTCCCGCACGATCAACGGCCAGTTGTTCAAAGAATAACTTCGCGTTTGGAGGAGACCGCGATGGAAGATCTTAGCCCCAACAAAGCTGACCTGGACCCGATTGAAATCGCATCGATCGATGAGATACGGGCTCTGCAACTGGACCGCCTGAAATGGTCGGTGCGTCACGCTTATGAAAACGTGCCGATGTACAGGTCGCGTTTCGATGAGGCCGGCGTTCATCCTGACGACCTGCAAAGCCTGACTGATCTGGCAAAGTTCCCGTTCACCTACAAGAACGACCTGCGGGATAACTACCCATTCGGGCTTTTTGCCGTTCCACGCCGCGAAATCGTGCGCATTCATGCGTCTTCAGGAACCACGGGCAAGCCGACCGTTGTTGGCTATACGCAAAACGACATCGACAACTGGGCCGATCTGGTCGCCCGCTCAATCCGCGCCAGCGGGTTACGCAAGGGTGACATGATGCATGTGGCCTATGGGTATGGCCTGTTCACCGGCGGTCTGGGCGCACATTACGGGGCCGAACGGCTTGGTTGCACGGTCATACCGATGTCGGGCGGACAGACGGAAAAGCAGGTCGGCCTGATCACCGATTTCCGTCCGGACGGGATCATGGTGACGCCGTCCTACATGCTCAACATTCTCGAACAGTTTCACAAGGCCGGGCTTGATCCGCGCGAAAGCTCACTCAAGGTTGGCATCTTTGGCGCCGAGCCATGGACCGACGCCATGCGCAAAGAGGTCGAAGCCGCCTTTGACATGCATGCGGTCGACATCTACGGCCTGTCGGAAATCATGGGGCCGGGCGTTGCCAACGAATGCGTCGAAACCAAGGACGGTCCGGTGATCTGGGAGGACCACTTCCTGCCCGAAATCATCGACCCGGAATCAGGGGAGGTTCTGCCGGACGGGGAAATGGGCGAACTGGTCTTCACCACGCTCACCAAGGAAGGCCTGCCGATGATCCGCTACCGCACCCGCGACCTGACGCGTCTCTTGCCGGGAACCGCCCGGTCGATGCGCCGGATGGCCAAGATCACCGGGCGCAGCGACGACATGATCATCCTGCGCGGCGTAAATGTCTTTCCCAGCCAGATCGAAGAACAGGTCATGGCGACCGGCGGACTGGCACCCTATTACCAGATCGAGCTTTACAAGTCGGGCCGCATGGACGCGATGCGGGTGCTGGTCGAGGCCAATCCGGATTCGACCGACGAGTTGTCCAAAACCGCGGCGGCGCGCATGCTGACCAAGCGGATCAAGGACATCGTTGGTGTTTCAACCGAGATTATTGTAGAGGACCCCGGACAGGTTGAACGCTCGCAAGGCAAAGCCAAACGGGTCGTCGACAACCGCGATAAGGAGTAGACCTTGGCCCGTACCATCGCCAAAGATCACGATCAGAAACGTGCTCAAATCCTGAAATCGGCGGCACGGGTATTTGCCAATGAAGGGTTCGACCGTGCCTCGATGTCCTTGCTGGCCAAGGAGTGCGGGATATCAAAAGCCAATATCTACCACTACTACGACAGCAAGGATGCCATCCTTTATGATATCCTTGAAACCTACCTGCGCGATCTGCGCGACAGGATTTGCGGCATCAACACGGATGGCCTGACGGCTGAACAGAAGCTGCGGGCCGCGATAAAAGAAATCCTGTTCGCCTATCAGGGCGCGGATGATGAACATCGCGTTCAGGTCAGCGGCATGTCCGCACTGCCCGACGAACAGCAAAAGGTCCTGCGCGGATATCAGCGGGATCTGGTCAATTTCGTCAGCGACATACTGAAAGAACTGGCTCCGGGCGTTCTTGGAACAGACAAGAACAAGCTGCGCGCCGCGACCATGTCCGTTTTCGGCATGTTGAACTGGTATTACATGTGGAACACTGGTGCAGGGTCAAAAGCGCGCGAAGATTACTCGGACGTGGTCAGCACACTTACCCTTCACGGAATTCAGAACCTGTAGAAAGCTTGTGTCTATTGGGCCAAGACCGAGGCGCGCAACTCGTTCAGGGCCTGACTGTCTGGCACTTTGCTCAGGGCCTCCTCCAGAATGGCCAGCGTCGCCTCGCGCCCATCGACTGCTGCGGCAATCCGGACCAGCATGACCCAGGCTTCTTCGCGTTGCGGATCCATGCGCACAACCTCGCGAAAGGCGCGTTTTGCTGCGGGAATGTTTCTGAAGGTCAATGCCATTCCACCCAGTACCAGATGGGTTTCCGGAAAATCTGACCGCGCCCGCAGCGAGGCCCGCCACTCGGACATCGCCTGCTGCAACTTGTCCTGCTCCTGCTCCGGAAGACCGGCGGCAGGAAAGTCCAGCATGGCCTTCGCAGCCTCGATCCGCACCATCCTTTCCGAGTCGTCGAGCAGTTCGTTTAGCCTGTCCGCCTGTAGCCGGGGCGGCGCGGCCCTTTGAATTGCGATGGCCGTCGCCCTTATCAGCGGATCATCATGTGCCAGCAGAGGTGCCATATCCTCGGCGGTAGTCTCATCCGCGACCTGAGACAACAGCCATAGGGCTGTTGCCCGGACCAGGCCCGCCTGACTGTCATCAAGCGCCAGAGAGTTCAGGTCCGGCTTGGCACCCACTGGATCAGACCGCCCGGCCGCCAGCGTGACGCCGTAATGCGGGCGCGCTGCTGCATTCGGATGGTATTTTTCTATCTCCGCCGCCGCCCATTCTGCCGACCGATCCGCGTGGCAGTCGGTGCAGGCGTCTGGTGCACCGGTCACGTCTGCCAGATCCGGCCTTGGGATACGAAAGCTGTGGTCCCTACGACCGTCTGTCCCCATATAGACACGCTCGATCATGTGGCAGTTTTTGCACTGCGCGCCCTCGGAACCCGCTTCATGGAAATGATGCGAAGGATCATCGTAGGGCTTTAGCGGCAAAGACGTGAAATCGGGATTGCCTGCCGGGGAATGGCATTGCGTGCAGACGCCGTTTCCGTCTGCCTTCAATTCGGCGCTGTGGGCGTCGTGGCAATTCAGGCAAGTCACGCCCTTTGAGTACATCCTGGATTGAAGAAACGACCCGTAGACATAGACCTCGTCCAAAATCTGCCCATCGGCGTGGTAGAGGCCGGGGCGCAGCAACGACAGGTTGTAAGCCTCATGAAAACTGGTTCCGGGCATTGGATTTCCCTCGCCAAACGGCTCACGTCGGGAATGGCAGGTCGCACATTGCTGTATCGCAGCCTCAGCCCCTGCCCCGGCGAAATCCATCGCAAATCCGTATCCCGCGGGCGCGGGCACCGATGAGGTTCCGGCAGATTCCGCCCAGTCGACATGCGCCGAACCGGGGCCGTGGCAGGCTTCGCATCCGACCCCCGTTTCGACCTGAACCGAAGCATAGGCCTGACGGCGTTCGTCATAGCGCTTTTCGAAACCGGTCGCATGGCACTCCGCGCAGCGGGCATTCCAGTTCTTGTATGGTCCGGTCCAGTGCAACCCGTCATCCGGCGGCAATGTCTGGTCGGGGTACAAGTGGTACCAACGTCCGTTTTCGACATCCCAAACGACATCAAAGCTTTGCAATCGGCCCGGCTCGGTTTCGATCAGATACTGTTGCAGCGGCGCGACCCCGACAACGGAATGGACGGAATAGTCTTTCACCGTGCCGTCGGTCTCGGTCAGGTGAATGCGGTAGTTTCCGTTGTCGACTGAGAACTCGTATTGCACCCCGTCGTGCTCGAACCGGGTTCCGTCAAAGTCGGCCAGGACGGTATCCGGCGCGAGGCTGGTCCAGGCAAGCGCGTGATGCGACCCCATCCAGGCGTCGGTGGCATCCTGATGGCAGCCCGTACACTGCTCCGATCCGACATAGTGCTGGTCCGTGTTCTCCGACTGTATCTCTTGTCCCCTGACGGCAGCGGCAAGGTACGCCCAAGTTGCCAGAGCAAGGATCAGTACAACACCGAAATCCGAAATCCTGCCCGAGCAACCGGGCAGGTCAATGCGCCGGGGAACCGCCCAGCGAGGCTTCCAAAAACAAGTGTGCCGTCGCAATTGGAATGCTCCCCGGGCCCGTCGGATCACGCGGCGGTCTCTCCAACCACGTCTTCACCACCTTCTACACGATTGATGTCGGTGTTTGGAAAAAACTCGGACCAGACATGCCAGAACACGCCGGCCCGCAGCGTCTCGACCCTCTGCAACTGGCCCTGATCCGAAACACCCCAGAAATCGCATCGGGTCACGGGCTGGCCGCTGTCGTTGTACCAGACACCCAAACTCTCATAACGAGGGTCCAGACTGACAACGACGTCGCGCCCGCCAACCCGCGCGTTCACGATCCAGTCATTCTCGACAATGAAATCGTCGGTCCAGCAGGCCGCCTCATCCCCGATTGTGATCCCCCAGACATAGGTCTTGTTCGGCAGCCGATTGTCCGAGCGGTCCATGTTGTCCATCACCGGCGCATCTTCCTGATGCTGGCGGGAAATACCCCAGCCAAAAGTGATTTCCGTCACCATGTCCAGCAGGCGCAGCAGCGGGTTCGAAGAGGGTTTGTTCAGGTAAACCTCGCCGTCGGGAAAGGCCTTCTGAAACCCGCGAAACGTCATCCGATACGTGGGCCATGGCTTCATCCGAGCTTCCGGCCGCAGGGGGCAGGCAGGTCCGTCCGCATTCGGGTCGCGATCTGCTTCGCGGAAGCCGTAGATATGCTGAATCGGCTCGCCAGTATCATTGTCACGCAGGATCAGGTTGTTGCCGTGCTGGGCCAGAACCTCAAGGTTCAGCCGCTTGCCTTCGATGGCCGGCGAATATCCCTGACCGAGATTGGCCATGGCACAATAGGTCATCACGACGTCTTCGCCGCCCAGACCTTTTTCGTTGCCTGCCAGATGCGGGCGCATGATCTGCGCATCCGGATGGGCGCGGGCATGCCCATTGTTTTCGATCACGATAACCGGCGCCGTCGACCCGACGTATTTCCGCGCTTCGCTGATCGGAAAATACCGCGCCGTGTTAAGCTGGTTCCGCAAACCCAGATGCACCCAGACATAGGGAAACCCGTACAGGAATATCACCAGCAGCGCGGCGACAAACCAAAGCCAGAGCGGACCACCGCCAAACAGGAAATGCGCCAGCGTTGAAACGGCAAAGCCACTCAGCCCTATGCCGATGAGGCGGTATTCGTTTCGGATGAACCGCACCATATTTTCGCGCTTCACCTTCAACAGCATCTGCGAGATGTCGCCAAGATCGCGGAAATAGACAAATCCGATCCCAAGCGAGGCGATCAGGCCAAGAGCGAAGAGTATGTTTCCGACCATCTGCACCTCGTGATCCTGTTCCGGTTTTTGCGTTATTGCTGCGCAGAGGCGCGTTTTGTCATGAACGCATCTACGGCCTGTTGCGTTTCGGGGCGTATGTTCTCGATCCCTTCATAGGGCACACCGTAGGCAGGCGTTGTATCGGGATATTTCTCTTTTCTTGCCATGTGACGCCCCAGAATCCGCGCGAACTCCTGACCGCCCCAGGCGCCAACCTCGGTCGAGACCGAGTATTCTTCGCGTGTGTCCCGGTAAAGATCAAAGAACTTCGCGAGAATCGCACTTTCCCCGGGCCCCGGCAGTTTCAGCTTAAGCTGGTCTTTCACAACGGCCTCAGGCTTGTTGACCGAATAAATGATGACATGATCGCGCCGCGCCTTGGTTTCATCGGCAAACAACAGGGCGGCCGATTGGTCCACCCCGTCAACCAGACGATCTCGTGGGATATGCTGATCGGCCCCGGCGAACCGGGAGAGCGTTGTGTAAAGATCCGAGACGTGAATGATGCTGTTCAGCAGACCATCAGCCTCGATCATACCAGGCCAACGGATGAAGGCATCGACGCGGACACCGCCTTCGGTCGTGTCACCTTTGCCTCCTGCGTAGATCAACGGCGTAAAGCCGGATTGTGGAGCGTATTTTGTGAAGTGTCCGTTATCTCCCATCACCACGACAACGGTGTTGTCGGTCAGCTCAAGTTCATCCAAGCGGGCAAACAGATCACCCAGCCACTGATCCAGCAGCTGCATCTTGTCGACATAAAGTCCGCCATTCACGCTTTCCGGTCCCGATCGTCCGGCACGGGTGTTGTCCAGCGGGATCATTGGCCAGTATTGCAGGAAGAACGGCTGCTCACCGCCTGCAAGGCGGTCCAGCTCCTCCAGCGTCTTGTCCTGGAACGCCTGGTTCATCTCGTCATATTTCGCGGCATTCCAGCGTTCACCGGTTTCCATGCGGATTTCACGGATTGGGCCGTCGGTTTCACCTTCGATCACGGTCATCATTGCAGCAGCATCCGGCCGGAACCAGCCGTCCAGCGTGTACTTGTCGTCGTAATCCCGGATCGCGACCGAAACCTGTTCCCTGATCGCGTCGTCGTTGAAAATGGTCAGCTGCCCCTGCTGATGGATTGCGTGCTGAGCGTAATCAAATCCCTGGTTCATCGCCCAGCTTTCAGCGATGTCGCCCATATGCCACTTGCCCACATGACTGGTCGCATAGCCCGCCTGTTTTAGGACCTCGGCCAGCGTGACTTCGTTCTCCGGCAGGCCAAAACCTGCGATATCGACTGTCGTGTCGCCCATGCCCATCCGCACCGGCAACCGCCCGGTCATCTGCGCCACCCGCGTCGGCGTACAGGAGGGTTCGGTATACATGCGTACCATTCGCATGGCCTGATCCGAGAAATCGTTGATATTCGGCGTTTCATATCCCCGCACGGCGTTCAGCTCGGGTATTCCCATGTCGCCAAAACCCATATCGTCGATCAGCACACTGACGATGTTCGGTGGGTTGCCTCCGTTGCCGTCCCGAAATGCGGCCAGAGCGTCGTTGACCGCAGCGTCATCCTGTGCCCATTGGTCTTCATGCTGGGACTGAAGAATGTAAAACTCGGCATCGTGTATGATCGGAGCATCCTGCGCAAATCCAGGCGACGCGAAAAGACCTGCCGTCAGCACCCGATAGCAAAACTGTTTCATACCCTACCCCCCAGATAGACATTTTTTCGGCTGAACGCCGGGTGTTTCACATCGATACATTGCGATACTAAATGTGAACTTCCCACGCGCGCAACCTTCCGGGCAAACGTCAGGGGCGGAATCGCCTGGGCTCAGCAAGCTCGGCGATGTTTTTTCGGAGCCGCAACCCTAAGACCCAATCACACATTCTTCAGAACGGGCGATGAGCGGGTCGACTAATTCCCAATGGCTTGTGGTATGATGTGCTCACGGGTCGGCGACCTTGATTGCCGCTGCAAACTCACCTCAGTCAAACTCGGAAAATTCAGGAAGTAAGACCTGGGTCAAAGCCAACTGCGCTTGTTCGGGCGCTGCCCCGCAAGGCATGCGTATACGCGAAGGCTCGGTCATCAAGCCATCACCGTGGCGCATTTCGACCTCGTGCATTGACAGGCGCAACTGCATTGGCCCCATAAAACCACTCGCCGAAACGAAAAAACAAAAGCCGGATCGGCCAATAGGCAACCATGCCTATGGCCGATCCGGCATCCTTTTGCACTGTTGTCGCGTTCTAGTACGGCGCCTCAAGCGGCGTCATGCGGACATAGACGGATTTGAGCTGGCTGTAATGTTCGATCGCAGCCTTGGAGTTCTCGCGCCCGACCCCCGATTGCTTGACGCCACCAAACGGCGCTTCGACCGGCGCATCATTGTACGAGTTGATAAAGCAGCTTCCGGCATCCAGTTGCGCGATGACCCTGTGCCCACGTTTCAGATCGCTGGTGAACACACCGGCGGCCAAACCGAAATCGGTGGCATTGGCGCGCGTGATCACCTCTTCCTCGGTTTCGAAATCCAGCACGGCCATCACGGGACCAAAGATCTCTTCAACCGCGATCTTCATGTCGTCGGTAACGTCGGCGAAAACCGCAGGCGTCATCCAGTTGCCCGGACGTTCAATCCGTTCGCCGCCACAAACCAAGCGGGCCCCTTCGGATTTCCCTGCCTCGATATAGCTTTGGGCGATCTCCAACTGACGCGCGCTGACCAGCGGGCCAAAATTGGTGGCCTCATCCTGCGGGTCACCGATGATCGCGTTGGCAAGCCGCTCCTGCAGGCGGTTCAGAAACGCGTCCTTGATGCCCTTCTGAACAAACACACGTGTCCCGTTCGAACACACCTGCCCCGAAGAATAGAAGTTGCCAAGGATCGCGCCACTGACGGCGTCTTCCAGATCGGCATCGTCAAACACGATCATCGGAGACTTGCCCCCGAGCTCCATCGTGACATGTTTCATGCCCGCAGCCGCAGCAGCATAGACCTTTCGCCCGGTGGGCACCGAACCGGTCAGCGATACTTTGTCCACCCGGGGATCAGTGACAAGGGCAGCGCCGGTTTCACCCCGCCCCTGCAGCACGTTGAACAGACCCGGCGGCAGGCCTGCCTCGGACAGGATTTCAGCAACCTTGAGCGCGCAAAGTGGCGTTTCTTCAGAAGGCTTGAAAATCACGGCGTTGCCGCAGGCCAGTGCTGGCGCGGCCTTCCAGCAGGCAATTTGCGTGGGGTAGTTCCAGGCACCGATGCCGACACACAGTCCCAGCGGTTCGCGCCGGGTGTAGACCCAGTCTTCGCCAAGCTGTATGTGCTCGCCGGTCAGGCTGCCTGCAAGACCGCCAAAATACTCCAATGCATCTGCGCCCGATGTTGCGTCCGCAACCAGGGTTTCCTGCAGTGGCTTGCCGGTATCATAGGTTTCCAGCACTGAAAGCTCATGGTTGCGTTCGCGCATGATGTCGGCGGCTCGGCGCAGGATGCGCCCGCGTTCGGTGCCGGACATGGCGCCCCAGGCTTTTTGCGCCGTCCGGGCCAGCGCGATCGTCTGATCGACGAGCTCGGGAGAGGCCTCGTGCAACCGCGCGATCACCTCTCCGGTCGCTGGGTAAATCACATCAAGGGATCGACCGTTTTCATCTTCAAGATAGGCGCCATTCACGTAATGGCTGGCCTGAGGCTGCGCGATCATGTTCTGAGGTCTCCGAAACATGGCTGATGGGTAGTCCGGAACTGGTTTTCTCCGGCAGGTTTGTATTGCGAACGCATGGTTCTAAGCAGACGGGCCAGCGCGGATCGAACCGGCCATTTTATCTGCGGGGATGACCATGGTGGATTTTTATTGATCAGTCAATCAACCAACCGGATGATCCCATGCACACCGTCAGAGACCACGTTCGCAACTGTTTCCGACACCAGAATCCTGTTCGTAAAATCCCCAGTTGGAGAAGAGCCCTGACCGACCGGCTGGCGCGGGCCGCCCCAGTTCCTATCGCCGCAAAACGGGGGAATCGATGGCGGACCGGTCGCCCCGGACCCAGCGCCGAAACGGGGATCCGAATTGGGGCGTTCGCAAGCACAACCCCGGCGGCAACCCAATCAGCCAAGCCAAATTGACCATCAACGCAATGTGCGCGAGCGACCCGGCCTAACAAACCCGCTGCGTTGCAACCACTCCGGACAACCTCGGGATGTGCGCAGCTTATCAACCTTTTACACGAGACCGGACCGGAAAACCTCTTTCTGCAAACGCTGGATCATTGACGCAGAACAGGGCTGGTGCACAGGCAAGCGGTCTATTCCGGCGCCCGGCGGACTCTGTTTAGAATTGAAAAAACCAGCCTAAAACGCTATTATGATCGCGTTTATACGAGTTATTGAATGTAGACGGCGGGCACCACTTTTTCTCCGCTCGGTGGCCTCAGAGCCATTGTTCCAAAGGATTGCGGCTTGAACTGCGGCTGGACCTGACCGAAGCATACAGCGCCCCTTCGACAGCAGGCTTTTCTGCCTCTGACGGAACGCCCCCGCTTTCGGATGAAACACCAGACACGTGCCGTGGCATTAACAAGTTAGTCCGTATTCTTTTGACCTGATGCTTTGACGCCCGGGCGAGCCCGCATCTGCGCAGGTATTGAAAGAAACGGTCATGAGCACTCCCCGCTCGAATCTCCGACGAGAATTTGATATGGCTCCGTGTATTACGCCGGATCCCGTACGAACCGAGGTTGTGAAATGGCACTCCTTCACAAAACAGGTGTTGAGAAGACCACAACGGATCGAACCGCCTGGATCCACCGGGGGCATATTCTGTCGCGAGACCATTCGTCAGACACCACCCACCCTTTGCAAAGGGTCCGGCCGTGAATATGCGCGTTATGGTCGAGATTACCGCATCTGCACATTTCGATTTGCAGGATCCCGAAGCACTGGCCACTCAGATGAGAAAGCTGGGGTTCGAACTCGACCCGGATCTGGAACCTGTTCCGATGAACGAGACGGGCCACGGCGCACAACGGCAGCCGACCAGCGTGATACTCAGCGGAACCATTGCCGACGCGGCATCTCTGGACGCACTCAAGCTACGGCCGGACGTCATAAACATTTGGGGCGATACGCCAATTGCGCCTTTTGCCCCATAAGCCGCGTTCAACCTGCTGAACCGGATTTCTTCCACCACTCAAACTCAACCAATCCCGAAATCTGTCGTGGCGACGTTCGCCGCGACCGACAACCTGCGCAACCAGTTTCCAGTGCAACAAATTTAACCCAATGGAGGTATAAAGATGGCTGCTAAAAAAACCACGCGTGGCAGGAAGTCCAACGGCGACAACGGCTCGCCCCCAAACGGGGTTCCCCAGCCCACTGACGGCAAGGGCCGGCTGAGTATACTGGTCGAAATGCGGTATACACCCGGCGGCTCCGGTCCCATGGCGATGTCCTCGGCCGAAGGTTTCTCGGGCGACGGCTTCGCTGTCGACAATGAATTCGAGCCCGTCAGCATGGGCGGCACCGGAAGCGCCGAATTTGCCGCTTCGGGTCAGGCCCCTGACGAAACCTTCGTGGTGCGCGGCACCGTTGCAAGCGAAGACGCAATGGCAGCCTTGCGCAACCGCCCCGAAGTGGCCGGTGTCTGGCGCGACGTCCCAATCGACGGTTTCCCCGTCGACAATCCGTACGGGCCGCAGACAGGCGGCGGCATGGCAGCATGCCCGATCCCGCCCTGCGACTGCAGCCCCGGCACGCCAAAGGGCAACATGGCCGACGTCGCCACCTATCTGGGCGTCGATCAGGTCTGGGCGGCGGGGTTCCGTGGCAACGGAATTGTTGTCGGCGTTTTGGACAGCGGCATCACCGCGCAAGGCCGGCCGGTCAAGAACGGAGAGACCTCGCGTCGCATCCCGCGCGTAATCGGCGGATGGCCGTCAGACTGGGGCACCGAATCCGGCAAATGGGGCAATCACGGCAACATGTGCGCCACTGATGTTCTTGGCATGGCGCCCGAAGCCCAGCTTTACGATCTGCGGATTGCCGGATCTGGCGGCTCGCCCGGGACGATCAGCCGGGCATTGCAGGCGTTCAACTGGTCCATCAACCAGTTTCGAAGCAATGGCACTCCGCAAGTTCTGACAAACAGTTGGGGTATTTTCCAGGAAACATGGGATACCACCTATGCCCGCAACCCCAACCACCCGTTTACCCGCAAGGTGGTCGAGGCGATCAACGAAGGCATTCTCGTGCTCTTCGCTGCTGGTAACTGCGGAGATACCTGCCCCGACAACCGTTGCGGCGCCGATAACGGCCCGGGACGCAGCATCTGGGGTGCAAATGGCCACCCGCTGGTGATGACCGTCGGCGCGGTGAACAAGAACGAAGAGTTCATCGGATACAGCAGCCGCGGACCTGCCGCTCTGGATTCGAACAAGCCTGACTTCTGTTCCATCAGCCATTTCACGGGGTATTTCACAAGTGACTCCGGCACCTCGGCAGCGACGCCGATCCTTGCGGGTGCGGTGGCGTTGCTGAAGCAATCCCAGCCCAGCGCAACGCAGGCACAGCTGAAATCCATACTGAAAGCAACGGCCAAGGATATCGGGGCCAGCGGCTTCGACCAGCATTCCGGATCCGGCATTGTCCAGATCAAGGCCGCATATGACCGGTTGCACCGGCCTGTCCGCAGAACGATCGTCGGACCCGCATGCCCGCGCAGAACGGTGGTTGGACCCCTTTGCCCGCGCCGGACCCTGACCGGGCCGTGGTGTCCGCGTCCGACAACCGTCGGGCCGCGCTGCCCGCGCCGGACTTTGGTTGACCCATGGTGTCCGCGCCGGACCCTGGTCGGGCCGTGGTGCCCGCGTCCGACAACCGTCGGGCCGCGCTGCCCGCGCCGGACCTTCACCGGACCGTGGTGTCCACGCCCGACCTTCGCCGGATGCCCACGCCCGACCCTGAGCGGGCCGAGATGTCCTAGGGTCACGCTGGTAGGCTGTCCGCGCCCGACACTGGCCGGATGTCCGCGTCCGACGCTCGCAGGCTGCCCACGTCCCACACTGGCTTGCTTCCGCGCTGGCGACGAGGATTACTATGACAGCGGCTGGGACGACGGATACGACGACTGGGACGACGGTTACGCGATGTACGAAGATGCCTATGACGATGAATGGGTGGATGAGTACGGCGCCGAGTCCGACGCCGACTATTGGGACGACGACTACGGGTATGATGACGAGTACTGAGTCATCCTGCCGGATGTAACGACCACGCACCCTCGGGCCAACCGCCCGGGGGTGTTCCTGAGGGACTTACGACATGACCGATGCAGCCATTCGTTCGAACACAGAACCATCGCGCAGGCCGCGTGCGGAAGAACGGGTCGCTTCTGTTCTGCGCAGGTGTAACCTGATCCCCGCGGCGCGGATCGTGCAACAGGGCATGCGCATCATGGCAACCCGGCGTGACCGCGCAACAACAGCCACGGTTCATCTGGGCGGACAGGGAATGTTTCTGGTCAAATTGGGCACCCGATCCGCCAGCAACTGGAACCGGCGCGAGATAACCTGCTATCAGGCGGTACAATCGCTCAGCCCCGGCATCGCGCCCTATCTGGCGCATTCCGATCCGGATCGAGGCATCCTGATCACCGAACTTCTGGACCCGGCCACAACCCTGCACGACTTCATGGGGCGCAACCCCTTGGATGACCCAGCCGTGCTTGATGGTCTGGCAAACGTGCTGGCCCGTCTGCATCAGGGACACGTAGATGACACGCACCTTCCCTCGGCTCGTCCCTGGATGCTGGCCGGGGATTCCGGTGGGCTGCACGAACAGTTGCATCACCTCCTGCCCGATCCGGCTGCGCGTGCGGCGGTCATGGCCTGCATCAACCGCGCTCAGGCAAGATGGCGGGAAACCTGCCTCATCCATGGCGATCTCAAATGGGACAACTGCCTGCTGCAGTCCGGCCCGGATGGAACGGTGCAGATCCGGCTGGTCGATTGGGAACTGGCGGGTCTGGGCGATCCCGCCTGGGACGTCGCAACGGCCGTGCAGGAGTACCTTCAGCTGGCGCAACCGCCCGTCAGCCCGGACAATAAGCCACTGGCCTCTGTCCCTGAAAACGAAGCCTGCCGGGCTGCGGTCCATCTGTATTCAGCCTACACGCGCGCCACCGGCTCTTTAGGATCCGCAAATACGGATTTCCTGAAAAGATGCAGCCTCTACACCGGTATCCGACTTGTCCAGACCACTCTCGAGTTGCAATCGATGGAAAGCCCGGACGGGACGCGCAGTCAGGTAGCCTTGGCCATGGCGCTGAGGGTGTGCCAGACTCCGAAATGGCTTGAAACCCTTCTTCGGGACGGGCCGCGAATTGGAACAGGATCGGTATAGCAATGGGTGCTGATGCGCTGGACGAGGCCTTACCTGCGGCGTTTGACGTCATTTCGCGGGTATTGGCCAGTGGACCCCTTAGGAGCGGCGATCCCGCCCCCCTGACGGATGCGCTCTATCGGGACTGGTATTGTGCAGTCGGTGAAAAACCGGGCCTGAATGCAGAAGACCGCGATCTGTGCGAGTTGCTGAGAACAGCGCACGCATCCTCGCACCGATGGGAGGAAGGGTGGCATGTCGCGAAAGTGTCCAGACGCGGCAAGGTTGCCGTAACGCGCGGACGCGAAAGGCGGGTGCTCCACGTGATCGATTGCCTGCCCGAAGATGGCCGTGGCGCACGTATTTGCCCCGGCGACACCGTTTCGGTTGTGGCCCGCCGGGATTCCGAAACCATGAACCCTGGCGATTACGTCACCTTCTCGGAACCCTGGCATGCAAACCGGCACCCGATTGTCCGGGTGTACTGGAACGCAATGCCAATAGGTGCACCTGTTCTGGTTCACGCGCTGAGTCAGGCTTTGGGCGACGTATTCCCATATTTCCTCAAGTGCCCCAGGCGACCGGCCGAATATGACCGCCGGGATGCGCTTGTCCTTTATCTGCCCCGACCAGATTTCGCACAGGCCGCCGAGGCCATCGCCGCTACTGCCAGGCGTGCATGCGACGACCTGTGTGATCCGGTTCCCCCCCTGACCAGAAGGCTTTGTCCCGGGGTCGGCGTGGCCGACGACCCGGCAGCACGGGGTGAAAGCTTTGGGTCGTCCCGATGCGCGTTGGTGGCGCGGGGTGTCCTGCAATGCGTTGATCGCGGTGTCGATCAGCCCACGGACTGGGTCAAATCCGTGCGCGCCGTATTCTCGTCCGAAGGCATCGCACCGGATCGGCCGTGGGCCGAAGCTGCCGACAGCCCGGAGTACGCGTTGCCGTGAGAAAACTGGACCCATCACCCCCGCCTCCCGGCGGCGACCAGGGCCCGGCCTTTCTTGCGGTCGCCACTGCAATCGCGGATCAACTGGTGCGCGATGCTATTCGGGACGGCGATTGCTGCACCTGGCTTGGGTATGAAATGGATCTGGTCGACGGGGAATGGCGGTCCGTTTACCAGACAATCGACGAATCCCTTTACGGCGGACTGGCCGGGGTTGCGCTGTTTCTTGCGGAAATGTGGCGGGAGACCCGCAATCCGGACTACGCCAACACCGCATCCAGCGCAGCCAACGGCGCCATGCATTTGATACGTGAACGGCGCAGCGTCACACCGCACGGATGGTTCAGCGGTCTCATCGGCACTCTGGGCACCGTTCGGTCCCTGTACGACATACTGCCAGAAACGGAGATGGCAGACGATACGAACCTTCTGCACGAAGTTCTGACAGCGGCACCACCCCAGGATAGCAGCTTTGACCTGATCGCCGGGCCATCGGGAACGATTGCGGGCTTGCTGACTCTGCACGGGGGGGCGTCAGGCGATAATATTTTGCGCGCCTGTCACCTCAATGGCGAATGGCTGTTGGACCGGGCGCAGCCCGGACCCGGTATCGGGCTGTCCTGGCAGGAAGAAAATGCGGAAACGTCACACGCCTTTCCACATTGCGGCCTTGCACACGGTGCCTCTTCCCCAGCGCTCGCGCTGCTGGAGCTTTGGGCCGCGACCCGGGACGAACGTTATCGCAAAGCCGGTTTCCGCGCCTTTGAGTACGAGCGGCAATGGTTCGATCGCCACCAATGCGGTTGGCCCGATCTGCGCGATGTCAGGGCCGATCAGGCCGGTGACCCCAAAGCGATGGTTTACCCCACCTACTGGTGTTACGGGTCGGGCGGCATCGCGTTGTCGCGGCTTCGGGCCTGGCAATTGACAGGCGACAAGACAGCCCTTGCAGAAGCCAACGCCGCCATCTTCGCCTGCAAGCGACGGGCGCGGCAGGCTCTGACCACCGAACGCTCCGGTTTCGAAGAAAACGCAAGCGTTTGCCATGGCCTTGGAAGTATCGTCGAACCCCTGATCTACTCAACTCAGCTCCGCCCTGATCCCGAGGCAATAGCCCTGGCCCGCGAACTTGGTCTGGCAATGCGACCCCCTGCAAACGAGGAATGGAGATGCGGCCTGGTCGAAGGCGGTGAAACACCTGGCCTGATGCTTGGTCTGGCGGGGATCGGGCGCATGTATCTGGGCCTCAGCGACCCAGGCCGGTTCCGGCCATCCGGCCTCGTATTGCCTACGCCCAAGCGCGGGGATCCCGCCTGATCAACCCTTGGCGCGTCCCAGCCGGCGAATGGGAAACCGCGCGCGGATTTCCGCGTCCACCCGATCCGGGATATGACCGGGATCGGGGGCCGCCAGCAATTCGCGGGTACGCTGCCGGGCCCGTTCCAGCGAATCCTTGTCTGTCGCCGCCGCCCATTCCTGTGGCGTGCGCCGGTCCGCCATCGCCGGATAGTAATAGTCGCTTTCCATCCTGTTCAGCGTCTGGTCATGCGCCAGAAAATGTCCCGGCCCTCCGACACAGACATCGCGGATGATTTCAAGGGACAGTGTTTCTTCCGAAACCTCGAAACCGCGCGTCGCACGCATCACCGACCCGATCATGTCATTGTCCAGAACAAAGCTTTCCAGCGAACAGCCCAGAAGCGAACCATACATCCCTGCCGCCTCGTAGATCAGGTTCGCACCCGACAGCGCGGACAATAGCTCGGTACAGCCCTTTTCATATCCGGCCTGAAAATCCGGCATCTTGCTATCGGTCATCCCTGCGCTGACTGCGCAAGGAATATCATAAAACCGCGCCATCTGTGCACAGGCCGCCATCAGCAGCCCCTGTTCCGCACTGCCGCCCGACATCGCACCGGTGCGCAGATCACTGACAAAGGGTAAGGCTCCAAAAGTGGCCGGATGACCGGGATTCAGCAGATTGACATATACCAGCCCTGCCAGCACCTCGGCGGTCTGCTGGGCAACCGCCCCGGCCAGCGGTGCGGGGCTGGTGGCGCCAGCCTGCCCCGCCGAAACCAGCTTTAACGGAATGCCATGGCGCGCGGCAGTCGCGATGACTTCCAGCGCATCTTCGGCAAAGTTCAGCGGCGGCACCACAAAACAGGTTGAGATACAAAGCGGCGGCCGTGCCCGCAGCGCCTCTGGACCGCCGGTGATCATCGTCAGCATACCGACGGCCTCTTCCAGAACGGCTGCCGAACCGAATGAGGTGCCAACCGGCTTGGCCGTTCCCTTCAGGCACGCGTAAAGCGTGTTCAGATCCATCTCGCGCGGGTCCGTGATGTCCCGAGCCACCACGGTGCGCTGGAACATGTGGATGTTGGGCAGCGCTTCGGCCAGCCGCGCCATATCGTAAAGATCGCGCAAGGTCGTGTCGCGGATCTGACCGGTTTCGCTGTCGATGATATGAACCGCCGCACCCGACGTGCCGAAATGCGTTCGCGCACCTGACGGGTCCAAATCATGCTCGGGCCGCTGGCCAAACAGGTGAAACCCGCGGCCGGCGGTTTCCAGGACCCGCCGCACCATAGGTTCGGGAAACAACAGCCGCCTGTCCGTGGTCAGGGATCCACCAACAGCACAGACCGTGTCGATGCAGTCCCGGGTCGCCCCCTTCAGCCCGATTTCCCCAAGAATACGCATCGCCGTGGTGTCGATCATCGACAGTTCCCGGGCCGAAAGTGCGGCGAACTTTCCGCCTTCGATCCCCGGCCAGATCGCCTCGGTCACGCCCATTCCCGCGCCATCCTGTCTTGCGTGTCTGCGGGCCGCGCGACCGCCGTTGCGTTTACGTGCAGTCATCGGTCGATCCTGTCAAAAAACCTGGCAACGTTGTCCGCCTGCGGCCAGTTGAGTGCAGTCTTGTAACTGTCCTCAGGCAATCCAGTCAGACCAGAAAACTTGTCCGCCAACTGGTCAGGCGTCATTGGGTTGGATGGATGACCCAGAGGGGCGGCGCAGGTGGTCTGGACAATCTCGCCACCTGTCAGTTCAACCCTGAGCCTGTCTGGCTGATCCGGGTCATAATTCAGCGCCGGGTTTTTGGCCTGTTCTGCCTTGACGGTGGTCAAGTCGATCAACCGGGCAACTTCGGGGTTGGCCCAGAACGCATCTGCGCTGTCGCGCAGCGATAGCTGTCCCTTTGCCAAGATTTGCGCAACACAGGCCGGAGCCGAAAACAGGGCTTCGGTACGCGATGCCGGGCGATCGAATGGCAGGATTTCATAGTGGAAATCCGGCATGAATGCCTCGATGGCCGTAATCCCATGCACGCACCCGGCCAGTCGCGAACGGATTTCCACCGCCGCAGTCATCAGGCGGTGCGTGTATCCGCACGAGGGCCAGGGTTTCAGGATCAGCCCATAATCGGACAGAGCCCAGTCCCGCCCCAACCGCGACATGACGTCTGAGAACCGTTTCGCATCATAGGCACTCAGAAGCCCTGCAAATCCGCGTTCGTGGTCCATTACATGCAGTTGCCCCGTCAGGCCCTGGGCTGCCAGCAAGGCGGCCTCAACACCGTTGCGGGCGGCCCAACCGGCCTGCAAGGGCTTGGCGTTGGACCCGAATTGCCTTGTGTAGCCCGCCGCCTGCGACACCGCGAAAGACAGGGCATGCACTGTCTGGTCCGCCGACAGCCCCAACAACCGCGAAACCGCCCCGGCGACACCGATGACACCCAGCGTGGCCGTGGAATGAAATCCGCGTGCATAATGCGCCAATGACACCGCTTTACCCAATTGCATGATGATTTCGGCCCCCACGGCATAGGCCGTCATCAGGTCCTTTCCGGAAACCGGGGTCAGATGCGCGGCCGCCAGCAAGGCGGGCAGCAGAACAACAGTCGGGTGGGTATTTCCCGGCTCTTCCCAGTCATCCAGATCCCAGGCATGGCCCGCGACCCCGTTTACCAGCGCGGCAACCGGAGCCGACAGGGTCTGATCCGCACCGTAAACACAGACCGGACCGGGCGCGACCAAGGCCAACGCAGCCCGCGTTTGACGCGCCACCGCACTGTTCGCGCCAGCCAGAATGCACCCGAAACAATCGACAACCGCCGAGGCAATCTGCGCCTGTACAGACGGGTCCGGGCGGGCCGCAACCGCAAATTGCGCAAGTGTTTCAATGGCCGTCACGGTGTACCCCCTTTCGGCTGAGTGGACCCGGAAAGCAGCGTCATCCAAATGCTCATGCCCGCACCCACTCAATCCGCGAATGGATCAGGTTGATGCGGGTTCGTCGACAGCAAGACGGATTTGGTCTGCATGAAGCAGCGCATCCCTTCCCAGCCGTTTTCGCGGCCGTAGCCTGATTGTTTCATGCCTCCAACCGGCGACTGGGTGGCTGCGTTGAAGTAGTTGTTGATATAGACGGTCCCGGCCTCGATCCTGGACGCCACCCGCATCGCGCGTGCGACATCGCGGGTCCATATCCCGGCGGCCGGCCCGTAAACCGTATCATTGGCGACGCGAATGGCCTCGGGCTCCTCGGTCCAGGCTTCGGTGCTGACAACCGGGCCAAAAACTTCGTTTTGCGCCAGATCGGCAGAATTCGGGACATCGGGAAAGATGGTGGGACCGATATAGTAGCCCTTGTCCCTGCAGGCCGTGCGTCCGTCCAGTCGCAGGTTGTGACCGGCCTCCTCAGCGGCGGCGATCCGGCTCAGAACAAATTCATAATGTGGCCGGTTGGCTATCGGTCCGATCTGGGTTGCGGGATCAAGCGGGTCGCCGACCCGCGCCTTTTTCACGACATCCAACAGGCGGTCGGTGAAATCTTCGATCAATTCGGCATGCACCAGCAGGCGCGAGCCGGAAATGCAGCTTTGCCCACCGGGTGGAAATATCCCGGCAGCCACGCCATTCACCGCCAGTTCCAGATCCGCATCCGGAAACACGATTTGCGGCGACTTGCCGCCCAGTTCCATCACCACCGGTTTGACCTGTTGCGCAGCCGCGATTGCTGCGGCCCGCCCGCCAGCCGTGCCGCCGGTAAAACTGACCATGCGCACATCCGGGTGTTCGATCATCGGTTTGGCGGTTGTCGGCCCATACCCTGTGACCACATTCAGAACCCCGGGTGGCAGATCGGCCTCGAGCAAGATGTCCATCAGCTCAAGCGTCGAACAACTGGAATGCTCCGAAGGTTTGATCACAACGGTATTTCCCGCCGCCAGACAAGGCGCAAGCTTCCAGATCAGCGTACCCAACGGAGAGTTCCACGGCAGCACCTGTGCCACCACGCCGAACGGCTCCCATGTCATGTAGTTGTGGATGTCCGGTGCCTCGGCCGGTATCACACGGCCTTCGAACTTGTCGCACATGCCTGCGTAATAGTGCCAACTGTCGACCTGCCACTGACCGGGTTGCAAGCCCGGCGTGATCATGGAAGGCAGCTTGCCGTTGTCCTGTGTCTCAATCACCCCAAGACGCTCGGCGTGTCGGGAAATCACGTCCCCGATCCGGCGCAGCACCCGCCCGCGTTCGGCGGGCTGCATTCGTCCCCAGGGTCCGTCGTAAAATGCCTTTCGCGCCGCCTCGACCGCTCGGTTCACATCTGTTTCGCGGCAGTCCGGTACACGGGCCCATACTTCTCCGTTGGCGGGGTTTTCGCTGTTGATATATGCGCCGCCCGCCGGGTCGTGCCATTGGTTCCCGGCAAAGTGCCGAAAGGTCCGGATATTGCTCATGACGCGGTCTCCATTGGATGTTCAGCGGGACGAGGTGCCCGGCCAAGGATCATGTCGGCGGTTTTCTCGGCCATCATCACAACGGTTGCATAAAGGTTTCCGGTGATCTGAGCGGGCATGGCAGAGGCATCGCAAACCCGCAGCCCCTCAACCCCGTGCACGCGCAGTTGGGAATCCAGCACATCACCCATCCGGGCAGTGCAGCACAGGTGATGGCCGGTATAGGCGGTTCTTCGGATGGCATCGGTAATCTGCGCATCGGTTTTGGCCCCAAGCCACGGGCCGATTTCACCCGTCAGATATTGCGCGATCTGGGGTTGTGCCATCACCTCGCGCATCGTGGCAACGCCACGCTTCAGACACTCCAGGTCGCGGGGGTCGGCGAAGTATTTGGGGTCGATGACCGGGTGCAGAAGAGGGTCCGGGCCGGACAATCGAACCGTACCCTCCGAGATCGGGCGCTCCAGATTGATGTCGATCTGCACACCAGGTCGCGCCATCTTTCGCCCACGCACCAGTAACTTGCGGCCTAATCGGTTCAGCAACGGCACAGTTTCATGCGCACCGTCACCCAGGTTTTCCTAAACCACCATCGGGGTCATGTGCACCTGAAGCTCGGGCCATTTGTGGTCGTCGAAGGCGTGAAACAGCACTGTCGAGAAAAAAGCGCCGCCCCCGGGGCCCGATCCGTTCAGCAACCATCTTCCCATCAGCAGAGCTGCCCTGTCCAGACGCTGATGTTTGGCGTGGCTCAGGTCCGCGCGGTCCGATCCGAACTGCATCGACACATTCGGATGATCCGAAAGATGCGCGCCAACCGAGGGCAGGTCGACCAAAACATCGATATCATGAAACCGCAGATGATCTGCCGGTCCAATCCCCGACAACATCAACAACTGCGGCGTCCCGATGGCGCCCTGACACAGGATCACTTCGCGCTCTGCCCGGATGACCTCACCCGTCAAGGTTAGCAGTCCGACGGCCCGGCAGTCTTCGGTGACAACCCGCGCAACATGAACGCCCGTGCGGACGGTCAGGTTCTTTGGCCGGGATTTCAGGTAGGCAATCGCCGCCGACTGCCGGACGCCTTTGGCAACCGTGCTGTCATTGCGCGCCACGCCTGTTCTGTGCGGACCGTTCAGATCGTCCAGTTCGCGATGCCCGACGGCTGCCGCCGCCGCGATAAACGCCTGCTCCATCAGGCCGAAATTGCGCGCCGGTTCCGTCTTCAGGGGGCCATCCGCGCCATGCCAGGCATCCCGTCTGTCACTGGCACCTTCGGCCCGGCGGAAATAAGGAAGGACCTCGGCGTAGGACCATCCGGTCAGCCCTTCCTGCCGCCACAGATCATAATCCGCTGCAACGCCGCGCATGTAGATCATGCCATTGACGATCGAGGACCCGCCCAGCGCCTTGCCACGCGGATAGTAAACACAACGGCCCCCCAATCCGGGCTGAGCAACGGATGTATAGCCCCAGTCCAGCCTTGGATTGCCGAACACGAATCCGTTCCCCGCAGGCATCCGAATAAACAGATCGCGTCCCTCGCCTCCCGCCTCGACCAGACAGACCGATATGTCCGGATCTTCGGCCAGCCGCGCCGCCAGAACGCATCCGGCCGAGCCGCCTCCGGCGATGACATAATCGAAGGAACTATTCATCGCGGCAGCCTGTCCAGAATGGCGCCGGTCATCTCGGCGCCGGTTGCTGGGCCGCCCAGATCGGGCGTCATGATCCCGTCCCGCAATGTGGCAGAAACAGCTCTGTGCAGGTGGTTTTCAGGGTCGGGCAGGCCAAAGCTGTATTTGAACATCATCCCGACCGACAGGATCGTCCCGACCGGATTGGCGATCCCCTGACCCGCAATGTCCGGCGCAGACCCGGCGGTGCTTTCATACATGCCAAACACCGGACCACGGGCGGGACTGGCGCTCAGACTTGCCGAGGGCAGCATACCCAGTGACCCCGCGTACACAGCCGTCAGATCGCTGAGCACATCTCCCATCTGATTGCAGCACAACACGACATCAAAATCAGCAGGCCGCTGCATCAACTGATAGGCGCAATTGTCGGCGAACATGTTTTCGAATTCGACATCCGGGTATTCCTGCGCCACCTCGGTCACGACGTTGCGCCACAGTTTGTAGCTTTCCATGACATTGGATTTGTCGCAGCTGATCAGACGCCTGCGCCGTTCGCGAGCCAACTGAAACCCACCATGTGCAAACCGGGCGACTTCGTTTTCGTCATAAGCGGTCAGGTCATGACCCTGCCGCACCCCATCGACCCGACGCTGGCCGCGTTCGCGGGCAAACATCGCACCGCCACACATTTCGCGCAGGATCAAAACGTCCGCCCTGTCGGCAACACCGGCCCGGAACGGGGTCCGGTTCATCAATCCTGCCCATGCCCGCGCGGGCCTTAGCCCCAGATAGGTCTGCAGATGGTGGCGCAGATACATCAGCCCGTCCTGGCATTCCGCGCCGCCGGATACCCGGATGTCATCCCAGTCGGGTCCGCCGACCGCGCCCACCAGAACAGCATCCGATGCCTTTGCAAGTTCTAGAACCTCGGGCGTGCAAAACGTGCCATGCACCTCCCACGAAGCGCCGTGCAGCAGCCCGTGCCTGACGCACAGCGCAATACCGTATCGCTGCGCCAGCACTTCGGCCACCTGCAGTCCATAGCCCACGATCTCGGGACCGATGCCATCGCCACCCAGCGCAAGAATCGTCTTTTCCATGGAACGACCCTGATTTGGTTCCGCAAACAGATTTGCCCGCTTGCAGCGAAAGAAAAAGACGGAAATGATGAATGAATATTGTTCCTAAAATGAATGATTGTGACGCATGTCCATTCCCCTGCACCAGATCAACGCCTTCGACGCCGCCGCCCGCCACCTTAGCTTTTCCCGTGCAGCCGAGGAGTTGAACGTGCTGCAACCCGCGATCAGTCGCCATGTCGCGGCGCTTGAGGCGGAACTGGGGACCCGGCTTTTTGTCCGCACCAAGCCTCGCCTGACCCTGACAGAAGACGGGGTTTTGCTGGCCAAGGCAGTGTCACAAGGATTCGGGGCCATCCGAGGCGGGCTTGACGCGGTGCGAACCCGCGCGCACGAGGACACGATCGTGGTCAGCGCCAGCATCGGTTTCACCAGCCTTTACCTGTTGCCGAGACTGGCCGGGTTTCAGGCGGATCACCCCGACACCAAGCTCCAGATTGTCACCCGGGATCAAAACCCAGACTATGATCCGGCAAAATGTGACGTCGTTATTCTTTTCGGCGAACACGGCATTCCGGGTTGCCCATCGCTGCAAATATTCCCCGAGCGCATGGTGGCCATTTGCCGCCCCGACCTGTTGCACGACGGGCAACCCTATTCCCGCGCGGCATTGGCCGGGCAAAAACTGCTGCATATGTCCGAGCGTGACCACAACGGCGATTGGGGGCGGTATTTCCAGGGAACCGGAAAGAAAGTGCCGCCACCACCCGGCCATGACACCTACCTCAGTTTCATGGTCTATCTGCGCGCCATTCAGAACGGTCTGGGCATCGGTATTGGCTGGCGGCCCTTGATTGACGAGTTTCTGGCCAACGGAACCCTGGCGCTGGCCTGTGACCACGAGCATGACAGCAAACGCGGCTACTTCTGCTCGGTCACGGCCTTGGGGAAAACTAAGACCGGCGCACACCTGTTTCAGAACTGGATCGCACAGGCGGCATAGGGTTTGGCCCTGCTCACCCAACGGGGACAGCGTTTTTGCTTTTCCGCTTTCCGGTTTCTCGCCATGATCGAACCACCGTGCAGGCACAGCGGATCGCAGCAACCCGATACAGGATAGCCCCATGACCAGATCGGAAAATCCCGGCCCCGCAACAACGCCGCGCACACGCGCCAAGGCCCGCCACATTCTGGATAACTATTATATCGGACCGGCCGGGGACGGCTCAGTTCTGGAAATTTGGGGCTACACGGACCGCATGTCCTATACACCGGGCGATCGGGTTGCGTTGCGGGTTTCGACCACTGCCCAAAACTGGACACTGGAAATTGGCCGCGACGGGCCGGATTACGAGCCGCTGCTTCACAAAACCAACCTGCCCGGCATGCACCAAACCACCCCGCCGGACTGTTCGGTGAATGGATGTGACTGGGCCGTCGCCTACGAATTCACCATCCCCGATGACTGGCGCCCGGGCGGATACCTGATCACCTTCAGTGCGGAGCAGGACGGCGACCGGGTCGAAGAGCATCACCTGTTTCTGCTGCGCCGCGCGGCGGATCGCGTGCCCGCCCCTTACGTTCTGGTCTGTGCCACCGGCACTTGGTTGGCCTACAACTGCTGGGGAGGTTCGAACCATTATCAGGGCATCACGGGCCCAGACGGCGATGCGTTTTCGCCCGTGGTTTCGACCCGGCGCCCCTGGACCCGTGGGTTTTGTAAACTGCCCGACGGCGCCCCGCGCGCGGTTCCCGAAGCCCCGCATGTGCCCGGTGGAATGGTACGTTACCCCTACATGGAATGGGCCTATTCCTATGGGTACTCCAAGAAATACGCCTCGGCCGGCTGGGCCAGTTACGAGCGGCATTTTGCTGTGTGGGCCGAAGCGAACGGTTTTGATCTGGATTTTGCCACTCAGCACGATCTTGATGCTGACCCGGACCTGCTGAACCGCTACAAATGTGCGATTTTCGTGGGTCACGACGAATACTGGTCTGCCCCGATGCGCCACGCCTTGGACCGGTTCACCGAAAACGGCGGCAAGGTGGCGCGGTTTGGCGGAAACTTCCTATGGCAGACCCGGATCCAGGATCAGGGCCATCAGCAGGTCTGCTACAAGTACAATGCCGATCAGGACCCTCTGGTAGGGACGAACCGGGACCATCTGGTCACATCCGCATGGGAGGTCGCCCCCACCAACTGGCCCGGCGCGCAGACCTTTGGCGCAAACGGACTGGGGGGCGTGTATGCCAGCCTCGGACGTTGCGCGGGTCAGGGCAGCGGCGGTTTCACCGTCTATCGCCCCCGGCACTGGGCGTTTGCAGGCACCCAACTGGGTTACGGCGACCACCTGGGGGCGACCTCACGCATTTTCGGGTACGAGGTGGATGGCGTCGACTACCGGATGGAGGATGGCCTGCCCTTTGCCACCGGAAATGACGGCACCTATCCGGAGGTCGAAATCCTTGCGCTGGGTCTGGCCACAAATATCGAGCCGGAATATGGCGTCTGGGGTGAAACCGTCTACATCGGTGACGATGATGCCACGTTCAAAGCGCAGGCAATCTTTGGAGAGATCACCGAAGAAACGCTGGACCGCAGCACCCGCGGCAACGGGGTGATCGTGCACTGGCACCGCGGCAAGGGTGAGGTGTTCAACGCCGCCACCTGTGAATGGGTCATGGGGCTGACCCGGCGGGACTGGCAGGTTGAACGGATCACAAGGAACGTACTGACCCGGTTCGGTATCTGAACGTCGCGGACGCCTCGGTTGCTTTGCGTGCTATTGGGTGCAGGCCAAACCGGCAATCGGGTCTGTGCGGGAAACTTCCTTTACGTGACCAACATCGCCGCAAACAACCTGAAGCCGCAGCATCCCTGCGTTCGGAAACCTGTCGAAATACGCGAACTTTACTCGATCAAGCTGCTCTGCGTTCTGGCAAGTGATCCGATAGTCGGCAACAAATTCCATATGCCGTTCGTCACCTGCCTTGTCGCTCTGCCCCTGTGCGACGCTGGTCAGCGTTACATTCGCTGACGCGTTAAAACAGCCAGCTTCGACCGGAGGTTCAAACAACTCCAGCGGTTTGGACAGGTCCGACACGGCCCGGGCTACCAGCACGCGATCGTCGTTGTTTTCCGCCGGATGTTCGAACCCGACGATGTCCGCTCCGGGCGCGGACAATGAGAGCTGTATGCTCTTATCGGAATGGGTAACGATCAGTGTTCCGGTACCGTGGCTATGTGATTGAGAAATATTGGATTCTTCGGCCAGAACAACGACTGGCATCAGAGAAAATGCGACCATCGCTGCTTTCATAACCAGTGCACCGTTCAAAAAGAATCACTGGCTTTGTTGTATTCCGATCCGTCAATCGCGCAATGTCAGCACCCCGGCCAGACCTCGCCAGATATGGGTAGGGGGCGCGGTTCGGTACATAATACGGCTATTTCCGACAATAAAACTCAGGTTGACATTCCTGACTAATTAAATCAGCTATAGGCGGAACGGTGCCTGCCACAAGACACCCGAACTATTGTTTCTGACAGGAAAGAAAATCATCATGACCAAACGCTTTGCCGCAGCGGGTACGTTGACACTAATTGCCGCAACTTCAGCAATTGCCGCTGATGCGCCCTCCCGGGCGGACGTTCTGAACACCTATGCCAATATCGCCGAAGCCACGTTTGAAGACAGCCTGATTGCCGCGAAATCCCTGCAAACCGCCGTCGACGCACTGATTGCCGATCCGTCCGACGCCACGCTGAACGCCGCACGCGCCGCGTGGGTCGCGGCCCGCGTGCCCTATCAGCAGACCGAAGTCTATCGCTTCGGAAACGCCATCGTCGACGACTGGGAAGGCAAGGTGAACGCTTGGCCGCTGGATGAGGGGCTGATCGACTATGTCGACGCCTCCTACGGCGGACCGACCGACGAGAATGAGTTTGCGGCGCTGAACGTCATCGCCAACCCCAGTTTCGATCTGTCCGGCAACACTATCGACGCCGCCGAAATCACGCCCGAATTGCTGAGTGAAACCCTGCACGAAGCAGACGGCATCGAGGCCAACGTCGCAACCGGCTATCACGCCATTGAATTCCTGCTCTGGGGCCAGGATCTGAACGGCCACGGCTCGGGCGCGGGAAACCGTCCCTACACCGACTATGTGCAGGGTGACGATTGCACCGGCGGCAACTGCGATCGCCGCGCTCAGTATCTGAGCGCCGCAACCGAACTGCTGGTCAGCGATCTGGAATGGATGGCCGCCCAGTGGCAGTCAGGCGGTGCGGCACGCGCCGCGCTGGCCGAAAGCGACAAGGCCGGTGTCAGCGCCATCCTCACCGGCATGGGCTCGCTGTCCTATGGCGAACAGGCGGGTGAGCGGATGCGCCTTGGCCTGATGCTGAACGTCCCCGAGGAGGAGCATGACTGCTTCTCGGACAACACTCACAACAGTCATTACTACGATGGGTTGGGCATTCAGAACGTCTATCTGGGCAGCTATACCCGCATCGACGGCACACCGGTTTCCGGTGCGTCGCTGTCGGATCTGGTACTGGCCACCGACCCGTCGCTGGACGCTGAGATGAAGGTCAAGCTGGCAAACACCATGCAGGCGCTGGGTCGTCTGAAATCGACAGCCGAGGCAGGCTTTGCCTATGACCAGATGCTGGAACGCGGCAATGAAGGCGGTGAGGTCCTGATCATGGGCGGTGTGAACGGCCTGATCGACCAGACCAAGACCATTGAGCGTGTCGTGGCTGCGCTGGACCTGGATCAGGTCAGCATCGAAGGCTCGGACAGCCTGGATAACCCAGGTTCGGTGTTCGAATAAGACCTGTCTGGTCGGACACCCCCTCCCGGCCTGACTGAACCGGAAGCATCTGAAAGCGGGTGCTTCCGGATATCCGGATCACCGGGGATTGATGTGAAAAACCGCATCCGAACCCCCAACTGACATCAAAGCTCGACCGTAAAAATGGGCGCATTACCATGATCATCTGCCATTGCACGCATATCTCGGACCACGACATCCGCGCCGCGATCGACTGGATGCGCGCGTCTGACCCGCACACGGTGATCACGCCCGGAAAAATCTACCATGCGCTTGGGAAATCAGCGGATTGTGGCGGATGCATGCCGCTTTTTCTCGACTCGATGCGGTCCTGCGATAATCTGGAAGTCCCCATGCAACTCCGCGCCCTGCGCAGCGGAGCAACACAGGAGAGTGCAGATGAAAGGCGACCCCAAAGTCATCGAATACCTCAACAAATCCCTGCGGCATGAACTGACTGCGGTCAGCCAGTATTGGCTGCACTACCGCCTGCAAGAGGATTGGGGCCTTGGCCATATGGCCAAGAAAAGCCGCGAGGAAAGCATCGAAGAGATGGGCCATGCCGACAAGCTCATCGAACGGATCATCTTCCTGGAAGGGCATCCCAACCTGCAAAAACTCGATCCTCTGAGGATCGGCCAGACCCCGAAGGAAACGCTGGAATGCGACTTGGCGGCGGAACAGGATGCGCGAGCGCTTTATGTCGAAGCCCGGGAATATTGCCGCGAGGCGGGTGATTATGTGTCGATGTCATTGTTCGAGGATTTGATCAGCGATGAAGAAGGCCATATCGACTTCCTCGAAACGCAGCTCGACCTGTATGAAAGGATCGGCGAAGCCAATTATGCGCAGCTCAACGCGTCGAAAATGGACGAAGTGGACTAAACTCTGTCTTTTGTCGGTGGTCACGTGCGTGGCCATCCCCTCCCTGTCCGCCGAACTGCGTGACATTCACCTGAACTTCCAGCCCAGAACGGAGGAAGAGCGCAACCGGATCTCCGCCGTCACGGCGTTGCCCGATGATTTCAGCGCGCAGCAACGGTTCGAGGACCTGCCCGCCGGGGCGGCCACCGTGCGGGCGCGCCAGGACGCCGATGCCTTTTCACAACCCTCGGGCAATCTGAGCTTCGAGCAGGAGCTGGATTTCCGAGTCGGCAACGGGCTGTTCAGAAAGATTTGGGTCTCGTCCCCCGCATCTACATTGGCCTCGGACGGTCTGGGCCCGCTTTACAACGCCCGATCCTGTCAGCGATGCCACATCAAGGACGGGCGCGGCCATACGCCCAACGGCCCGGACGACAGCGCGATATCGATGTTCCTGCGCGTGTCTGTTCCCGGTGGCCCCGACGACGGGTATTCCGAGATTGAGGACTACATCGCCACCCGTCCCGAACCGAATTATGGCGGCCAGATGCAGGACCTTGCCTTGCCCGGCCATCCGGCCGAATACCGGCTGGATATCGCATATGAGGATGTTCCCGTTGAACTGTCGGAAGGCGAAACTGCCATCCTGCGCCGCCCGACCTACAGCGCGGCAGATCTGGGATACGGCCCGTTGCACCCATACGCGATGCTCAGCCCCCGCGTGGCGCCTCAGATGATCGGATTGGGGTTGCTTGAAGCCATTCCGGTCGACGATCTGCTGGCCAACGCCGATCCCGAAGATATGGATGGCGACGGAATTTCCGGACGACCGAATATCGTCTGGTCAGCGGAATTTGGTGAACCGATGATTGGCCGGTTCGGCCATAAGGCCGGAATGCCGACGATCATGGAACAATCCGCCGCCGCCTTTGCCGGTGATATCGGCATTTCCAGCCCGCTCTACCCGGCCCCGCATGGCGATTGCACCGACCGCCAGACTGCTTGCGTTGCGGCCCCCCATGGCGATCAGGACATTCGGGAATTCGAAATTGACCAGCAGAGCATGGACCTGGTTGCATTCTACAGCCAGAATCTTGGCGTTCCGGCCCGACGCGATGTGGATGATCCGCAAGTGCTGCGCGGGAAAGAGGTGTTCTACACCTCCGGCTGTGTTTCCTGCCATACGCCCGCTTTCGTCACGCACCGGATGGACAACCGGCCTGAACACAGCTTTCAATTGATCTGGCCGTATTCAGACCTGCTGCTGCACGACATGGGCGAGGGACTTGCAGACAACCGCCCCGAAGCCCGCGCCGATGGCCGGGAATGGCGCACCGCACCGCTGTGGGGCATTGGCTTCACCGAGCAGGTGTCCGGCCATACCCAGTTTTTGCATGACGGGCGCGCCCGGTCGCTGCTTGAAGCCATCCTGTGGCATGGGGGTGAGGCGCAGGCGGCGCGGGACAGTGTTGTTTCGATGCCAAAAGCCGACCGCGACGCCCTTGTGCGTTTCCTCGAAAGTTTCTGACTCATGCGAATTCTCACCTTACTGGCTGCCCTCATACTGCCAATAGCTGTCCAGGCTCAGGATCGTCAGGCTGTACTCGCGGACACGGTGCCATCCCACATCCTGCCGCGTTTTGCGCAGCTTGCGGACATGTCCGGTACACTGAAAGCATCGTCGCAAGCGGATTGCTCAATGGACGCCCCCGATCTGCAGGCGGCTTATCACGATGCCTTCGACGCATGGGTTTCTGCCAGCCACCTGCGCTTTGGCCCGTCGGAAACCGATGACCGCGCCTTTGCCCTGGCGTTCTGGCCCGACAGCAAGGGTTTCACGCCCAAGGCGCTGTCTGGACTGATCGCCCGGGAAGATGATGCGGTCTATTCCGCCGAAGGATTCGCGGAAACATCCATCGCTGGACGCGGTTTCTTTGCTTTGGAGCAGGTTCTGTTCGACTCGCAACTGTCCGTGGCAGGCGCGGATGACTATCGCTGCGCGCTGGTTCGGGCCATCGCGACAGATATCGAACGGAATGCGCGGGCTATCGACAACGACTGGCAGTCTTATGCCGGCAAAATGGCTCGACCCGGACCCGACGGCCCTTACCGGTCCGATGATGAAGCGATGCAGGAACTGTTTAAAGCCCTGATCACCGGTCTGGAGTTTACCGCCGACACCCGCCTTGGCCGCCCCATGGGAACGCATGACCGCCCCCGCCCCAACCGGGCCGAGGCACGCCGGTCCGAACGATCGCTGCGCCATGTGGAATTGTCGCTGATCGCCTTGCACGATCTTGCCACTCATCTGTCGACCGGTCATCCCGGGATTGCCGATGATCTGGACGCCGCCTTTGCAAGAGCCATAAGCCGGGCACAATCACTGGACGATCCGGCCTTTGCGGGTGTCGCCGATCCACAGGGACGCATCCGGGTCGAAACGCTGCAACAGTCGATCAACGACATCCGCGCTATTGCCTCTACCGAACTCGGCCCGACCCTTGGCATTAGCGCCGGGTTCAACTCACTGGACGGAGACTGATCCGCATGACCACCCGCCGCCGCTTTCTGGCCGGTCTGACCGCCGCCGGTCTTGCCCCGATGAAAGGGTGGGCGTCGGTGGGCGGGCCTGACTATCTGGCTGCAGCGTTATTCCCGGATGATACGTACCGCCTGGCCGGGTTGGATGTGAACGGAACCATCCTGTTTTCCCTGCCATTGCCCGCCCGGGGCCACGCCGCCGCCGCGCATCCACACTTGCCGCAGGCGGTGGCCTTTGCCCGCCGTCCCGGTACCTTTGCCGCGGTGATTGATTGCGCCACTGGGGCGCAAATCGCTGAGTTGCAGGCCCCAAAAGGGCGCCATTTCTATGGCCACGGCACCTATTCGCGAGATGGAACAAGGCTGTACACGACCGAAAACAACTATGACGCTGGCGCGGGCATCATCGGCATCTGGAACGGCCAAGATTACACCCGGATCGGAGAGATTTCCTCGGGCGGTATCGGCCCGCACGACTTGCGCCTGATGCCGGATGGCGTTTCTTTGGTCGTCGCCAATGGCGGGATCGAGACCCATCCCGACACGGGCCGCACCAAGCTGAACCTGCCGGTGATGCAACCCAACCTGACCTATCTTGACCTGTCCGGCGACATTCTGGAGACGGTGGAACTGCCGCGCGCGATGCACAAGAGCTCGACCCGTCATCTGGCGGTGCGCCGGGATGGACTTGTTGCCTTTGCCATGCAATGGCAGGGCGACGCGACCGCTCACCCGCCGTTATTGGGCCTGCATCACCGTGGTCAGGCGCCCAGGCTTTTGGCGGCACCCGACACCGATCAAGCCACGCTTCAAGGCTACGCAGGAAGTATCGCGTTTTCTGCCAATGGCGAAACCGTCGCGATCACCTGCCCGCGCGGCAACGCGTTGCATCAGTTCAATGTCGCAGACGGGCGACTGGCCAGCATCCACCAGCTTGACGATGTATGCGGGTTAAGCGCAGGGCCCAAGGGGTATGTCTTTACCACCGGCACCGGAGTGATCGGCAGCCTGAGCGGCATCAGCGCCAACAATTTGGCCCAACTGGACTGCCAATGGGACAACCACCTGATCCATGTCCGGGCGTTTGGCTGAACCTCGGCATTTTCCATCGCATAGATTACACTTGGACGAATCAAACTGCTGCCGTATTGGCGGGCGCAAAACCGGCACTCCAGACGTACAAGGACTGACTTGATTGAAACATACGCCCAACGCACCGCATTCCATCTACGGGGTTGAGAAATGGGGCAAAGGCCTCATCGAGGTGACGAAGCAGGGCGAGATCGGTCTGCGCAATCCCATGGCACCAGAGGCTGCGGCAATCAGCCTGCCCGGCATCCTGAGCGACCTTGAGGAACGCGGCATCAGGGCCCCGATGCTTTTGCGTATCAGTTCCTACCTGGAAAACGAGATCGCTCATATCAATGAAAGCTTCCGTGATGCGATTGCCCGTACCGGGTACAAGGGGCACTATCGCGGTGTTTTCCCGATCAAGGTGAACCAACAGGCGCAGGTCGTGGACCGGATCGTCGAGTTCGGGAAGAAGTACAATTACGGCCTGGAAGCCGGATCGAAACCCGAACTGGTGATCGCGCTTGCCCATCGTCTGGCCAGCGAAGCGCTAATCGTGTGCAACGGCGTCAAGGATGCCGAGTTCATCCAACTGGCAATCCTCAGCCGCAAGATCGGCTTTAACACCGTCATCGTGCTGGAAAGCCCGAAAGAGGCTGACACGGTGATCGAGGTATATAACGAACTGGGCATCGAGCCCCTGATCGGTGTCCGGGTCAAATTGACCAACCAGATCAGCGGCAAATGGGAAGAAAGCTCGGGCGACCGGTCCGCCTTTGGCATGAACACCGATCAGCTGGTCGCTACTGTCGACAAGCTGAAAGCGGCCGGTCTGCTGCATTGCCTGAAGCTGCAGCACTCGCATCTCGGATCTCAGGTGCAGGACGTCAACGACGTGCGCCGCGCCGTGGGCGAGGCCTGCCGCTATTACACCGAGCTGACGCGCGAAGGCGTGCCGCTGACCCATCTGGACCTCGGCGGCGGCATGGGTGTGGACTATACCGGCGAAAAGAAAGCCGCCGAGAACTCGATCAACTACACGGTCGAGGAATACTGCGCCAATGTCGTCGAAACCGTGGCCTACGCGATGGATGAGGCCGAAGTGGCCCACCCGACTCTGGTCACCGAAAGCGGTCGCGCTGTGGTGGCAACCTCGTCGATGCTGCTGTTCAACGTGCTGGAAAGCACGCTCTACGATGCGCCCAACGGACCCGAGGTGGAACCCGATGACCACCATATGGTTTCGGACCTGGCCGCTGTGTCCAGTTACCTCAGCATCGACCGGTTGCAGGAATGCTGGAACGACGCCACCTTCTATCGCAATGAACTGCGTGCCCTGTTCCGCCGCGGTTATGTCGACCTGCGCCAGATGGCCCGGGCCGAGCGCATCTACCTGTCGCTGATGACCCGCCTCAAGGCGCTTGCGGCCAGCGACGATCTGGAAACCGATGTGGACGACCAGCTTGAAAAAGTGGCCGATATCTACCACTGCAACTTCTCGCTGTTCCAATCCCTGCCCGATGTCTGGGCCATCGACCAGTTGCACCCGATCGTGCCGCTGCAGGGACTGAACGAAACACCCGACCGCCGCGCGGTCCTGTCCGACATCACCTGCGACAGCGACGGCAAAATCGACCGCTTCATCCTGGCCGATGGTGTCTCTCCCAGCCTGCCGGTGCATTCGCTGCCTGAAGACGGCGAATACTACATGGGCGTCTTCTTCGTCGGCGCCTATCAGGAAACGCTGGGCGATCTGCACAACCTGTTTGGTGATACCAACGTCGTCACCATCGACCTGCGCGCTGACGGCGGCTTCGACCTGCTGCACGAGCAGGAAGGCGACACCATCTCCGAAGTTCTGTCCTATGTCGAGTTTGACCCCGGCGATTGCGTCGCTGCCTTCCGCAAAATGGTGGACGAGGCGATCTCGACCGGTACTCTGAAAGCCAAGGACCGCAAAACCCTAATGAGCGCCTACCGCGACTCGATCAACGGCTACACCTATTACGAATAACCCCCTGTGAGAGGAGAAAACCCCATGGGCAAAACACTGGTTGTCGGCGCAGGCGGCGTATCCCACGCCGCCGTGCACAAGATGGCAATGAATTCGGACATCTTCACCGAGATCACTCTGGCCAGCCGCACGAAATCGAAATGCGACGCCATCGCCAAATCGGTGAAAGAGCTTGTGGGCGTTGATATCGCCACCGCAGAACTGGACGCCTACAAGGTCGAAGACACGGTCAAGCTGATCAAGGAGACCGGCGCGGAAATCCTCGTGAACCTCGCCCTGCCCTATCAGGATCTGGTTCTTATGGATGCATGTCTTGAGGCCGGTATCCATTACCTCGACACCGCGAACTACGAGCCCGAGGATGAGGCCAAGTTCGAATATCACTGGCAGTGGGCTTATCAGGAGCGGTTCAAAGAGGCTGGCCTGACCGCCATCCTCGGCTCGGGTTTCGATCCGGGTGTGACCAGTGTGTTCGCCAAATGGCTCAAGAAACACAAGCTGGACACCATTCGTCAGATCGACGTTCTGGACGCCAATGGCGGCTCGAACGATCAGGAATTCGCCACCAACTTCAACCCGGAGATTAACCTGCGCGAAGTGCTGGCCGAGGTCCGCCACTGGGAAGGCGGCGAATGGAAACACTCGCCGGCAATGACACACAAGGTCGAGTTCGATTTCCCCGCCATCGGCCCCAAAAACATGTACCTGATGTATCACGAGGAACTGGAATCGCTCTCGACCCACTTCCCCGAGATCGAGCGTGCCCGCTTCTGGATGACCTTCGGTGACGCCTATATCACCCACGCCAAAGTGCTGGAAAACGTCGGCATGACCCGCATCGACCCGGTGATGCACGACGGCAAGGAAATCATCCCGATCCAGTTCCTGAAAACCCTGCTGCCCGATCCTGGCGATCTGGGCGCGGAAACCAAGGGCAAAGCCTGCATCGGCGACATCGCCACGGGTCAGGCCAAGGATGGCTCGGGCGAGAAGACTTATTACATCTACAACATCTGCGACCACGAGGAATGCTATGCCGAGGTCGGCAGCCAGGCGGTCAGCTATACCACCGGCGTCCCCGCGATGATCGGCGCGGCACAGGTGCTGAAGGGCAACTGGACTCAACCCGGCGTGTGGAACATGGAACAGCTCGACCCCGATGATTTCATGGACATGCTGAACGACCACGGCCTGCCGTGGCAGGTTCACGAACTCGACGGTCCCGTCGAATTCTGATCTGGTCTTCATCTTTTCCCAAATACTCCGGGGGTCCGGGGGC
>NZ_JBQFLX010000018.1:0-111407 GCF_056531525.1 Ruegeria sp. N11
ATGCCGTTCGGTTCGGGGACGAACTGCCCGCAGATGTGCCTACCTCAACACAGGAGCGCGCTTACACTTCGCCAATCTGGTATACTCCAGAGGGCTGAGATGTCCGGCAGCCGAGTTTGACTGTGACCGAAGCCCCCTAGCTCCTAAGGCAGCGTCACAAAGCGAAATCCGTCCTTTCAGGCGGTTACTTGGGGCTCGAAGTTGATTGTGGATTGAGCTGCTTTCGGCCAAGACGGTCAGACACAAAGACCGGAGGTGCGAGAAAGGCTCAATCAGCCTCTCTCGGTGGATTGTATCGCTTGTAGGAATAAGTCCAATGCCACCAACCTCGAACTTCGTCAGGTTTCGTATTTAGAGCGTTGCGGAGGCCAGCGAATGGGTATTCGCGGACGGTTTTTCGAAAGTCAGCCGTATTCGTCGAAAGCGCCCTTTCGAATGGTCGAACTTCTTTCAACCAGGTCTGCCTCTAACCTTTCAGGCTCAGGTCTCTCTTGAGTGGAAATCCAACGCGCCAATGCGATCGCTGCCCTTTCACCCATTGTTGAAACTGGAAGATGAACTGTTGTGATGGAAGGTACAGCCACGGCAGAGCTCGGCAGGTCATCCAGGCCCATTAGAGACACCTCGTCCGGGACACTGATGCCGTTGGATTGAAGACCAAACAAAACCCCTAGTGCCACAACGTCCGACAGACACAGGATCGCATCTGGTTTGACCGACATGTTGACGATGCGTGCAGTAGCCTCGGCGCCGCCCCGGAGGCTTATTTCGGTTTCGGCTGTCGTTATCTCGCCATCCCAATTCAGCTCGTGCAGCCCGGAAAGTCGGGCCTGTGTTCGGTCATTGTTGTGAACAGGGCCGTGAACAACTGCAATCCGCCGGTGTCCAAGCTTAATCAGATGCCGTAGGGCCAATTGTGCCGCGGCCTTGTTATCGTACCCAATCGTTGGAAAAGGGTTGGAGACGTCAAAGTATGATGTGACGATCGTGGGGATTCTTGTGCGCTCGATCAGGTCGTGAAATTCAGCGGCGTGTGTTGCGCCAGTAATGATCAGCCCTTCAGCCCCGATATCAACCAGCCCCTTCGCCTTTTCGGCTTCAACCTCCAGGTCTGACTCAGTTGTGGCTACGATCAGTGAAAGCCCATCTTGGGACAGTCTGCGTTCGAGCGCGGCAAGAAACCGAGCGAAAATGGCATTGTCCAACGTTGGTACCAGCGCACCCACGAAACGGGTCCGACCAGAGTTGATTGCTCTGGCGGCCGCGCTGGGGACGAATCGAAGATCCGCAATTGCTTTCTGAACTTTCTCCAGAGTTTCCTTTTTCACAACACCCGGTTCGTTCAGCACCCGGGATACGGTTGCGACCGATACGCCCGCTGCTTTCGCAACATCTCTGAGATTTGCGCGTTTTTTCAACGTCGGGTCTTTTTGTGTCACGTGGTATCGCGCCTATTTTTTCTACCTTCAACGAAAGTATTGACATATGTAACCAGTTTCATCAACCTCTGTAACTAGTTTCATAAATGAGAATCCTACGGCAACATGCATGGTTCAGCTGTCCTACACGAGTTCACGAATGCCGGGTTTGTTGGCCCGGGACGCAGATTCCCGGGCTTTCCGAAGGCCTCGGGTGTCCGAGAATATGTGCTGGCACCACGCGACGCGCACCGTGTTGAAGCCGCCGAGGGCGACCTGCTGTCATTTGAGGCGACATCGCAGGGTTATCCGCTGGACATTGTTGCGTTTGCCGATGGGAGGCCTGCGCTTGCTCGACTGAAACTGCAAGCGAACGGAACGGTTGATCAAGGTGCATTCAACAGCGACCCTTTTACAGGTTGGATTGGTGCAAATGGCGGAGATCCAAGGCAGGAAGTCGCGTGTTTCAGGCTAATGGCCTCATCAGAACCGCTGGTGTTGCGTGTCGAAAAACGCGTGACATTTTGGTTGATCAGGCCAACGCTCATTTCTGGCTTGGTTGAGGGAACCGATACCGGATGCGTTACGGTCTCCCATCAATGTGCAGTCTCGGACCAGCCTCAGCTGCCGCCACTTCTGGGAGATGTCCGGGACGAGTTTACTGTACCGCGAGGAACGGCGCTGGCTTACGAATTGAAAGCGGGCGAATTCGTTCAGATCATCGACGTGGAAGGGCAGCAGTGCTCGGACTTCATGGTGCTTCGTTCCGATGAGCTGAAACATGGAGTCGAATGGATGATCGACTCGACGGCGACGCGATCAATGGTGCGACGCGCCTATCCTGGCCCGGGGTTGCTGGACAAGTTCTACGATCGTGAGATGCGACCACTTCTCAATGTGGTGCAGGACACCTGTGGGCGCCACGACACTTTCGGTCTGGCTTGCACCGCCCGAGGTTATGAAGAGCGCGGCTTTCCCGGCCACGTGAACTGTTCCGATAACATGTCCAATGCGCTGGCGCCTTACGGTGTCGCGCGTCGTTCGGCCTGGCCCGCGATCAATTTTTTCTGGAACACATGGGTTGATCCGGCGACGCATCACATTCTGACCGAGGAGTCCTATTCCCGCCCCGGTGACTATGTCGCCATGCGCGCTATGGAGGACCTGGTGTGCGTTTCGACCGCTTGCCCGGACGATATTGACCCGATCAATGGCTGGAACCCGACGGATGTTCACGTCCGCATCTACCGCCCAGAAACGCCGATCCGCCGTGCGGTTGCCTATCGTGAAAAGGAAGATGCCCCGATGTCGATCAGTCAGGAATCCGCATTTCATGATCGGCTGGCCCCGTTGACCCAACAATTCGCGCCTGCACGTGATCTATGGGCACCAGTCAGCTTTCCGGCGCACGGCACCTTGGGTGAATACTGGGCCTGTCGTGAGGCCGTGACAGTTCAGGACATGAGCGGGTTGCGCAAATTCGATATTGTTGGCCCGGACGCCGAGAAACTGCTGCAGCAGGCAACAACTCGCAACGTGGCGAAGCTGCCGGTCTGGCGTGGGTCCTACACGTTGATGTGTGACGAAAGCGGCTCGGTTATCGATGACGGCACGCTTTTCCGTCTTGCGCCCGAAATCTTCCGTTGGTGCTGCGGATCCGAGGAAAGTGGTCGTTCGCTGCAGGCATTGGCGATGGATATGGGCCTGCAGGTTCGGGTGCACGCGATGCGGAACGCGATGCCAAACCTTGCCATTCAGGGGCCAAAATCCCGCGACTTGCTGCGCAAGATTGCCTTCACTCAGCCACATGTGCCTTCGCTGGATCACCTGAAGTGGTTCGGGGTCACAATTGCCCGGCTCAATGATCGCGATGGTGCGCCATTCATGCTCTCACGCTCGGGTTATACCGGGGAACTGGGTTACGAAGTCTTCTGTTCCAAGACCGACGCGCTAGCGATCTGGGATGCGGTGATGGAGGCGGGTGAAGAGTTTGGGATCACACCCATGGGCTCGGCTGCGCTGGACATCATCCGGATCGAAGCCGGATTGGCCGCGGCAAATGCCGAGTTTGCGCCGGGCGTCGACGCGTTCGAGGCCGGTTTGGACTTCGCGGTCGATCTGAACAAGGCGAGCTTTACGGGCAAATCTGCGCTTGAGCGAAACGCGCGAGAGCCGCGCCGCGTGCTCAAGGGATTGTTGATCGGGTGCGATGATGTGCCTGCTCATGGCGCTTCGGTCTTTGCTGGCGAACGGCAGGTGGGCGTGGTCACTTCGGCCATCCGATCACCGATGCTTGAACACGCGATCGCCATGGCGCGGCTGTCGGTCGAGCATGCCGAGAACGGCACGCAACTTGAAATTGGGCAACTCGACGGGCGGATGAAACGCCTGGGGGCAACGGTATCGGACATTCCATTCATAGACCCGCAACGCAAGCGGGCGCGCGTCTGATGCGCATCCAACACAACGCAACGGGAGAATTTGATATGAAGAAACTGACAACACTTACGGCAACACTGGCTTTCGCCTTGGGTGCTACTTCAGCGTTGGCGCAAGACAAGGTCATGGTGGGCGAACCCAGCTGGCCCGGCGCCAAAATCATGAGCCGCGTCATCGGGCAGGTTATCGAAACGCGTTTGGGCGGAGAGGTGGGCTATGCGCCGGGCGCCAACGCCGTGATTTTTGCCGCAATGGATGGCGGGCGAGGGGACATTGATGTGCACCCCGATGTCTGGTTGCCGAACCAGTCTTCCTTCACCGATGAATACGTCGACCAGAAAGGCACCGTCGCGCTGTCTTCAAGCAGCTACGAGGGCCGGGCCGGGATTTGCGTTCCCAACTACATGGTCGATGATCACAGCATCAAGTCGATCTATGATCTGGCCACGCCTATGGCCCAGGAATTGTTCGACTCTGACGGCGATGGCATGGGCGAAGTTTGGGTCGGCGCGTCGGGCTGGGCCTCAACCAACACCTTTAAGGTGCGTGTGCGCGACTATGGTATCGAAACGTTCCTGACTCCGACAACCGAAGATGAGACGGTGTTCTATTCCCGTCTCAAAGATCAAATCGACCAGAAAAAAGGCGCCGCTTTCTACTGCTACGCGCCGCATTATGTGCACGCGCTGTATGATGTGACAATCCTTGAAGAACCCGCACACGACGCGGCCACATACAAGATGGTTCAGCCGGATCAGGACGCGGATTGGTACAACAAATCGCATGTCAGCACAGGCGAGCCTGTGAAAACCGTGACGGTTGCCCACTCCAAATCTTTGGAGCAGCGCAATCCGGCCGCAGCTTCTTTCCTGAGCAACATCAACATGAATGCTGATCAACTCAGCGGCCTAACCTACGAAGTTGTCGTTAAAGGGCGCGAAACGGATGAAGTTGTGGCCGAATGGATCGCCGCGAACGGCGATACCGTCGACGGCTGGCTGGGCCTGAAAACCAACTGATACCCAGTGCCCCCGGCCAGGTTGTCGGGGGCACATTCTGAAAGCTAGACCAAGGTGGGGCCAGTATGACAGCGGATATCGCAATCGATGCACGCGGCGTGTGGAAAGTGTTCGGAGCACGCGCGCGGGACGCACTGAAAGCCATTCACAGTGAAGGGTTGAGCAAGGCCGAGGTGCTGGAGCAGTTCAACTGTGTTGTCGGCGTCGCTGATGCCAGCTTTGAGATCGAGCGCGGCGAGCTGTTTTGCGTCATGGGCCTTTCCGGGTCGGGTAAATCGACCCTAGTGCGCCACGTGAATCGCCTGCTGGAACCCACCGATGGCCACATCTACCTGGACGGCGATGACGTGATGGGTCTGAACGATGACGGGCTTCGCGATTTGCGGAACCGCCGCGTCGCCATGGTGTTCCAGAACTTCGGCCTGATGCCCCACCGCACTGTCCGCGACAACGTGGCCATGCCTCTGGAAATTCGCGGCACCGGCAAGGCGCGTCGCTGGGAAGAGGCAGATCGCGTTCTCGAACTGGTAGAGCTCAATGGCTGGGAAGACAAATATGCACATGAGTTGTCCGGCGGCATGCAGCAGCGTGTCGGCCTTGCCCGGGCGATCGCTGCAGACCCTGAAATCCTGCTGATGGACGAACCATTCTCGGCCCTCGATCCGCTGATCAGGAAGCAATTGCAAGACCAGTTCATGGAACTCAGCCACAAGCTCAACAAGACCACGATGTTTATCACCCATGACCTTGATGAGGCGATCCGTATCGGCCACCGCATCGCGATCATGAAGGATGGGCGCATCGTTCAGATCGGCACGCCGGAAGAAATCATCCTCAATCCCGCCGACGATTATGTCGCCGATTTCGTCGCCGGGATTTCCAAGCTCAACATGATCTTTGCGCACTCGGTGATGAAACCGGTCGACGAATTCGAGGCCCATCACGGCGAAGTTCCCAATGACGCCAAAGAGGCCCATCCCGACATGGATCTGTCCGACCTGATGAACCTTTGTGTCGAAGGGCACGGAGTGGTCGCAGTCACCCAAGACGGCAAGACCGTGGGCGTGATCAACCGCGCAGGGCTTATCCGCGCCATTCAGAACAGTCAGGCCTAAGGGGACAACGATGAAACACGTTGATGCGCAGCAGGTCAAACCCGAAACTGCCGACCGTCTGGAAGGTTTGATCGCTGATTTTGTCGGGCAAAGCCAAGCATATTATCAAAAGACCTTTGCCTATATGATGCAGGCGCCGGGTTATCGGTTCACCCTGAACAAGGCTGCCGCCGTTCTCGGCCCGATCTGGTTCGGCGCGCGAGGTCTCTGGTCCTGGTTCCTGGGCTTTCTGGTGCTTGAAACACTCGCTTACATTCAGATCGGCTTGGGTCTTTTCGGTGATCTGGGTCGGGAGTTTCGCGAACGGGCCGATCAGATCGAACAAACTCTGGCGCTGCGTCGACAGCAGATCGAGGCGGCGGAACAATCCGGCGCTGCGTCGCTGGAGTCCCTAAAACGCGCGGCAGAGTCGCTGGAAGGCGCCCTGGCCGGAGCGCAGGAAGCCGCACAGAGCGCAGACTCTACCGGTATCACCTATCTGGCGGTCGGGCTTTTCCTGCTGCTAGCCGTCAAACTCCTCGCGGCGTCGTTGGCCAACTGGACGCTGGAAGGTCAGTTCGCGCGCTGGCGATCGGATTCCAGCGTGGCTAATGGATGGTCCGTGACCCGGATGGTCGTTGCGTCCCTGCTGACCGTAGTTGTTGTTGTTCTTTCTGCCATCAAGTTTGCGCAACCTGATGCACTGTCTGTTCTAAAGACCTTTCCGACAAACCGGGATTGGCGGCTCAACGTGGGTGACGGCGTACAGGCCGTATTCGAGTGGACCAAAACAGCCGGACGCGGTTTCTTCGATGGGTTGACCTACGGAATGCGCACCCTTCTGGACTGGATCGAAGTGGTTCTGGTCGACACCCCGTGGCCGGTCGTGGGGCTGGTCATAATCATGCTGGCTTATCTTTCCGCTGGCCCGCGCGTGGCAATTTTCACCGGCGCGGCATTGGCTTATCTCGGCCTGCTGGATTTCTGGGAGAAGGCGATGACAACTATTGCCCTGCTGGGGGCCGCTGCGCTGATCTCGATCACGCTGGGTATTCCGCTTGGCATTTACTGTGCACGCCGCCCCCGAGCGTTTGCCATCGTGCGGCCAATCCTGGACTTCATGCAATCGATGCCGTCCTTCGTGTATCTAATCCCAGTTGTCGCCTTCATCGGGTCCGGCAAACCCGCCGGAGTCGTCGCGACAATGATCTTTGGAAGCCCACCGGTGATCCGCTTTACCGTCCTGGGTCTGCAGCAAGTGCCGGAAACCGTGCGCGAGGCTGCCCTCGCATTTGGCGCAACGCCGCGCTATCTGTTGTGGAAAGTAGATCTGCCGCTGGCGCACAAGACCATCATGGCTGGCGTCAACCAGACCATACTTATGTCACTTGCCATGGTCGTTGTTGCATCACTGATTGGTGCGAAAGGTCTGGGCGAAGATGTGCTGGAGGCTCTGCAATATGCTGCCGCTGGGCAAGGCATACTGGCGGGTCTGGCAATCCTCTTCTGTGCTCTCATTCTGGACCGCATTGTGGCAGGCAAGAAATGACCACGGCTTTCCGGTAGCACCGGTTTGGCTGCTTCCAGTTTTCGGATCTGGTGGTTCGGCATGTAGGAACAGTGATCGGTTCAGGCATTTACGGCAAGATGCTTGGTCATGTGAAAACGGACCGGTCACCGATGAGCGGCAAAATATTGGTTTGTCGTTGATATTTTCTGTTCTTCGTCAAAACCAGAAGCCGTGAAATCCTTCTAAGTACCGCGTGCGCCAGCTTGACGTCGCGGGGCAGGCCAGGGTGTGATAGAGTATACTCAGGTTAAAAAATCTGCTGCTACTTATGCTTAGATGCCAAACTCATCAATTCCGTCGCGGCTTGCGGATGGGTCTTTGCTTTTTCTGGGGCCTGGCACTTTGCCTGAGTATTGCGACATCAGCCGAGGCAAAGCGTGTGGCGCTTGTAATCGGCAACGCACAGTATGACCACGTTTCGGACATTCCCAACTCGGCCAACGACGCCAGGGACGTAGCCGCCGCGCTTGGGCGGATCGGGTTTGTTGTCACCGAAAAATACAACCTCGATTACCGAGACATGCGGCTTACCCTTCGGGATTTTTCCGAGGAAACAGACGACGCAGATATGGTGCTGGTCTACTTTGCGGGCCACGGAATCGAAATCGACAATACAAACTATCTGATACCCACAAACGCGGAACTCAGAAGTGACAAGGATGTAGAGTTCGAGGCCATCCGGTTGGAGACAATGCTGAATTCAGTTTCAACGGCCAAGGGCCTGAAACTGGTTCTTGTGGACGCCTGCCGGAACAATCCGTTCGTGTCGCAAATGGTCCGAACCACGGCGACCCGGTCGATTGGCCGGGGATTGGGACGTATCGACCCGGGCGGCGTACTTGTCGGGTATTCCGCGCGCAGTGGGACGCTGGCATTGGATGGCGTGGGCCGCAACAGCCCTTACGCGCAGGCTTTGCTGGAGCATATCGAAGTGCCCGGTCTGGAATTGGGAAAGCTTTTCCGCAAAGTGCGGGACACAGTTTTTGACCTGACTGAGGGCTATCAGGAGCCGTTCACCTATGGCTCACTGCCCGGGCGCGACATCTTCCTTGTTCCTGCAGCAATCAAGGCTCCTTCAACCGAATTAGACCAAAACTCTGCAACCGCAGAACCCCTCCCTGCTGACGAACGCGAAGACGCGGCTCAACGCGTCCTGCGCGAAGCACTGAAGCTGGAAGATGACAGTGTGAAGAAGGGCGCATTGGAAATGATCGCGCAACTCTATCCGAACACAAGGGCCGGACAGTACGCTGGCGAGGTCGCTGGCGCGATTGGCAATCAGGCTCAGCCAAAAACGAAGGCCTCGGATGACCAAAGGAATGCAGGCGACCTGTCCTTGATTTCGAAGAATACAGCCGACCAGGGGGGTCGGGAGAATGCGCAACAAGACATGGCGCTGGAAACCGAAACTGCGTTGAACTTAAGCCGAAGCGACTATCGAAGTATTCAGCGCGGTCTGAATGCTCTGGGCTATTCCGCCGGGCCAGTTGACGGGATATTCGGTGCGCGGTCTCGCGCGGCCTTGCGTCGATTTCAGGGGCAAAGCGGTTCAGAGGGAACCGGATACCTGACCGAGAAAAGCTATGCTGTTCTGAAAAACATCGCGAAACCCGAACCGCCACTTGATAGCAATGTGCAGCCTGACAGCCGCGTTTCAGTGGCGTTGCCAAATCCCCGTGCCGATGCGTCCAGCCCGCTATATGGGGATTATGTCATCGATATCAGCCGACGGGCGAACCCCAATGGCAAAGACGCGGGTTCAGGCACAAAGCTGGTCTTGCGATTACACTACCGCAAGTCCGCCAACGGGTTTCAGTTGATCAGTGCTCAGGAATTCGCCAAGGGCGGAGCGTCGCGGCCCAAGAGCTATAGCGCATCGCTTTCTGATAGCGGTCAATTGCGCGTGTCCGGCCGCACGAATTACTTGTTCAAGAGTTCGATTGTTGTCGGATTCTCGATAAGTCAGAACCTGCCACCTGATTTTTCGGCGGGAAGGTCGCTGACCAGCACGCAGGGCAGATTTGACAAAAACTGGTTTGTGGACGTCAGGATTACGAAAAGATAACGCTCATCATGGCTGGTCGACTTTATTTTCAGGCCTCACGGCCTGCACTGTCGGAAGACGTATGCAACCGCAGTTGATACGCGGACGGGAAGGCTTTGGTGCCCCGCTATGACCAGGTTTGTTAATCCCAACGGTAATTGAAGCTGACGCTGATCCGTTCGTCCTCGGCCATGTTCATCGGAACCTCATGGCGCAGCCAGCTTTCCCACAGCAACACGTCCCCCACCTTCGGCTTTACATAGATGAACGGCTGCAAGTTACGCCGACCACCCTTGAGGCGCGTGGGCGCGGCCATCATGCGGCCGGACCGAGGGTCTTCCAGTTTCAGCGCGCTGGCGCCTTCTGGCATCGCGACGTAAGTTGTGCCTGAGATCACGCTGTGAGGGTGCAGGTGGCTGGAATGCATCCCGCCTTCGGGCAGGATGTTGATCCACAGATCCTCAAGCTTCAGTTCTCCTTCGCCCAGGTCAAACTCAAGATCCGTGGCAAACGCGGCCACGTGCTGATCCAGAACCTTGACCAGATCGGCAAATATTGGGAACCGCCACGGCAGATCGGTCAGAGAGGCGTAGCTGGTATAACCGGGATAACCGTTTTCCTCACACCAGTCCTGTCCGGCCTCATCATCCTCGGCGATGACGATGCATGAATTTTCCAGCTCTTCCGGGTCGATCTTCGGATCGAATTCAGAAAGGGCAGCGCGGTAGAGGCGGGTGACGAAGAGTGAATCAATCTGTGGCATGGGCCGGGCATAACCCAGCCCTTGCACCAAGGCCAGTTAATGTTTCCAGGGTTAGGTCTTAAGGGGTCCTTTGCCACAGCGCGGGATAGGGCGGCCACCATCCGCATAGGCAAGGCACAATACAATCTCGTCCGGTTTCGGCGCATCGGGTACATTCAGTGTCATAGTGTCGAAATGATCGAAGGACCACGGGTTGTCCTTGTGTCCCAGCGGCAGATCAATTGTGCAACCCGGCGCACCCAGTTTTGCATTTGATGGGATCACAGCCTCACCCCCGCCGGCCGCCGCGCGCATCGGGGCACCAAGCTTGGGATGGATCACAGCCCCGCCTTGTTCAAGATCTCCGTTTATACCGACGATGGCCGCCTTGCCGTATGAAACCGGATCTCCGTCCAGCTGCTCAATTGCCTCGTCAGCCAGATCGGCACCAAGCGCTCCGCCGATCTCGAACAAGTCCGATAAGTCTTCTGTAAACTTGCCTGCCAGTGGGTTTTGAAAGACGGCCATAGCTGCCACGCGAACGATGGGTGGGCATGGCTGGCCCAGTTGATCAGTGGTGATCACTTCTTTGATAAGCACTTTCTTGCGCAACTGAACCATGGGAACCTCCGGCTAACTGACTGACAGCCTAGGGCTGCCTTCGTATTTCGTCGAATCCAATCACGCGACCGCGAATGCAGCGCATCGTTGAAACAGAAAACCCCCGCCGGTGTCCCGGCGGGGGTCTTTTCAGTCACGAACGGGGTTGCCCCCTATCGCTTACCAGTCTTCGCGAACCACGACGCGGGTCTTGATTGGCAGCTTCATCGCGGCCAGGCGCAGGGCCTCGCGGGCGATGTCGTCATTGACGCCGTCGATCTCGAACATCACGCGACCGGGCTTGACCTTGCAAACCCAACGGTCAACGGAACCTTTACCTTTACCCATACGAACTTCGATCGGCTTTGCAGTGACCGGAGTGTCGGGGAAGATGCGGATCCAGACACGACCCTGACGCTTCATGTGGCGGGTCATGGCACGACGCGCAGCTTCGATCTGACGTGCAGTCACACGCTCAGGCTCGATGGCTTTCAGGCCGTAGGTGCCAAAGTTCAGATCAGAGCCGCCCTTGGCTTCGCCCTTGATCCGGCCTTTGTGCATCTTGCGGAATTTTGTACGCTTTGGTTGAAGCATATCTTTCCCTCCTTAGCGACGACCGCCACCAGCACCACGAGGTGCAGGGCCGTCCTGGAGTTCCTGTGCTTTACGGTCACGTGCCTGCGGATCGTGCTCCATGATCTCACCTTTGAAGATCCAGACCTTGATCCCGATGATCCCGTAGGGGGTCATCGCTTCGGCATGTGCGTAATCGATGTCGGCACGCAGGGTGTGCAGAGGCACGCGGCCTTCGCGGTACCACTCGGTCCGTGCGATTTCGGCGCCGCCCAGACGACCAGCGACGTTCACCCGGATACCCAGGGCGCCCATGCGCATGGCGTTCTGAACCGACCGCTTCATCGCGCGACGGAACGAGACGCGGCGCTCCAGCTGCTGAGCGATGGACTCGGCAACCAACTGCGCGTCAAGCTCGGGCTTGCGCACTTCGACGATGTTCAGGTGCAGTTCGCTGTCGGTCATGCGAGCAAGCTTTTTGCGCAGAACTTCGATGTCTGCACCTTTCTTGCCGATGATGACACCGGGGCGTGCAGTGTGGATCGTGACGCGGCACTTCTTGTGCGGACGTTCGATGATCACACGGGCAACACCGGCCTGCTTGCACTCTTTGTTGATGAACTCACGGATTTTGAGGTCTTCCAGCAGAAGATCACCGTAGTCCTTGGTGTCGGCGTACCAGCGGCTATCCCAGGTGCGGTTGACCTGCAGGCGCATGCCGATCGGATTTACTTTATGACCCATTAGGCTTGCTCCTCAACTTGACGCACCTTGATGGTGATCTCCGAGAACGGCTTCATGATCTTGCCGAAACGGCCACGGGCACGCGGACGACCGCGCTTCATGACCAGGTTCTTGCCAACCCATGCTTCGGCGACGATCAGTTCGTCAACGTCCAGGTTGTGGTTGTTTTCGGCATTCGCGATTGCGGACTGCAGGCACTTCTTGACATCCTGCGCGACGCGCTTGTTCGAGAAAGTCAGGTCGGTCAGAGCCTTCTCAACTTTCTTGCCGCGGATCATTTGCGCAACCAGGTTCAGTTTCTGCGGGCTGGTGCGAAGCATGCGCGTTTTCGCCATTGCTTCGTTTTCAGCCACGCGGCGGGGGTTCTTTTCCTTGCCCATGACTTACTTCCGCTTCGCTTTTTTGTCTGCGGCGTGGCCATAATAGGTACGGGTCGGCGAGTATTCACCGAACTTCTGACCGATCATGTCTTCCGAGACGTTTACCGGGATATGCTTCTGGCCGTTGTACACACCAAAGGTCAGACCCACGAACTGGGGCAGAATGGTGGAACGACGCGACCAGATTTTGATGACTTCGTTGCGGCCCGACTCGCGCGCTGCTTCGGCTTTTTTCAGCACGTAAGCATCGACGAAAGGACCCTTCCAAACAGAGCGAGACATGGATTAACGTCCCTTCTTCTTGGCGTGCCGCGAGCGGATGATCAGCTTCTGGGACGCTTTGTTCTTGTTGCGGGTACGCTTACCCTTGGTGTCCTTACCCCACGGAGTAACCGGCGTACGGCCACCCGAGGTACGACCTTCACCACCACCATGCGGGTGATCGATCGGGTTCATTGCAACACCACGAACCGAGGGACGAACGCCCTTGTGGCGCATACGACCGGCTTTACCGAGGTTCTGGTTGCTGTTGTCGGGGTTGGACACGGCACCAACGGTGGCCATGCATTCCTGACGGACCATGCGCAGCTCGCCCGAGCTCAGACGGATCTGAGCGTAGCCGCCATCGCGACCAACGAACTGAGCGTAAGTACCAGCCGCACGTGCGATCTGACCGCCTTTGCCAGGCTTCATCTCGATGTTGTGGACGATGGTACCAATGGGCATGCCCGAGAACGGCATTGCGTTGCCCGGCTTGATGTCAGCCTTGGCGGATGCCACGACTTTGTCACCAACAGCCAGACGCTGCGGAGCCAGGATATATGCCTGCTCGCCGTCTTCGTATTTTACCAGTGCGATGAATGCGGTCCGGTTCGGGTCATATTCGATCCGCTCGACGGTTGCCGCGACATCAAATTTGTTCCGTTTGAAGTCAACGATCCGGTAGAGACGCTTTGCGCCACCGCCGCGGCGGCGTGAAGTGATCCGTCCGGTGTTGTTCCGGCCGCCCGATTTGGTCAAACCCTCAGTGAGAGACTTGACCGGACGTCCTTTCCAAAGCTCCGAACGGTCGATCAGCACCAGCCCGCGCTGGCCCGGCGTCGTCGGCTTGTACGACTTAAGTGCCATGCTTTCTGTCTTCCGTTTAGCAAGTGCAGGGGATTTCCCTGCTATGTGATAGGCCCCCGTAGGTGCCAAGGGTATAGGGCCCCGAAGGTCCCCGGTTACAAATATCAGAGGCCCCGGAACGAATCCGAGGCCGTAAGATTGGGTGCATGTAGCAGTGTTGGGGGTAGGTGTCTATAGGGCCCTGCTGATTTTCTGGCACTCAAATTCGGAACCAACTCAGCAGTCAGGGGGCACAGTAAAAACGACGCCGTTGTTTCGCGAGACCAACAATCTCTCATTATGGATGAATGTCGCGTGCCGTACAACTTGAAGCCAGGACAACCGCGATCCAATTGACGTCCAGCGAAAGGTCGCGCTCGGCCAGCCAGGCCTGCTGCAAACCATAGGCGACCTGTTCCTTGGCGGCCTCACAGTAATAATGCTTACCCTCCTGACGATGATGAATAAGTTCGTGCAGCAGGACAGAAATGTCCTGCGGGTCTTCTGCGCTCCAAGGAAGGACCAGCGTTATCCTCTTCGTTTCAGGATCATAGATCCCGCGGGGCGTGCCGCCAATCATCGAAGCCATCTCACTCGGTTCAGCCAAATCCTTGGTATCAGCAAAAAAGATGCTTGCTGGTGAAGGCGCCCTTGGGAGGTCCGTGGCAGTATCTATCCAGCGGTGAAGCTCTTCCGTCAAATCGTCTGGAACCGTCGGGGTCTCTGCCGCGACCGCGAAGGAAAAGGCAAAAAGAAACTGTGCGGCCACGGCGAGCGTGACACGTCTGAGGAACAGCATTGTTCCCTCCTTCCGAAAGATGAGGAATTGCCCCGAGCCTAGCCGACAGGTATTATTGACCGCAAAAGATCGTTTTTCATTGCTTGATGAGGGAAATTCACGCGTGAAGAAACGGCAATTACCCCCGTTCTCGGCCGTGAAAGCATTTGAGGCCGCAGCCCGGCATCTGAGCTTCAAAGATGCTGCGGACGAACTTTGCTTAAGCCCTTCAGCAATTTCGCACCAAATCCGCGCATTGGAGGATTATCTCGCAACCGCTCTTTTTCGCCGGGAAGGTAACAGGATCAGTTTGACCGGCACCGGTCGAGACTACGCAGGCCGACTGACGCAACTGCTGGACAACCTCGAAGACGGCACCAGCGCGGCGAAGGCTGACGCACATGGTCAAACATTGCGGGTATTGTCCACTCCGGGATTTGCCGCCCGATGGCTTGTGCCAAGGATGGGGCGATTTGAGCACGCGAAAGCGATCAGGCTGCGCATTGCCGAGGGCGCGCCCTCAACAGATTTTGCAACCAACGATGCCGATGTTGTAATCAAGTGGCGCGATGACCCCGAGGTAGGGGTCGATGTCGTGCCATTCCTGAACTCGGCGCGTTATCCGGTCGCTTCACCATCGCTGTTGGAACGCGAAAACATCTCTCATCCAAGGGACCTGTTGCGCTTGACGCTGTTTCGTGACGAAGTTGACGATCAATGGGCTGAATGGTTCCGTGCCGCAGGCGTTGTTGCCGAGCTTCCGTGTGGTGACCCGATTTATCCAAACTGCGAATATGCTTCCACTGCGGCAGAGGCTGGTCTTGGGGTATCGCTTGCCTATGAAGCCGTCATAGGCAGTTCGGTCAACGATGGTCGCCTCGTACGATTGTTCGGGGCCACAACGATTCCATTCACCATCTATGCTATTGCAACGCAAAAAGAAAAACGCGACGACCCACTCGTCAACAGTTTCCGCGAATGGCTGCTCTCTGAGGCCAGGGAAAACGTCGCAAGATCACAACCGATCGAAGCTGCTGAGTAAGAATCCGAGCTCAAGACTTTTTCATTTATTCAGCGTTTTGCCCCATTGTGCAAATTCACAAAGATGACTGCAGCTCTGCAAACTTCCCGTAAACCAGAAAACAATACCTCCGCTTTGGCGGGGGCTTTCACCTCTCTCCAAAAACCGGTTCGATCAGAGACCGGAGGGCACGACGATGGTGTTACCTATTACCAGGGTCACACAGGCTATCTTAAGTCTTTCCGCTTGCCCAACTGTCCGCGGTAACTACCCGCTCACCCATACAGCGCCCGCGCCTCGGCAAAGGACAACAGGCGACGGCTTTGCTCGTCCCACAAATGCAAGCGCGCGTTGGCGAGGCTCTCACGGATGGTCATCCGGTTGCTATTTGCCAGTTCATCATGGTCGCGCAGCACTTCGGTCAGGCGGTAGAACGGGATGCGGCTGTACAGGTGGTGGACGTGGTGGATGCCAATATTGGCCGTGAACCACTGCAATATGGATGGCAGGATGTAATGCGAACTGCCGTGCAGGGCGGCCTCGTGCAATTGCCAGTCCTTGTCGGGATCCCATTGCGTCTCTTCAAACTGGTGCTGAACGTAAAATAGCCAAACGCCAGCCGCAGCGGCAACCAGCGTTGACGGCAGAAAGATCAGCACCATCGGCATCAGGCCACCAAAATAGTAGATCGCCCCCAGCACGGTCAGAATGGCAAGGTTTGTCACCATCGCGCTGACCCAGAATTTCGGAATTCCTGTCAGGCCTAGCGGCAGGCGGTTCTGCAACAGGAACAAATAGCCAGGACCAAAGCCAAACAGGGTGATCGGATGACGATACACGCGGTACCAAAACTGGCTCATCGGCTTCAGTGCGCGGTATTCGTCCACCGTCAGCGTATGGACGTCGCCCATCCCGCGCTTGTCCAGATTACCGGAAGAGTTGTGATGCGTGGAATGCGTACGACGCCAGACGTCATAGGGTGTCAGGGTCAGCACGCCGATCCCCCGCCCGACCCAGTCACTGACCGTCCGGTTCGTGAAAAACGCCCCGTGCCCGCAATCATGCTGTATGGCAAACAGGCGTAGCAGGAACGCCGCATTTATAACCGAGATTGCAAAAGCCAGCCAATAGCTGACCGACAAAGACGCCCACGCCAACGCCCAAAGCGCGATGAAAGGGATTATGGTGGCTCCAAGCTCGAACCAACTGCGCGGCTGGCTCGGCTCCCGATATTTTGCCAGCGTCGACACCCAATCCCGCGCAACGGTCATATCCGGGTTGGCCCGGGTCGAGAAAGAGGATTGGGTCATGCGCCTGCCATATCTTTTGTTTGTTGCATCCCAGATAGACGACCCTACCGGCATAGCAATCCATTTCTTGTCGAGGCGCTGGGTATGGCGCTCAATTTTTGGTGTCGCCACCTAAAGAAAAACCCCCGCTTTCGCGGGGGTCTTATTGGTTTGTCCAAAGACAGTTCCGATCAGAGACCGGTAGAGATGTCGATGGTGTTGCCCTCTTCCAGGGTCACGTATGCTTTCTTGACGTCTTTCCGACGGCCCAACTGGCCGCGGAACCGCTTGACCTTGCCTTTGGTCACGGTGGTGTTCACCGCCTTGACCTTCACACCAAACAGCGCCTCGACGGCCTCTTTGATCTGCGGCTTGTTGCTGTCGATCGCCACTTCAAAGACAACCGCGCCGTTTTCGGACGCCATGGTCGACTTTTCGGTGATGATCGGCTTGCGGATCACGTCGTAGTGTTCTGCCTTCGCGCTCATTTCAGACGAGCCTCCAGTGCTTCGACAGCCGCTTTGGTGAGCACCAGGGTGTCACGCTTGAGGATGTCATAAACGTTTGCACCCATCGACGGCAGAATATCCAGACCTTCGATGTTGCGCGACGCCTTCAGGAACCCTTCGTTCACGGTCGCGCCGTCGATGACCAGAGCGCGTTTCCAGCCCAGGTTTGCAACCTGTTTGGCCAGAGCGGCGGTCTTGCCTTCGGCTTCGGCGTTCTCGATCACAACCAGTTCACCTGCCTTGGCTTTTGCCGACAAAGCGTGGCGCAGGCCAAGCTTGCGGAACTTCTTCGGCAGGTCGTGGCCGTGCGAACGAGGGGTCGGGCCCTTGTAGATACCACCCTTGCGGAAGATCGGCGCGTTACGGTCACCATGGCGTGCGCCACCGGTGCCCTTCTGGCGATAGATCTTCTTGGTCGAGTAGCTGGTTTCCGAGCGGGTCTTCACCTTGTGGGTGCCGGCCTGCGCGTTGTTGCGCTGCCAACGGACCACACGGTGCAGGATGTCCGCACGTGGCTCGAGACCGAACAGATCGGCGTTCAGCTCGATGTCGCCGGCTTTGCCGCCGTCCAGTTTGATTACATCAAGTTTCATGCTTCACCACCTTCCGCGGGAGCTTCTTCCGCGGGTGCTTCGGTTGCAGCCGATTTCACAGCAGCCGGGAAAGGCAGGCCTTCCGGAGCTTTCTTCTTCACGGCGTCCTTGACGGTGACCCAGCCCGATTTCGGTCCGGGAACGGCGCCTTTGATGAAGACCAGACCACGGTCGGCGTCAGTTTTGACGACTTCCAGGTTCTGGGTGGTAACACGAGCAGCACCCATGTGACCGGCCATCTTCTTGCCTTTGAAAACCTTGCCCGGGTCCTGACACTGACCGGTCGAGCCGTGCGAACGGTGGCTGATCGAAACACCGTGCGAGGCGCGAAGACCACCGAAGTTGTGGCGCTTCATTGCACCGGCAAAGCCTTTACCGATCGAGGTACCCGAAACGTCAACTTTCTGACCTTCCAGGAAGTGTTCTGCCGAAATCTCGGCGCCCACTTCGATCAGGCCATCTTCGGAGACGCGGAACTCGGCCAGCTTACGCTTGGGCTCAACCTTTGCAGCGGCATAGTGACCGCGCATGGCCTTCGAGGTTCGTTTTGCCTTGGCAGCACCTGCGCCCAGCTGAACGGCGGTGTAGCCGTCTTTGTCAGCGGTACGCTGTGCAACGACCTGCAGGTTGTCCAGGTGAAGAACGGTCACAGGGATCTGCTTGCCGTCTTCCATGAACAGGCGGGTCATGCCAACTTTTTTTGCGATAATACCAGAGCGCATTCTCATACCCTCCGATTACGACTGCAGCTTGATCTCGACGTCCACACCAGCAGCGAGGTCGAGCTTCATCAGCGCGTCCACGGTCTGGGGGGTCGGATCAACGATGTCCAAGAGACGCTTGTGCGTGCGGATCTCGAACTGGTCGCGGGATTTCTTGTCAACGTGAGGGCCACGGAGAACCGTGAACTTCTCAATCTTGTTCGGCAGCGGGATCGGGCCGCGCACGTTCGCGCCGGTCCGCTTGGCAGTGTTGACGATCTCTTGCGTGCTGGCATCCAGAACGCGATAGTCAAATGCCTTCAGCCGAATACGGATGTTTTGGCTTTGCATATTAACAGCCTTTTATCAGGCGTTGAGGTTGAGAGGAGGACAGACGCGCATCGCCAACCCTCATCGAACCCAAAAGGCGGGAATCACCCCGCCTTGATGTTCTTGTCGAGAACTCGCGCGATCTACAGGGGTGTGAGGAGTTTGGCAAGGGTGAATTGATATCGGCTTGGATTTGGCCTTGCCTACTTCGTCGCACGACTAGCAATCAGCCGTAAAGGTCGTTTTTTGGGATTGGTACACTATGATCATATTCGAATTATTCGTTTGGAGAGGTTGCAATGACTAAACTACTTGTTTCGGCTATCGCCATTTTTGCCAGTACATCCCCCGCATTCGCGCAGTCCAATCGAAGTAACCCAACTGCTGATTACGCTCTGATCAACGGAGAGATCCATACGATGGACGCAGGCAGAAGCGTTGCAACCGCCGTGGGAATAGAAGGCGATGAAATCGTCTATGTGGGCGATGCGGCCGGTTTGAAGGACGTCATCGGCATCGGTACCGAAGTCATCGACCTCAAAGGTAGAATGGCCCTTCCGGGTTTTGTTGATGGGCATATACATGCGGCCGCAGGCGGGTTGATCATGCTTGGCGTGGATCTGCAGACAGATGACAAGGACGAGCTGTTTTCCCGTATCCGCCAGGAAGCCGAAACCAACGACAATGACATAATTCTGGGCTACGGGGTCCGTTTCAACCCATGGACGGACGGAAATCCGACGGCCGCCATGCTCGATGAAATTGAACCTGACCGACCTGTGTTTTTGTGGGCAATCGACGGCCACGCGGCTTGGGTGAATTCCAAGGCGTTGGAAATGGCCGGTGTCGACAAGGACACGCCTGACACAGCGCCGGGTTTTTCCTTTTTTGAACGTGACACCGACGGCAACCCGACCGGGTGGGTCGTCGAGGTGCCAGCCCAGATGCAGGTTCTGACTTCGCTGATAGACATCAACCCCGAGTTCTTGGCGGATGGTGTTTCGAACTGGCTACAGCGTTTCGCTGCTGCCGGGATCACCGCAGTTCATGACCACGGCATTCAGGGGATGAGCCAGGAAGAAGGCTTTCAGATGATGGCCGATTTCGAGAAAAACGGAGATCTGCCAATACGCTTCATCGGCTCATTCTACTGGAACGACGGGGCGATTGACCCCCTTCCCGGCACTCAGGAGCTCAGCGACAAGTTCGACTCTGAATTAGTCAAGGCTCGCTATCTGAAGATCAATATTGATGGTGGGGACGACAAATGGAATGCGCTCTACGTGGATCCATATGCCGACAAACCCGAACTTGAGGTCGACCCGATTATTCCGATCAGATTGGTCAAAGACGCGGTGATCCGCGCCGATGCCTCAGGCTTCAACGTCACGTGTCACTGCTTCGGGGATCTGGCGGTAAGAACTCTTCTGGACGCCATTGAGGCCGCAATCGAAGTGAACCCTGACCGCAAACGTGCGCACAAGATAACGCATGGCACCCTGGTTCATCCCGACGATTACGCCCGGTTCGGAGAGCTGGGCGTCATATATGACACAACCGGCGCGTGGATGACCTTTGACCCGCTCATGCAGTCCATTTCAACGTCCAGACTGGGTGAAGAGCGCGTGCAGGCGATGTTTCCGGTGAACAGGGTCGCGGACGAGGGTGGTATATTCTCATTCGGTTCGGACTGGCCTGTGTCCGGGTACGTATCCGAGTATCGTCCGCTTGCAGCCATTGAGGCAGGGGTAACACGCCAGTTGCGCGGTCGCGCGGATGTTCCGCCGCTGGGTGGAGAAGAGGCCAAAATACCGCTGCAAATGGCATTGGAAGCACATACGATCAACGCCGCTAAAGGTATGGCAATGGACGGCGAGATCGGGAGCATCGAAGTCGGAAAGAAGGCCGATATTGTAGTGCTTGGGGAAAACCTGTTCGAAGTCGAACCATCAGCCATCTCGGATGTCGAAGTTGTCTACACGATCATGGGTGGCGCACTGACGCACCAGAAATCGGATTGAACCGGAGACTTCCTGAACTGCCCGAATTTCGGCGACACGTAGCGGGCCGCCCCATTTGGGGCGGATGCTTCAGCTTGACGATGTGCCGAGTTCAAGCCCGGACTGTCTTTGGTCTTCGGAGAAATTCTGCCAAACGCGGGTGCCGACAGCGTGACCCTCATCGCGCTTGGCGACGCACGAAAACTATCCTCAAACTTCAAGCCGGCGCACGTTCGAACCCGACCGTGGCCTCGCCTCCGGTTTCGGGCTGCAAGGTCTCGCAACTCGCCTTGCCGTTTTCCGCCAGGGCGCAACTGATCTGGCGCTGATGGATGTAGCCGTTGTCCTGGCAGGCAAGATTTCCAGGCTCGATCAGGTTCAGCTGACCTTGCGCGAATTGCGCCTGAACCCTGCCTTCGCATGTGATCCCATCGTTCGACCGCATGACCTGCTTGCCGTTGCCATTGGTGTCGAAACACATCTGCCAGTCCCGATAGGTGCGGATTTCACCGGAATCGACGTCACGGGTGCGATAGGTGGTGTCCAGCGACCAGCAGCCGTAAAGCATTTCCAGATCCGCCTCGTTCCACCCCTCATCGTGCAGCGGTCCGGTGGCATCGGGTGGGGCCTTGACGCATTGCAGCGCGGCCAGTTCTCTCTCCAACTGAAAGATACGGCGTTCCAGCTCCAGACCGGCTGCTTTCGACACACTCAGTTGCTCCTGCGCGACCAGTTGCGTTTGCGGCTTACAGCCTGTCAGGTCCCGCAGTATCGGGATCTGCAACGCACATGCCTGCAGGATCAGTGCCGCAGAAACACCGGCGAGGCCGACGATGCCGACACTGGCAATCATGACTGGCAGGGTTGATCTGACCGGCATATTCCTTAGCGATACCTAATAATTATCTCAAAAACTTCTCTGGCAGAGTTGCGGATATTAGGCCGTTGGTCAATCCGCCCCTTGCCCGAGCAGAATGACAGTTTTCGTTATTTTGCGGGGCGGGGAAGTCGGATAAACTGAAACCTGTATTGGTGGAGTTGGGTCGTGACTGTTTTGAGCCGTCTATTTCGAATTTGGTTTGTCTTGTATCTTTTTGCCGGCACACTGGCCCACGCCCAGCATCAGGGGCACAACACAACCCGCAGCGTATTGTGGTTCAACGCGATGCCCGATTACAGCCCCGAGGTTGTATCGCGGCACCGTCAGCAAATGGCCCAGTTCCTCGATCAGTATCGCGAAGGCAAGGATTTCAATGTCACATACGAACGGAACCTGCAGGGTGGTGGCCTGGCGGCGGCTTTGCGGGGCGGGCAATACGATATTCTGATTCTGGACACAGCTAATCAACGCAAACGGATGAATGCTGAAGACGTGCAGGCCCTGCAGCAGTTTTACGGGGCAGGGCGCCGAACGCTGATGCTGGACGGTTCTTTCGCGATCCGGAACATCAATCATAACCCGACCACGAAGTTTCCGGGCCGGAACGGATCAAGCGGGGCCATTCTGGTCAATCAGCTGTCGGCGCTGGCCGAGCGAGGCGGCGGCGTTCTGATCGGGACGGACCATAATATCTGGCAGGTCAACGCCAACGCGGCGCTGGGCGCACTGGTGCCAGGCGCGCGCTTCAAGGGGACCACCAACCCGTCAACGGACGGCGACTTCATCGGCACAACGCTGATCGGTGGGCGCGAGTCCGTGAAGGCACTGGATTTGCTGCGGCATTGGGAATCCGTGCCCAATCAGGGTGAGGCCCCGGTCGGCACGTTTCAGGATTTCAGTGGGCAGCAGATCGTGTTGTATTCGCTTGTCGAAACAGCTGACAAACCCGGTGGCGGGCGCAAGCGGCCTTATATCTCGGCCAGCTATTACCCCGGCGACAACCGTATCCCGATCGACAGCGACGAAGAGATTTTCGACAATCTGCCTACACACAAAAGCGGCAGTTGATCAGGTCGCCCCTTCGCGCAGCACTTCAGCGGGGTCCACACGCGCAGCACTGCGAGCCGCAAAAAAGGCGGCGGCCATCACAAACACCAGTGTCAGAACGATGATGACCAGGCTTTGAAGCAACCCCAGAACGACAAGACCGTTTTCTTCGGTCAGGCCGCTGTCAAACAAGCGCTCGGCCAGATTGCCGGCGATCCAGAACAGTACGAAACTGACCAGCAAGCCGATCAATCCGCTGACAAATGCCTGAACGACGGGAAACATCCACAGCCTGCGCGGGCCGATCCCCAACAAGGCCAACGAGGCGAGCGTCTGACGCTTGCGCGCGACCTCACCCCAGAACCCGAAGACCAGCGCGGCGGCCAGACCCAGACTGGCAACCCCGGCTGTCAGCAGCAGTGCCAGATTCAGATTGCGTCCCAGGCTGAGGACGCCGCTGACCTCCGCCGTGCGGGCTTCGGTCTGCACGCCAAACCGCTGTTCCAGCCTTGATTGCAGGGCCGCCAGTTCGGTGATGTCGCGGGCAAAGACGCGCATCCCTTCGAATTCAGGCTTGCGTGCGGCGATGTCGCGCCCTTCGGTTATTCCATGATCGGGCAGGGCGTATTCGTCATAAAAGGCTTCGACCAGATCCAGCACCTCGATATTGGCCAGAACGGACCGGCCGGACAGCGCGGAATCCGGAAGGATCACGACAAGTTCCAGCGGCAGCATCAGTTGCCGTTTTCGTTCTGTAGCCTGCGTGAAAATCTGCACGATGTCGCCAACGGAGAACTCGAGCTGACGTGCCAGACTGGCGCTGAGGACCACCTGGTCTGCGCCCAGTTCAAGGTCCTTTGGCAAGGTCGGGTCACCTGTGCCCGACGGAACCAGAACAGCGTCTCGCTTAGCGACCGCCCCTTCCTTTCGGACATTGACGAAATCAAAGATCGACCGGGTTTTTGCCGTGGCAAAGGCCGTCTGTTCCCAGCCCGCCACCTCGGCTACGTCGCTTTCAACAAACGCGCTGTTTCCGGTGGTTTCGATCCGCAAGGTCGCCGGGTCGTTCAACAGCCGCCCGATCAGCGCGTCATAAACCCCGTTCTTGACGCCGAAGATCACCATGAGCGGCACCAGGACCCCGGCAAGAATTGCGACATTGCAGATCAGATGTACGCGTTGGCGCAACAGGTCGCGCAAGGCCAGCTCGATCATCAGCCTCATGCCGCGTCCCCCGCTGTCGCCACTCCGGTCTGGCCGTGTAGTTGGCTGATGACGTTGGACTGGTTCGCCGGATCCACCAGTCCAAGGGCGATCCGGCGGAGCGAAAACTGGTCCAGAAGGTCCAGATCATGGGACGAGATGATTACACCGGCCCCGCCCGAAATGGCCATATCGATCAGCAACCCCATCGCGGTCGAGGCTGCCCCGGGGTCCAGCGCTGCGGTGGGTTCGTCCGCGATCACAAAGGCGGGGCGATGCGCCAGCGCACGGCAGATGGCAACACGCTGACGCTGACCGATGGACAACGCGCCGGGATACAGCGCGGAAATTTCCGAGATCTCCAATCGCCGCAGCAACTCGCTGCACCATCCCGGATCATCCATACCGACAATCTTTTGCGACAGCGCAACATTGTCGGCCACGGTCAGAAAAGGCAAAAGGCCGCCGCTTTGTGGAACGAACCCAAACATCGTCCCGCGAATTTCAGCGGGCGACGTGCTGTGATTGTTCCAGATGCCGCCAAAATCCAGCCCATCCTCATCAACCCCGATCAGAAATTTCTTCGCCGTTGATGGACGCCGCAGCAACCCGAGTGTCTCAAGCAACAGGGTCTTGCCCGTGCCGCTGGGGCCGGTCAGGCCTATCGCTTCTCCTGAAGTCAGGCTTAGGCCCGGAACATCCAGCGTAAACCGACGTTCCAGATCGCTCAGGCTGACCGATACACCTTCAAGAAGCAGCTGAGCCGACACGGGTCAGGGCAACACGTCAAAGGGCATGGCAAAGACATGCTCGCCGTCAGGCGCGCCCTCGTAAAGTGCAGTCCAGACGGTGCTGTCAAACAGCCACTTCCGATATTGGGTCAGTTTCTGGCGCATGCCATCGATCACGCTGCGGCGGAACATGGCGCTTTCGGCCCAGCGTTGCTCGCTCATGCCCAGAACCTGGCTTTGATAGGGCAGACGGTCCAGAAACTCCATCGCGCCGCCCAGCGTGTCGGCGTTTGCGTTGACCAGCAGGTCCGGGTTCTGCGCCATATCCGCGATCAGACCCCGAACCTGCGAGAAGAAATCAAGCGACTGTTCCGAGCTTTGCGCGGTTTCGCCAAAGCGCACCAAATTGTCCAGAAACTCGGCCATGCTGGCCATCTCGTTCTTGGTCACCAGCAGGCGCGGTTCGATGGCAAGCCGGTCGGGTGCTTCGACAGCGCGATTGGGCAGCCAGCCCTTGATCACGTCAGGGGCTTGCGTGCCTTTTTGTTCACCCAGCCAGGCCAGTTGCATGGCGCGGCCCAGTTCGACCAGGCCTTCGCCAGCCTCTTCCGGGTTGAGCACCGTTTTTTCGCCCCGGACGATACGGACATGGTCGGTCAGTGCGGTCACCAGCCGGGTGACGACGCCTTCAAATGCCTGTTCCGAGCCGCCTTCGATGGGGAAATAGTACTCCCGCCCGGCAAAGCGCGAAAGCTCACGGTATTTGGCGGCGGCATAGGCGTGATTGCCCTGCCCGTTGGGGGTTTTGAGGTGCAGCGTCATGACGACGATATTGCGGCCTTCGGCGTCTTTCTGCAGTTCGACGGTTCCGATCTCGGACCGCGCGTTCGGATCCCGCGGGTCTTTCGGCCCAGCGTCGGTCACCAGAATGACATAGCGCGCATCGATCTTGTCACCGTCACCCTTGGACAGTTCCCAATCAATCGTATCGATCGCATCCTCGACGCCAGCAAGGCTGTCTTCGTTGAAACCGGGCGAATTGGCGCGGGCCACATAGGTTGCCTCGCCAATCGCAGACAGAACCGGGCTTTGATCCTGACGCCGTTCCACATCCATCAGAGTTTTGGTGCGGTATTCCAGCTCTGGCACAGCTTCGGTGTTGTCGCGAAATCCGATCACTCCGAAATTGACCAGCTTTCCGATTTCGGTGCCCTCAATCTGGCGCACTGTGTTCTGAAGAACGCGCTGTGTGGCAGCGATGTAAGGCTCCATCGACTGCGTCGTGTCCAGAACAAAGACGATGCCCACATCAAAGGCTGCCGGATCGCCCTGAAGTTCCTGTGCGCCTGCCGTATCCTCTTGTTTCGGGACCGAGGCCACCTGCATCAGCAGGACCTCGTCATATGTCAACGGATGCAACGCCTCGGTGAAATCGAGGATCGGCATCAGATACAGTTCGTCGCGGATATTGACGAATTCCTGTGGTTCGACCGAGACGACACCATTCTGACCGTCAACAACACCGGCCGAGGCTTCGGCGACCAGACGTTCCTGCACATCGCGCAGCGCTTCGTGGTTCATCAGCCAATCTAGGTTCTGCTGCGTGTCGAACAGCAGTTGACGGCTGCGACCGGCGGAATTGGTAAAGGCACCGACGATGTTCTGCTTCCATGGTACGGTACCGGGCTCCTGCACCCAGCCTTCGGGCGCCATATTCGGGCTTGGGCCGACCTCAAGCCAACCGTCTTGCCGTGCAAAGACATAAAGCGGCTGAAAGGCCGGATAGGTCGATTGCGCAGGGCCGTTTGCCGACGGGTGAAGCGTGGTGCCGGGGCGGGTCAGGACCCGTTCATAGATTGTTTGGGTTCCTTCAAGCAGCAGGGGTTTGCGTTGCTGTGCGTCCGCACCAGCCGCCCCAAACGCCCAGAGCAATGCAAAGACGGCAACGAACCGGAGTATCAGGGCAGGGTGCATGGTTTTCAGGGTCCTCTGGGTCACTGGCAATAATCTTCAAACGCGCTTTTCGACAGGGAATCGGACTTGATCCGCAGACGTGTACAGACCGCTGCCAGGCGATCCGCTGCTTCCTGGGACCCGGCCTTGACGGCCCTGTCGTAATACTCCGCCGCCAGGGACGGCTTATCAGGGAATGTCAGGCCGATCTGACCTTCGATAACGTCATCCGTGACGCCGCTGTCGTAAATTGAACCGAACATGGCAAGCGCCTGGGCATCTCCGGCAAGGGCCGCTTTTTCGACAAGACCCAGTGCGTCATCGGCCGACAAACTGCCACCGCATTCGCGCATTTTGCCTGCCACCGCGTCGAAACCTTGCGACGAGAGTTCGGCAAGCTGAGACATGGCGCAGGCATTCTGTACCGGGTCCGGTTCAGGTTCGGGCGCGGGTTCCGGCTCAGTCACTTCGACCGGGTCATCTTCCGGCGTGGTGCCCGGCATCAGGAACAGATAGGCAAGCGCGGCAAGGACCGCTGCCACCACGACCCCGCCGATAATCAATCCGGACTTGCTGGATTTTCCTTCGGATTCTTCCTCTGACGTATCTGACGGGGCGACGCTGCCCTTGCCTTCCAGATTGCTTTCAGGTGACTTTGCGTCCCCATCATCGCCCACGTCGACACCACTTTCGGCATCGTCTGTCTGCGGTTGCGCCACCATTACGGTTGGTGCTTTGACTTCAGGTGCCGTGCCGGTGCCGCCGATGCCACCAATGACGGCCTCGTCCGGGCCTGCATTGATATCGTCAGGCCAATAGGTGTCCCAACTGCCGCCGCCCACTTCGATCCGAACGGGTGTATCTTCTTCGATGTGGTTTACAACCTCGGGTCCGACGACCAGTCGCAGCGAGTCGCCGCCCTGTTCGGCGGTGCGCGCCGGGATACTCGCTCGGTTCGGCTGCCAGCCATCCGCGCCCAGCCATTTCTGCTGATAGCTGTTGAACACCGCAACGCTGACCGGATCATCATCGGCGGTCGCACCGGATATGGTGATTTCGGCAAAGCCACCGCGAGGATGTTTGGGATCTGGTTTGATCTCGATCACGAGGGTTGCTCCGCGTTGACTGTTAGCTCGTTGAGGACGCCGCCCAGTTTGATGTTCTGTTCAATATTCACCGTGCCGGCATCACCATCCTTGGCGTTTTCTACAAACAGCGCGTCCAATGCGAATACCCAATCCGTCCAGGTATCTGTCGCGGCTGCGCGGGGCACTTCAGGCAGGCTTTCGGCAGTATCAGCGCCCTTGTGTTTTTCGAACGCTTTCCTGCTTGCTCCTTCGCCAAGATCAATGTCCAGACCCTGTCCATTAAACATGTCGCGGGCGCCAAGCGTAGTGACAAAATTATTAATTCGTTCCGAGCAGACAATGGCGGCAGACGGCGCCTGCTTGTCGACGGTCAGGCTGTAAGAAATGCTTCGCAGCAGTTCCATAATGCCGCTCTGGACATTGGTGCGCGAGAAACCGTGCACCATTTCATTGACCAGATCGCCGGCTTTTTCCGGCGTCAGTTGGAAGATGGCCAGCCGTTCTTCATCCTCACGGAACCGGTTCAGGCCCTCGACCCAGACGGAAATCGCGGTATCTGCCTGAAAGGTCTCGGGCGTCATGGTGCGGATTGATTTTGTCTTTGGCTTGTCATCCTCGGCCTCGGGCGTTTCAGGCGGAGCTGCATTGGCCTGCGAGGTCGGGGCCGATGGTCTGGCCGGTGCGCCGGGACGTAACGGTGCGCCGGGGCGCGCCGGGCTTGGTGCGCTGGTCGCGGCGGCCGGCGTTACTGCGGCAGGTTTGTGCGCTTCATTTGCAACCGCGTTCGTGATGCGGATTGACGAAGGCACCCGCGAAATCCGGTCCTGCACCGCATCCTGATCCACCGACAACGCATTCAGGAAGGCACCGAACCGGTGGTTGGACAAGGTCAGTTCAAGACTGTCGATGATACCGGCGGCGGCAAGTCTCTTTTCCTCGATCCGTTTTTCGACGTCATCGGAGATGTAGAACTGGGCCAGTTCCTGATACAGATTGGCGGCGACCGCTTCGACCTGATTGCTGATCTGGCGCAGTTTGCTTTCGGGTTTGCAGACTTTCGTCAGTTCTTCGATCAGATAGCTGACACCACCATCGTTCAGGCCAAGCGCAGCTTCCCATGCCCGTTCGGGATCCTTGAAGTGCTTTTGCACCGGTTCCGCCTGAAGACAGCCCGCCTTGAGCTCGGCCAGGCGGTTGACCTTGTCGGGGATGATCTCGACCTCGCGTTCATCCTCGTATTTGATCAGCGCTTCGATCGGATAATAGGGGTTTCGCAACCAGTAGCAGTTGGTGAACGGTTCGGTCCCGGCCCATTTGTGAACCCATGACGTTGGCACCTTGCCGAACCCTTTCAGCAAGGACGCATCCATGCGCCGCTCGAACCGCTCGTAATCCTCGGCGCCCGAGGCGCTGTCGATCAGGTGTTTGTCGAACTTGGTCATCACGAAGAACAGAATACAGTCGTTCTTGGCCCGTTCATCCGGGGTCGCGCCATGGGTCAGCTCGATCCACTGCTCGACCAGTCCCGGCAAGCTGAGCGTTTCCATGTTGCTGTCGGGCACACACAGCAGCATCGAGGTGATTTCCTGGTTCGAAACGTAGCGATCGAACAGATAGGCCACCTTGCCGCGCAATAGCATGTTGGTTACGGCTTCTTCGGGATTGCGAAGGGTGACTGACAGAGGTGCCTCAAACCGGTTGCGGGCACCGGGAAAGTCCAGCAGATCGGTTTCGGCAAACAGGGGTGATGGCTGTTCTTCCATCGGAAAGACCAGTTCCGCCGCCAGCGCGGTTGTCACCGCACGGTTCAGCTGACCGTTCTGCCCGGCGGCGGTCTGGATATTCAGCATGTCCTCGCCCTCCGGTCCAAACAGACCCGACAGGGTGTTGACGTCGATGATTGAGGTCTCGCGCGGCTGCAGCGAACCCAGCGAAGCGTAGATCACCTCGGCATGGTTGATCGTCGCCAGCGCTTTGGACAGTTTGATGTACAGGTTGGTCAGCGGTTCGTACCCGCCCCACAGGATCGACAGAAACTGCCCGCGATCTTCGGGTGTCAGGCGCGGAGCTAGTTCGGCCGCTTCGTCCCAGAACCCGCCCAGATTGAAGGCATAGGACGATTTGCTGACCCACTTTTGGACGTAATCAGCAATCTCGTAGACTTCTTCATAGTCTATCCCGCCGGTGGGTGCTGCCTGCGCCTTGCCTGAATGAGCCGAAAAATGAGCCCCCAGCGATTCCGGTGTCGGCGGCTCTTCGGACAGGTCGCCATCCTCGTAAAAGCTGTTGATCAGCGTGCGCGCGATGTCAGCCTCGGTCAGCAGGTTGAGCTGGATCGGGTACCCGTCCGGCGTCGGGGCCTTGGTCATGGTGAACCGCGTCACCAGCCCGGTGGACTCGCCGTCACCTGCCGGATTCACCTGGCTGATATAGTCAAGCTTGCCGCCCGGGCCGTTGAAATCGGCCACCAGACGCCCCTCGTTCGGGCGGGCCAGAACCGAGACCAGAAAGGACTTGCCGGCCTGCGAGGGACCGAAGACACTGACGCTCATCTTGGTTTGCGAAGCGCGCCCCAGTCGTTCGGCCCGCCTTGCAGCTTTGCGCAGAACTTTGGGCAGATGGGCGACGCGGCCCTCGACGGTCTGCGCGTTCTCGGGATCACTGATCCATTCCAGCGCGGCGCGGGACAAGCGGGCGACATCGGTGCAGCGGTTGGTAAGGGCGTCTTGTTGGCTCATATCATCGTCTCACATCTTCAAACCGGTTCAGACCTGGAACACGCCAGTGTCGATCCAGTATTCATCTTCGAACCCAAGGGTGTGCAGGCGCAAAATGACATCACTTGATTTCATCGCGCCGCCTTCGCCGTCTTCTACCTGATCGATCTCGAACGCCTCGCGCATGGATTCGCGGCGCAGCTTGTCTTCGCTGGTTTCCCCATCGCTGTCGTCAAAGTCGGTCTTGCGCAGTTCGACCCGGATCGGCAGCGGGCGTGACTGGTTGCCGGTATCCGCAAAATCCAGCCGGAACAGCGGCGTAGTTGTCCAGCGGTCCAACGGTAACTGCCGCGATCCGATATAGACTGGCGAATAGAGGTTCACGGTCGCGGTGTCATTGCTGGACCCATCCGTGTCCAGATCGACATCCGAGAACAGGATGCGTTCGTCCGGGATCTGGCCGTTGATGTCCATCTCACCGACAAACCGCGCGGTCGAGCGCATCTGGAACGCGCCGGTCGTGACCTTGAAATTCGGGATACGGTTTTCCGACAGCGCGATCAGCATACCGCCGACCGCAACGGTCGATTTCGGATCGCCGATCTTTTGCGAAACAGGATCCCGGAATGGGTACCAGCGCCCGGTCTTGTACTGGTGCATCGATATCAGCCGGTGCGGTGACACAACCAGCATTTCCTCGACGATCGAGCGGATGGCCGGCAGGCGCGAGGGCCGTCCGGTCAGCAGCACGACATCAACGCCCAGATGGTCGATCACCTCGCACATGTTGCCCAGAACGCGCTGGAATACCTCGCGGCTGATCGCATCGACATCTTCGCGCGAGCTGGTCAGGACCAGATCGGCCAGCCTCCAGTCGCGTGCACCAAGGGCAGCCGCCGCGTCTTCGACATATGACAGGATGTCAGAGCCGACTTCGCGGCCGCCATTCGCATCGGGTGTCGGTTCGGTCGTTGGTGCTTCTGCTACCTCTTCTTCACCTTCAGGCCGATCTTCGGGATCAACCGGCTCGGGCATGCCCAGAATGCGCGCCACGGGCAGGTCGAACCGGTCGAACTCTTCCGAGGTTTCGCAGTGGGCCAGAGTTGCCTCGGCCAGGGGCACAAGCACGCGCAGCGAGAATTGCCGGCGTCGCTGAACGGCCTGCTGATCCTGCCCGCCGATGTCGCCGCCGAACAGCTCGCGCAGCTTCTCGGCCACGTAGACGCCGCCTGCGGCTTCGATGGATTCCTGAATGCGCGGAATGATGATGGCGCTGACCACTCGGTGAACCAGGTCATCACCCGCGATGCGGAACCCCTCGCGGAACGTCTGTTCGGGGTGCAGAACCCGGTTGGCTTCATTCCGGTAGGTGGTGATCATCAGGTCGGTTGTGCCACCACCCACATCAATGCTGGCCAGCCTCAACGACGGTTCCTCGGCCCCCGACGGGGACATGCGGGGCTTGCCCTTGAGGTTGATGAACGTATCGATGCGCCCGTCGAATTTCTGTGTCAGCTCGCTGTAGAGGTAGACAAGCTGGGTACACGACGCTTCGTCCCAGTCCACCATCACCTCGGGCTTGGTCGAATAGGGCTTCTGAGCGCTGTCCAAACCCAATTGCTGCCAGATCAGGCCAAGCGCGCCTTGCGTGCGCGAACGGATGATGGCCTGTTCCTTGATCGGCGTGGCGGTTGGCAGGCTCAGGATGATGCGGTTCAGACGGCGTGGCAGATCCGATTGCGCCCGGCGCGATCGCCCGGCAGGATCGTTGATCTGGATCAGCGCGTGCGCAATGATCTCGCCCATCATGAACCCGAACAGCGAACTGCGCGAGAAGCGTGGCCGGATGGCCGGAGTGCTGGGTGTTTCACCCCGGCGGCGCAGGCGTTGTTCTTCCTCATACCGGACCTGCTTCATCACATCGCCTGCCTCATTGAGGTGGCGCATGGCAGATCGCACCGCCTTGGGCAGGTTGTTTGGGTCCATGTGATTGTGGAACCGCCAGTCCTGCTGCACGGCGGCGCTGTCCCATAGGTATCGTTTCGGTGACGACAGACCGGACAGGGTTTCGGTCCCTTCCTCGCCCTGAACCAGCCGCACCGCTTCGGGGCCGATGCGCACAAAGCTGGGCCACAGGAACGCGTTGCGCCGTCCCGAACGACTGGCATAGCGATCATCGCCGAACCGGACATCGGAAAACTCGACCCGGCTGGGGAACAGACCGCTGTAGTAGAATTCCGGTTTGCTGAGATCGCGGATTTCCAGCGGGAAGGACCGCGCCAGATCGACACGTGTTTCACCCGGAAACTGCTCGATCAGAATGCCGCAGGTCCGGCTGTTGCCGACGTCCAGAACCAGATCGACATTCACCGGTGTAACAGCGTCCCGCTCGCTGACGGTATTGGCAAAACGCACGGTCGGCGGGTTCGCGGTATTCTGTACGACCTGCAGATAAGCCAGGTATCGTGCCCAATGTTCGAACCGGTGCGGCAGGTCCTCTTCCGCGAAACGGCGTCCGGGTCGTTCAGCGCGCTTGAAGTTGATGAACAGCTCTTTCAGCCACTCCGACACCCAGCGCTGATGATCCAGCATGTTGCCGTCTTCGTCCGTTTCGGGACGGCGCAGGAACCATCTCATGTCGTTGGGTTCGGTCACCAGTTTGAAATCGCGGGCCTTTTCGGCATCCGATTTCTCAGGCGCGACGTAATTCATGTCCTGCTGATGATCCACCAACGTGGTGTCCAGCGCGATCTGGATCCTGTGGGTATGCCCGGTTTCGGCGTCCGGTTCGGCCAGTTCGACGGTTCGCATACGCGCCCAGCTGGACGGGCCAGGGTCGAACTGCAATTCACCGGCATGGCCGCGCTGGCTTTTCTGACGCAGGAAAGGCACCGGCACCCATTTGTCCAGAAACGGGTCCAGCGCCGCAGTTGGCCGAACCGAATATTCGTCGTCATCGTCGCGCCGCGCGTCCAGGATTTCGGCGTCGCGCGTGTCATCGCCGGACAGCGGGAACAGGGTCAGAATGTTCTCACCATCCTGCTCGCCCGTGACCCGTTCGATATATCGCAGAGGGCGCATTTCGAGCTTGGAAATGTCAAAGCCGAAATCCAGCATTTGAATTCCCGAGAACGGAATCAGAGTGATTTCTTCGCGCAAATTCGCGAGTTTGCGAATTTGTGGTTTCCGATCCCTGAGCATCAGTTTCCCTTTCCAACTTCGTATTGTTTGGTCCACGCGGGTTGGCCGCTTGTGACTGAACCATTGAATATTTTGGTCTCGACCCCGTCCTTGATACGCAATCGGAAGGATTGCGTGGTGCTTTGGCCGTGGGGGTCAAACAATGAGACTGCGATATTGTACGGTCCATTGGCCGGGGCGTCGAAATACATGCTTTCGATTGCGTTGGGCACGGCCGTACGAATGTCGTGATTGCCGCCGATATCCAGGTTGCCACCGCAAGCCGCGCGATTGTCGTAATTGATGATCTGATTGCCCGGGCACCGCACATCCAGATGTAAGTCCGCAACCGAGTCCCACAGCAACGAAATCGTCAGTTTTCCTTCGCGTGCACCGCGTTCAGCCAGTCTTTCGCTGTCGATATCCGGAACCAGTTGCGCCCGGTCTTTCGGGTCGGGGATCGGCGCTGTTGCCTTGTCAGGCTGACAGGCGCGGTCGGCAATGCCGATGTCTTTCTCGAGGCTGGCGATCCGGTCGCGCAGCCAAAGTGTTCTGCGTTCTTCTTCGGATGCCTCCACGCCCGGCGGCGGGCAGTAACCGGGCAAGCCCGGAATGCGCAGGGCGCAGGCTTCGACCATCAGATACAGGATGGCTGCGATCATCAGCATCAGCAGCAGCCAGCCAAACCACATCAGCCACCAGAGGTTTAACGGACCACGATCAGCCGCCGTGGCCTGCGCTTCTCCGGCGGATGCCGGTGCCGCTGCAGCAGTGGCCGCAGCAACCGCTGCCGCCTTTTCCGTGGCTTTCTTCTGTGCTCTTGCAGCCCCCTCCTTGCCACTCAGGTCGCCTGCAACCGCGGCCTGATTGTCCGAGACCCAGGCCCAGTTCAACAGCACGGGCTGACGTGTTTCGCCATCCGTCAGTACGTAGATGCAACCATCATCGGGATAACGTGTTGCGTTGGACAGGGCTTCGCCAAGCCGCTGCTGGTCCGGGTCGTTGCTGTCCAGCAGGGATTGGCCCAATTCGCGGATGTCCGACAACAGGCCCTGAAGGTCCGCGTCGATGGCGGCGCGCTCCTCCTCTTCGAATGTGTCCAGCCTGTGGGGTTTGCCGCCCGTCACGGCATACCAGTCGAACCGATCCCCGTACTGGGTCGCCACTGGTTCGGCAAACAGGGCGGCGTGACGTTCGCCCAATTTGTCCCGAATCGTGCCCGAGATCAGTTCGAATGACCGCTGCGGTGCCGTTCCCAGCGGGGAAAGCCCTTGCGTCGAAGTATTTGCGAGGAAAGCTTCAAACATCGTTGCGGCTCACTCGGATTTGGGCGTCAGCGCCGGCAGTTTCGGAAGCGCGTTGGTTTCCGGGGCGGGGCTTTCAGGTGCCGCCCCCGACGCCTGTGCGGTTTCCGGCGGCAGCGGGCGCTGAACCTGCGGGGCGCAGGTTTGTGTCACAACGGCGGGAAGCGCGCCTGTGTCGGCAAGAAAACGCATCAGGTCGCCGGTGGACAGCGCGAAATTCAGGCTGCGCATCGGGCCGACTTTGACAAAGGTATTCACGCCAACCAACCGGCCGCACATATCAACCAGCGGACCGCCCGAATTGCCTTTCGATATCGGCGCTGAATGCACAACCACTTTGGTTTGCGGTGGCAGTGTCTGTTCGGCCGATATAGTGCCGTCTGTGACTGCCAATTCCGGAACGGCGGTTCTGTCACCGGACCGGAGTTGTTGGAAATTCGCGTCACTTTGCAGCAGATCACCCGGGTAGCCCGCGGCGATAACGGATTGCAGGCGCAGCGATTCCGCGGAATCCAGCACGTTGAACGAAGGCTGTTGTGCGCCTTGAACACGCAGCAGCGCAAAATCGCCACCCGTGGACTGGAACGGGCCAAATGTCTTGAGAACCTGCGCTTCTCTCAATGAACCGAGCGCATTGTTGGTTACATAAATCGTCGCACCCGGCGACGCGATAACGTGGTGATTGGTGACCAGAAGGTCCGGGCCCACAAAGAAACCTGTCCCGCTGCCCAACCCTTCGGGCGACGGGGCGAGGACCATGGCAGTCCGCTCCTCGATATAGGCAAGCAACGATTTGGTGTCCTTGGGGTTATCGGAATCCTGAATTTTCACGCGCTCCGGATTGGGGGGAAGAATAGAGGTTCTGTCAGCGGGGCGCACTGCGCCGGGTATGTCGGCGCGGTCATTCGGATCGGGCGGCAGCAACCCTTCGATCGTGCGACCGTTGGGCATCAGCAAGGTGCCATCCGCTTCGCAAACCGCGCCATCCAGCGCAAACTGCAGGTCTGCCAGACGCTGTTCCAGCGATTTGTTGGTGCTAAGAACCGCCGCAAGTGCCGCCTCGTCAGTGACCGCGCGGTCTTTGGCAAGGTCCGGGAAAATGCGATTTCCGGGGATCAGCAGCCAGATCAGGGCGCCGCCGGCCAGCAGAAGCAGCAACAGCAACGGCAGCCAGGCCCAAAGCGGCACCCGCTGCGGTGTTGCCGGTGCCTGAGAAGGCGGAGGCGGCGGTGTTGGATCGGCCGTTGCGGCTGCTGCTGCGACCGGAGCCGCCGTGGCTGCTGCTGCCGTTGCCGCCGCGGCTGGTGCCGGGGGCGCCGGGGCAGCAGCCTGTTTCTGCGCGGCCAGTTCCTGCGCTTCGCCTGACGACAAAGGCGGTGCAGAAGGCAGGGGAAGAAAACGCCCCAGAGTTTGCGCATAGTGTTTCGCGCGGGTCTCGGTCTGGCGGCTGGCTCCGGCGGGCAACATGCCCCAGTTGATGATGACCGGTGTTCCGTCCACGGACCAGACATCGTTCATGTCAGGGATATGAAGGGCGCTGCCAATCAGGCTTCCGGTCTGCTCGTTGCCCAAGGCGGCCTGAAGTGGCGCCAGCCTGCGGGTCAGCTCCTGCCCCAGCGCGTTCTGCGCGGCGTCATCCAGACGATTGAACGGCGTCGCATTTCCCTTGATGTCGGTATACCACGACACCGACGGAGCCACCTGATCGTTTCCCCGGCTGAGCAGCGGTTCGGCAAATAGATGCGCCGTTTCCTCACCCCCATGCGCGGTGAGCGCGTCCAGCAGAGCCGGATAGGCCTCAATCGCAAGCTCGTCTCCAGCCTCAAGGCACTGGCCCAAATCGATTTGCGTCTTGGTCAGAAAGTGTTCAGCCATCAGTTGCCCCTTGCGGGTCGGCGGAATTCGACGGTTGTCGAACTGCCGACTTCTGGTTGCGTCACGACACAGCTGGCCGTGCCGGATTCATTCAGTTTACAGCTGCTGCTCAGGCGGTAGATGTATCCGCCGTCGCTGCATTGCAGGTTGCCGGGTTCGTCGATAATCAGCGATCCATCAGCTGCGAACGCGCCGGTCACCGGTCCGGCGCAGCTGTTGCCGTTATCGGCACGCATTTCTTCGCGCCCATTGCCACTGGCGTCGAAACACATGGTCCACTGGTTGTAATCAGTCTTCACGCCGGTCCGTCTGTTGGTGGTCACAAACCGGGAATCCAGTTCCCAGCACCCTTCCAGCAATCCGATACGCTGATTGTCCCAGTCCTGAGGGTCGATCTTGTCGGGTATGGGGGCCAAATCGGGCAGCGTGGCCTGTTGCGGTGCCTTGGGCTCACACTGCAACAATGCAAGCTCGCGTTCGTGCCGCAAAATGCGATCGACCAGTTCCTGGTTTTGTCGTTCGAGTGCCGCCAGCCTCTGTTCAGCCTGCTCGGCCTTGTTGACCGGGCACCAATCCAACCAGGTTCCTGCGACCCGATCATTTGCGCCGCATGCAGGAACAAGCGCAGCGGCAGACCAGGCAACAATCGCGATCAACACACCAGTCGTCAAAAATGCCAACACAGCCCGAAACAAAAGAAAAATAGCCCCCTACAAATTGAAGATAAGTAAACGTGACTCATAACTCATGGTCAACGCAAATCTCAGAATTTGACCAGTTACAGAACTTGTCACACAGCCGCGCTTACAAAAGCTGTCATTTCAAACTTCTAACCGCAGAGCCTACCATTTTAGGCAATGGTAAAATCGTCCGGAGAGTTCGAGATGTTTGACTTTGAAAACACAGCAGGACCAGTTACCGAAAGTTCACTGTTGTCCGTTTCCGGAGGCGGTTTGCTGGGCGTTATCCCGGCTGCCATGTTGCTGCGTATCGAGGCCCTGGGGAAAGAGAAATATGGCCCCCATTATCGCCTGTCCGACAGCTTCGATTCCGTGTCCGGATCCTCGACTGGGGCAGTGATTGCCGCCGGCATCGCGCTGGGCCTTTCCGCTCAGGATATCGCGGATTTTTATTTGCAGGATGTGCCGCGCGGTTTCAAACGGCGCAAGCGGGCTGTACCGCTCTTGCAGGACATCTTCGACGGCGATCTGCTGCACAGCTTCTTCGAACAGCGCACGCAGGGGCGGCTGCTGGACCGCAACGATCTGGAATGCGACCTGACATTGCTGGCCAAAGACCTGCAGCGCGGGAATTCGATCGCGTTTACAACGATTGACTACGGTGTGGACCGCGTATTGTCCGCCGAAATCCGATGCGAAAAACTGCCTCTGTCCGACCTCTTGCGCGCCAGCACTGCAGCCCCCGGTCTGTTCTCGCCGGTGTCCATGACATTGCGCGGCGTGGGCGAGACCCGTCTGGTGGATGGCGGCTTTAGCCTGTTCAATGATCCGTCTTACCTGCTGACCCGTCTGACCCGGGCTCGTGGTGTGCAGCGCATTGCGCTGACCTCGCTGGGTACGGGCAGTTCGCGCCCTGTTTATTCGGGCAATTCCCTGACAGACAAAGTGTCAGTCTTCAGGGCCTTCCGTGGCCTCTTCGGCCTGATCAAGGATGGTGAGGCGCTGTCTCGGGAGCTGATGCGTGATATGGCAGACATGTTAGGTTCGGGATTGCAGCACACCCATTACGACATGAGCCTGACCCGCGACACCTTCGATGCGCTTGGTTTTGAACTTGAGCCCGGTGAACTGCGTAACATGCGTAAAATCGCGGATTTTTCGGGGAAGGAAAGGCTATTTGAAGCAGCGCAACTGTTGGCCGAAGCAACGATTGTTGAGCCTCTGCCGTTGGTTGGAAACCTGCAGGCGGCCTAGGGAATTGACAGTTCAAATCATATCGTCCCCAATCGGAGAAAACGGATAGTACATCATGAATACTGTAGATGTTTCATATTTGGACGGTGTTCCGGAAAAGAAAGCTTCACGCATTGCCATTCTGGATGCGCAAAAGCTGATCATCGGCGACGAGGGTGCGACAGTCACTGTTCTGGACGTTGAAACCCTGACGGATGACCAGGCGAATGAGCGTCTGACACAGGTTGCACAGAACGCGGCACGGGTTCTGGTTCTTTTTTCTCTGTCCCACGGGGTCAGTTTTCGCAATCGCCGGGACGAGCTGATCGCGCTTGGCGCGGACGACGTCATGTCGGCCACCGGGGCGGATGATGAGTTCCTGACACGGGTGCAGGCGCTTCGGCATCAGGCGCAGCCTCCGCGCGTACTGATTGTGGAAGATGAAGAGGAAATCGGAGACTGGGCGGTGGATGTCCTGCGCGAGGCCGGTATGGACGCCATGCGTGTACGCACCCTGAAGGATGCGCAGAACAGGTTCGAAGCCGGACCGGTTGACGCGCTGGTCGTGGACCGCGGCCTGCCGGATGGGGACGGGCTGACCTTCATCTCGCGTTTGCGTGACCTCGGCATCCGAATTCCGGCCCTGTTGTTCACCGCACTGGATTCCATCGAGGAACGTATCCGCGGGCTCGAGACCGCGCGGGCAGATGACTACATCTGCAAACCGGTTCACGAGGGCGAGTTGCGCGCGCGCGTTCAGGTGCTTTTGCGTCCCTTGGTTTCGGAAGAAACGATGGTGTTTGGCCCGCTTGAGATCAGCCGCAAGGACAGGATCGTCCGGTGGCGCGGCGCGCGTGTCGAACTGCGGCCGAAAGAATGCGAAATGCTGATCTACCTGGCCGAGCGCGACGGCCTGCCGATCCCCAAGCGGATGATCTATCTGGACGTTTGGCAAAAGACGTTCATGGATGTCGGCTCGAACCCGGTGACGGCGGCCCGGCACCGGCTGGTGCGCGATTTCAAGTCCGCTCTGGATTCGCGCGGCGAGACGTACCCGGAATTCCTGGAAACCGATGGGGATGCCTATGTTTTCCGGTCCGAAGCATTGCTGCGCATTCCCGCTGATGAAAGCCCGGATCAGTGATCCACCTGATCGGAGAAAACCCGAAACTGTCCCGCATGGTAACGGGACAAGGGCTGTTTTACGCGGCGCTTGGTGTTTTCCTGACATTGGCGGCAATTTTCTGTCTGTCCGTATTCTCGGCGGCAGACAGGGCGGACCGGCAGACCCTAAAAAGCGTCGAAGCGCAGATGCTGCGTATTCTCGAAGACAGTGGCGTAAGTGGGCTGGCCACCGCGTTCGATCGGTCACGCAACATAGTTCTGCCGGGCACCGACCGGCTGGAACTGGCGATCTGGCAGATCAGCGGAGATCGCAGGCGCGTTCTGCTGGAAACAACACCGGGCGCAGCCAGCGCCCTTGAGCACGGGCAGGGACATGCGTCGCTGGATGGGGCCGATTTTGAAACCAGATCGGTTGATGTTGCTGCGGCCTCACAGGACTGGGCGCTGCCCGTTGGGGATGTGGCGCTTGTCTTTGGAATTGAATCGCCCAGTTTCGAAACCCAACGCGCACGTTGGCTGGCGCTTGCCATTGCCGGTGTCTCACTTGTCGTGTGCGGTTTGATGATCCTGTTGCAGATCGCGCATTGGCAACGGTACCGACGCAGTCTGCAACGGGTGAACCGGTTGCTTGAGCGGTATTCTTCGGGCGAGACCGGCATTCGGTTTGAAGATGAAACGCCCGCGCCGGAATTGCGCGAGCTGGGTCGCCAGTTGAACGAAGCGCTGCCCAAGATTGACGGGCTGTTCGCTGATTTGCGTGCCCTGTCCGCCCATCTGGCGCATGAGTTGCGGACACCGCTTCAGAATATTCGCAGCGGCATGCGGAAGCTGCTGAATGCACAAAACGCGCAGGACAGGCAGATTCACGCACAGCGTATCGACATGGGAATAGATGCCGCTGACGCCCGCCTGCAATCCATCATGCAATTGTTCCGGCTTCAGGCCGATGCAGATACCCGGCTGGAACCAGACGTCCCGCTGGGGGATTTGCTGGAAGACCTTGTTTACGATTTCGAAGAAGACCTGCAGGTAAACGGGCGAAGTCTGGTTCAGCACATAGACAAGTCGCTACGTGTCACCGGCAACTCGCATCTTCTGGAACTCATGCTGTCGAACCTCTTGTCCAACGCCGCAAAATACGCTGCCGCAAACAGCGAAATCCGGGTCGAGTTGACCGGGGATGCGACACGGTTCGACCTGAAAATTTCCAATGCCGGGGCCTTGTCGCAAGGCTTTACCGAACACGCGTTCGAGCGTTTCGCGCAAGGTGCCGAGCATTCCGGTATTACCGGGTATGGGTTGGGTCTGGGGTTGGTGAAGGCGATTGTGCAGAAACATGGTTTTTCGGCCAGCCTGGTGGAAGATGCAGACGGCGGGCGGGTCGTTGCATCGGTATCCGGCGCGGCATCGGGCGGGGGAGGGTAGGCCATGATGAAGGCAAAAGTGCTTTCAGTCTTTCTTGTGATCGTCCTGCCAACGGGAATGCAGGCACAACCAGACAGTGCGGCAGCCCGGGTCTCTGCCGGTCTGGTTCTTGCCGACTGGGCCGTATCAACTGAAAACGCGCCGCTGTTGCTAGCCGCGCTCGAGATTGTTTCCGCACACGCCCCCAAAGGCGAAACCGCAACGCAACTGCAAAACCGCTATCAGGCCGAGGCGCGGTTTTTGATGCGAGGGGACAAAGAGCTTGGTGAGCGGTTTGATCGTTTGATTAGCAAAACCTCGCCTGAATCTTTGCGAAACACGGTTTGGATTGTCCCAGGCGGCAGCCGGTTCGAACCGCCACAGGGGCAGGGTGTTGCATCTTTTGCATCCGCCAAAGGCGTGTCAGCGCGGCAAGTGTTTGGTCCGTCGGGGGCGTCCTGCCGACGTGAGGCGCAGAACTGGGACTGTGTGCCTGCAGACCTGCAAGGTCAGCTACAAATCAATCACGTGCCGGGTGGTCCTAACTGGGTCGTTATTGAGACCCGGCCTGTAGAGCCATGATCCGCGTTTTTCTGATAGTAGCCTGCCTTCTGTCGGCAGGTGCCTCCGCAGCTGGGCCTGATCGCAAAGCACTGTTGATTGGCGTGATGAATTACACTGCTGATCTGGCCCGTCTGGGTGGGGCCCTGACCGGACCGGGCCCGGACGTGGCGCTGATGACGCAGGTTTTTGCTGGCAAGGGTGTTCCAATAGAAAAGATTTCAGTGCTGTCGGATTCTCCGGAACTGATTGAAACCGAAGGTGTTTCAATAGGCGCTCCAACACGCGCCAATATTCTGGCCGCGCTGGATCGGTTGGCGGCAGAGGCGCAGGCGGGCGACAAGATAGCGATCTACATGGCGGGCCACGGTGCGCAGATTGCGTCCGGTTCGGACGCATCCGAGGTGGACGGGCTGGATGAGGTATTCTTGCCCTCGGATTTTGCCTTTGATGTCGATGGCGCGCCGGTCAATGTTGTTCGGGATGATGAGATTGGGGCCAGAATAGACCGGATGATCGCCGCCGGGGCGAATGTGTGGCTGATTGCGGATACCTGTCATTCCGGCAGCTTTCGGCGGGGTGAGACAGCCGTTGCGCGCTTAGTCGATCTGAGGCCCGACACGACAGTCAGCCCGGTTGCCGAACCACTGGTGGACCTGTCGAAAGCCAGTACCCTCGCACCCGGTCACTTTACAGGATTCTATGCGGCTGAGGCCGGATCATTGGCCTACGAGTTGAAACCGCCGGGTTCGCCAACGGTTCATGGTCTGATGACATGGGCGCTGGCCAGTGCGTTGCGAAGTGCCGAAGCCCCCACATATTCAGAACTGGCCAGACAGGTTTCCGCGACGCTCTGGGATATTGGCTGGGGGCGTGCAGATCCGCGGTTTGAGGGGGCTTTGGGTACAAAGCCCATGTTTTCTGAGGGTACCGGAGTGTCGGACCGGTTTGCCGTCTCCATTTCGGACCTCGTTGTTGTCGAGGCTGGTGTCATCGATGGCGTTACGACAGATACGGTGTTTTCAGTCGAGGACAGCGATGGCGCCCTACTGTTCGATGTGTCGCCAACGGAAGTGACGCTGACCCAAGCCACCGCCCCGCTTCCAGAAACCACCCGCGCCACACTTGATGAGAAGATCAAAGCCGAGGGTCTGGAACTCGAACAGTTCCGAATGCGCTGGCTTCAGCACCGCGCGCCCCGCCTGGCCGCAAAGGTTTCTTCGCGCCCGACAGATCTTTCGCTGGCAGTGGGGCTGTCGCTGCAATCTGCTGACTCGCAATTTGAGGAGCGGATTGCTCAGATGATCTCGGACCTGCAGCCACGGTTGCGCCTTGATCAGAACGATCCGGACATTCAAATCGTAGCCGATAAGGACCGGTTGGTGCTGCACCCCGTTCCCGACGGTGCGCGCGATGCGTTGTCTGTTCCGTTTGACGCGACCCAATTGCCTCTGCTGGAGCAGATGTTGCAGCGGGCCGCAAAGTCGCGCGCGCTGACCTCGGTTGCGGCGACATTGCAGACCAGCCCCTTGTCGCAAGGGATCACCGCCAGTGCCCGTCGCATCCCCGGTGAAGCAGACGAAGAATTTGTATGTCAGGAGGCTTTGGCGGTTCAGGTTGAGCCTCAGTTCGTACCCCAGGGCATCCTGCAGGTTGGCCACTGTGACACAGTGTTGGTCTCCGTTCACAATCGCAATCCGTGGCCGGTTGATCTGACGCCCCTTTATGTCGCGCCGGACAATCAGGTGTATTTCCTGTCGGGATACAGGGATGCCGAAAAAGGCGGCTGGCGCATAGGGGCAGGAGAGACCGATGCCCTGCGCTATACCGAAGCCACGCGTGGGCCGGATGGGGCAGTGCTGGCTACTGGTCAGATGCGTGTTTTGCTCTTGGCCGAACGCGGCATGCCCGGGTCGGACCCGGTCGATTTTCGTTATTTACAAGACGAACGCGCGCCGCCCGCAACACGGTCTGTGCCTGCCAACTCGTTATCCTCGCTTTTGACCGAAGCCGGATTCGGGCTGGCCAAAACCCGTTCCGTCGGTGAAACTGTTATCAAGCAAAGCGGTGCCGTTATTATTCCGCTGAAAACCGTTGCAGAGGTGGGGGCCGAACGCGGTGCGCAGTAAAGTCAACATTGCGGTTCTGGCTGTTCTGAGCCTGATGTTCCTTGGTCAGGGTGGATCGGCCGTGGCGGCCGACCTGCGCAAAAGCGCCCTGGTTGTGGCAGAATGGGCCGTTGAGGCAAACGAACCGCAGGCCCTTGCCAGCAGTCTGGCTGTGTTGCTTGAGGAAGGCGGCACTCTGGACCCGGAGGATCCGTTCTCGGTCTTGCCTTTGGCCGACGCGCTGCGCGACATGCCCGGAGGAGCGGATTTGATGGACGCGGTTCTCGAAACCGGATCCCGGGGTCAGCTTGGTGGCGCCGCCCGTCTGGACCTGTTGCTTGCGCCCGGACAAACTCATGAAACGGACGTTTTTCTTGTCGGCTCGGAAGTAACGTGGATCGAGGCTCGCTTGTGGCGCGGGTCAGGTGGGGCTGATATCGACGTTGAACTCGTGGGCTCGGACGGAACCAGCATCGCCGCAGACATCAGCCCGCAGACCGGCATCGAAGGGATTGCGGCGCTGGTGGATGTCTGGATCGACAGTTGCGTCAACGCGACGTTGCGGATCACGAATGCCGGCGGCAGTCAGGGGCGCGTCGCGTTGTTTGTTCCACAGTCGCCCCATCAGGATTGCGAGGCGCCGGGTTGACTGGCATCCGCCTGCCCGGCGCTGTCTTCGCGCTTTTGCTGGCTCTGGCCCTGCCGGTCGTCGCCCAGAACCAGAACTCTGCCGAATTGGAAGCGCTGCAAAACAGAGCCGGTCAGGCCTTCGTTGCACAGGATCATGCCACGGTCCGGGAACTTGTCAGGCAGATGGAACCCATGATCGACCGGGGCCTGCGTACCGAAGGGCGGAACGGGGTCGCGCAATATGGGATACTAGGAGAAATCCTGTTCGGCATCGGCGACAGGGAAGACGCATTGCGCGCCTACACCAAATCGGTCGACGCAGCCCGGATTGAGGGTCTGTGGCTTCAGCGAGACGGGCTGTATGTCCGCTATGAATACGGAAGTCTTCTGCAACTGCTCGGACACCACGAAAAAGCGCTGAGTGTCAGCTCAGAGCTGCTGCGGGATCTTGAACAACTGGGTTTCTTAAACAGCGCTGCGGGATTGGATACCGGTATTCTGGTTGGCGCAATTCTTCTGGATACAAACCAGCTGGATGGCGCCCGGCAAATGTTTGAAAACATGGTCGGGATCGCGCGGGAACACGACACGGAAGGCCGCAAGCTGCAAGTGGCATTGAACGGTTTGGCCAATACCCTGAACGCGATGGAAGCCTATGAAGCAGCGCTTGAACCCACACGTGAAGCGTCTGAACTGGGCAAAAGATTAAACGCGGTTGACAGCGAGTCCCACCTTTACGCGCGGCTGCGATACGGAATTGCGCTGGAGCGTGTTGGCAGACTGGATGAGGCGCGATCCGTTACTGAGGACGTTCTTGCCTCGGCGCAGGGCAAACTGCCTCAGGGGCACGAGATTATTCAATGGGCGCGCCGAACGCTGGAGGATATCGAACGCGCGGAGGGGCGGAAGTTCGCAGCCCGCGAGTTGAACCGGCAAATTTCGGATGATGCCTTGTCCAGCGAGGATCCTGCTCAGCGTCTTGCTGCGCTGCTGGCGCTGGCCGGACATGATTTGGCGAATCTCGAGTTCGAGAGTTATGAGGCCAAAATGATGGCGGCGCTTGAACTGATCGTCTCGGACCCGGGTGCGGTCCCTGAAAGACAAAAGGCCCAAGTCTACTTCGCAGTGGCCGATCACCTGGTGAATTTCCGCCAGAACTTCAAAGGGGCCAAGCCGCTATATGCCCGATCCATCGATATCCTGACGCGTGAACTGGGACCGGATCACCGCGAAACCCTGCAAGTCCGGGCCCGCAGGTTGCAGGCCAAGGACAAGGAAATTCAGGCCAACGTCGCATTGGACCGGCCCAAGGAGGAGCTTGCGTTCTGGGATGGAACAGAGGCGGGAAAGGCACCCACGGCCTCGGATCTGGAAATGCTGCGCCGACTGGCCGCCGCAGAGGAGGCGCAAGGCACGCGGCTTGAGGCTTATGCATCAGAACTCAACTATGCCTTTTTCCTGCAAGAAGCCGGACAAATTGAAACCGCGCTGGCAGTCATAAGAAACCAGATCGAAAAGCGGGAAGGAGAACAGCGGACGGGTTCCATACCCGATCTGGACATCAACTACCGATTGGTGGACGCGCATGGGTCGGCACTGCTCAAAGGCGGGCAATTCTCTGCTGCGGCAGCCGTCTTCCAAAATGGAACAGTCGACCTGTTGAACTATCTGCGCGGGTTTCAATGGCTGGAAGGGATAGCGGGCGGGGCAAAAGTATACCTGATTGGCCAGGTGTATGGTGAGTTGTTCGCCTCATCAGCGCTCAAGGCTGCCGAAACCGGCAGTGAGCAGGAGAAGAACCGCTATGTTCAGATGGCCTTTGAGGCCATGCAACTGGCGGGTTACGGCCCCGCCTCTGTCGCTGTGGCCCGTGCGGCGATCCGGGACAAGGCGCAAAACCCCGATCTGGTGCAACTTGCGGCGCAATGGCAGAATGCGACTTTGGCCCAGCGGGTCGGGAACGATGTTCAGAATTCGGATCTGGACCGTCTGCGGTCCCGGATGTCGGCGCAGTTTTCCGAATACTTCGAATGGCAAATCCCTGCGCCGCTGACGATGAGCCATATCCAGCGCGAGGTAATCGCGCCGGATGAGGCTGTGATCATGATCCTGACAGCCACAACCCAGAGCGCGCTTAAGAAAGGGATCAAAGGGCTGGTTCTTGCCGTGACCCGGGACGGCGCGGCGATGGTTGAATTGCCTCAGAAGTGGAACGTTCTGGTGCAGGACATACTTGATCTCCAGCGTACGCTTGACCCGAAGTCGCCAGAGCAGATGGCCCAATTGCGGGCGCCGCTTGCCAACGTGCAGGGCGCGTCGGGCGCCGAAGCGACGCGGTATGCCGCCCCGTTTGCTTTCGATGCCGCAGAACGACTGCACAAGACGTTTTTCGGATCGCCGGAAATAGCTGATCTGATTGGTTCCAAGTCGACCTGGACGTTGGTCCCCTACGGTGAAACGCTGAGCATACCTTTCGCGGCCCTGATCGTGGATGACCCGGGCCGACATTTGCAGGACCGTCGCACCGCAGGGGACCTGCGCGAAATCCGCTGGTTGGGGCATGAGCGCGCGCTGCGGGTTGTGCCGTCCGTCGCGGCCCTTGAAAACCTGCGAAAACGTCCCCGGGTCCCCGAGCAACCAGCCTCCAGGCTGGCATATGTCGGATTTGGCGACCCTGCGTTTCAGGGGGCGGAACTGGCGGCCTTGCCTCAGACAGACGTCGTTATGCGCGGATCGGTCTCGCAACGAGCAACCGCAGTACGCGCGCTTCCGCGTTTGCCGGGCACCCGGCGCGAAGTTGAAACGCTGGCAGGGTTGTTCGGAGAGACCCGCAGCGACATTCGGTTGGGTTCCTCAGCAAGCGAAGCGGAAATCGTTGCGCTCAACAACCAAGGCAAACTGGCGCAGGCGCAAATTCTGCATTTTGCAACGCATGGGTTGTTGTCGGGCGCGTTCGAAGGGTTGGCCGAACCCGCATTGGCGCTGACGCCAGACGCGACTGCCCCGGCGCAAGGAAGTTTCACTGGCGATGGCCTGTTGACCGCCTCCGAGGCCGCGCAGCTCGATATTGGCGCTGACTGGGTCATTCTGTCGGCCTGCGACACAGCAGGGGAAGATTCCATCGGCGGCGAAAGTCTGGGGGGGTTGGTTCAGGGCTTTTTCTCGGCTGGCGCGCGCAATATGCTTGTCTCGCATTGGCGCGTAGATGATCGCGCCGCCGAGGCGCTGATTACTCGCACCGTGACCGCCTCGGAAAATCAGACCAGCAAGGCCGAGTCGCTGAGGCAGGCGATGCAAGCTCTTTTTGACGACACGAGCCGCGATCAGACCCAACTGCCCAATTCCCACCCGTCGATCTGGGCCCCGTTCCTGATGATTGGCGCAGGCTGACAGATGACCTGCGCCACAAAAGAGAACGGGCCACCTGATCAGGCGGCCCATTTGCTTTTTCTGGCAGTTGTAGCTTAGTCCTTGGGCGTCAGCAGCGGCAGCGTATTTGCAACCGGAACCACCCTGGGCAAGCTTTGCCCGTTGTTTCCTGCACGCTGGTTCTGTACCTGCAGTGCAGAACGGATGACCTGAACCCGTTCGGTTGTCGTGCTGGGGACGAAAACAGGCGTTGCACCGCTTTCCAGTGAGTCCATCGCGTTCACATACCACGGAACCGCTGCCGCGGGAGTCGCAGGTACACCGAACCCTTCACGCAGGTGGTGCCCAATCAGCTCTCCGTAAGGAGCCTGACCCGCAGCCATCATCGTCAATGCGCCAGCCAGGGCCATCTCGGCATCATCCAGACGATAACCGATGCCCAAGCAGATCTGGCCATAGACACCCATTGTTGCGGCATCGCTCAGGCCCAGTTGGGTGGCGGTCGATTGAACCGCCGGCATGACCTGTGCCTGATCCGTTGAGGGCAGACCGGACATGACGTCGGAATACCCGCCTGCAATCTGGCTGCACAGCTCCGTCATCTCGTTTTCGGAAACCGCGTATTGCGACGCGAGGGATCCACCTTGCGTAATGGCAAACCCACGTGCTTCGCAGAACTTTTCGCTGAGCGCCTGGTTCGGATCTGTCATGTTCGACGCTTGAACCACACCGCCCTGAATGCGCGTTGTCTGATCAACCAGTTCACACCGCGCAGCGGCGGATACAGTGGGCTGACCAACCGGCTTCAGGGGCTTGAGCTTTGGCACCGTGCTGCCATTGCCGATAACCTGACCGCCACCCTGCTGGGGCTGGTCGGGAATGACCGCCTGCGGGACCTGCTGGCGTGGTACCTGGTTCAGGGGCTGCGCCGCTGCGGCCTGAGTGCCGTTGTTGGCCCACGGGTCAACAATGCCGTTGTTGTTGGTGCCATAATTGGGAGTATTTGCACCGTAGTTCGGCCCGGCATTGTCGCCATAACGTGCGGCATAATTGGGGTCACGACCGATGTTCAGCAATCCGCGCGGGCCTTCGGCAGCCATCGTGCGTGGATAGGCGCCACCGGCACCTGACTGATACTGCCGCCATCCATTGACCAGGTTCTGACGTTCCCAATCCGAAAGCTGGCCGGTCTGGGGGTATCCCATGTAACCTTGATAGTCACGGATCGCAGCACGGCTGCGGTTTCCCATCACGCCGTCGACCGTTCCCGCGTTCCAGCCGAAGCCGTTGAGCGCGCTCTGAACCTCACGGTTTTGCTGCCGCTGGGCAGAATTCACCGTCGAGCGGCGCGTTGTCGTCGTTTGGCTGCGTTTTTTGTTTTTGTTGCAGTTGATTGCGCCTGTAGCGCACCCAAGGATCACAGCGGCACCGCCGCCGATAATCACATCTGCCAAATCTGCACTTGCGCGGCTGACGCCCGTGGTAATCATCAGGGAGACCAGCAATGCGCCGCCGACGGATTTATTTAAAATATGACGTGGCATCTTTAAGTCACCTCCTTACCCAAAATCTATATCGTTATTCTTACTTAAACATGTGATTCAGTGCATGTTACAAAAAATGTCACCTGTTTGCACCCATGCAATTGAGCATTGAAAACAAATAATTTTAGGACGCCGAGGGTGGGTATGGCGCCCTAAAACTTCGACAATTCAGGCGTAATGACCCTTAATGTCGAAACAGTATCTCGATAAATCGTCAATTACCTGCCGACCATCGGGCATTTACGGGAACACCGTGAAGTGCAGCCTGCGTTTCCGCGATTTGCATTGCCTTGCGGATTACGCTGATGCGATCCTGTGTGGCGCTGGCCATGAAAACGGCAGGCGCACCATTTTCCAGTGCCGTCATCGCGTTCGCGTACCACTCGACCGACGCCTTCGGAGCTTCGGCGGTGCCGAAACCTTCTCGCAGGTGGTGGCCAACCAGTTCGCCATATGCAGCGTGGCCGGATGCGGTCAGTGAAAGGGCACCGGCCAGCGCCATCTCGGCGTCGTCCATGCGATACCCCATTCCTGTGCAGATCTCGCCATAGTCCCGGGCAATCTGGGGCATATTCAGCCCAAGCGTAGCATTCGCATTCCGCGCGCTGTCCAGGGTGGACTGCACCGGCGTTCCGGGAAGAGCACTGATTGTGCCCGAGAATGTGGCTTTGATGTGATTGCAGATTTCCGTCATTTCGGTTTCGGAAACTGCGAAATGGGACTGCGAGGACTGTCCCAAAGTAATGACAAGCCCGCGTGCCTCGCACAGTTTTTCACTCAGCGCCTGATGGTGATCGGTCACATTGTCCGCGTGGATCAGTCCGCCCTGAATTTTCGAGGTGGCATCCACCAGTTCGCAGCGCCCGGCCACAGATTTGACGGGTGTTCCTATGCGTTTGGGCAGTTCGCCGATGATGGGTGGCGGGGACGATTTGTTCGGAGCGACAATGTGGCCGTCTTTGGGTTGTGGCGATGGGTATGGCTGCGGCTGCTGCCCGTCGCCATAATGCCCGGCATAGCCGGGGTTGCGTTCAACCTTCAGCAGGCCACTTGGGCCTTCGGCGGCCATCAGTCGTGGATATGCGTTGCCCGCGCCAGCCTGATACTTGCGCCATGCGTTGATCAACGTATCCCGTTCCCACTGGGAAAGGCGTCCGTTGGCGGGATCGCCCATGAAGTACTGATAGTCGCGGATGGCTGCGCGGCTCCGGCGGCCCAATACACCGTCAGCGTTTCCGACCGGAAAGCCGAATGTGTTCAAGGCGTTCTGCACGTCGCGGTTTTGTTGACGTTCTTCCTCGCTTAGAACGGGCGTTGGGACCGGCTTTCTGCCGGGAGGTCTTGGTTTGTTTCTTGGGCAGATGTTTGGATTGGCGAGACATAACAGCATCGCTGTACCGATCACTTCCTTGGCGCCTGCGTTTGCGCGTTCAACCGATGCTGTCATCATCATGGATGCGGCCAATGCGCCGCCCAGCGTGTGTTTGAAAATACTGCGTGCCATTGTCGACCCCCTAAGCAAAAAACTATCTGGGACCAACGCTAGCCAGTGCCGTTCAAAATAGCCCGTTACAAAAAATGTTATCGCTCAGGATCGGGGGGAAGTTCGAGTTTTGCGTTTTCTTTTCAAGGAGTTGGCTTTAGTCTTCGGTTTTTTTGGCCTCAAGACTGACCCATAGCGCAAACATGCATTAGGGCACCAAGGGACGGAGCGTGCCCGGATTTTTGCCCGAAATAGCTTTTGGTCATTAAGATTTGCGGGGGCTGCTCAGTCAAATGAATGGGTCCACAAACCGCACAGGTTCACCCTACTGAATAGCGATCAGCAGCAGTTGATCTTTCTCCATGTCCGGTTCTTCAAGATAAAGCCCCATATCCGTCCAGAACCGGTTGAGCATTGTCAAAAGCTGCGCCTGTTCCGCCTGGGCCAGATCCTGCGCCAGCCCTTCATAGGCGCGTTCACGGATTTCTGCTTCGACGTCGGAACCCAAGGTCTCAAGCGTTGCCCGGTAAGACAGCAAGTACGTATCCCGGCTTGCCCGCAAGGCATCCAGCCGGTCGAGGTTCAGGTTCAATGTCTGCATTAGTTGGGTTCGTTGATTGCCGACCGTGACCTTGATCGTGTCCAGCAGGCGCAGGCTGTCCCGTTCCAGTTGCTGAATTTCGCGGCTGCCTTCGATCAAGGTCTCCACGAAAGCTGCCCCGCTCAGAAGCGTGGATTTTGCGGCTTGAAACAGGGATTCCGCCGCCTGTTCCCGCGCGATGCGAAATTCCAGCTGAAGATCGCCCAAGGCAGATTTGCGGCGGGGGTCCACTTCCTCTTCCAGCAGCGCGTTCAGGGTCGCCAGTGGGTCAGATTGCTCTTCCGAGGACCGATCAGCCTCTTGCGTCCAGCCATCCCGGATCGCGTCATAGCGGTCTTCGGATACCACGGCGGCACTGATGACCAGCCTGACGCCAAAATACTCGCCGGCCAGAGCCTGACCATTCAGGCTGCTGTACATCGGGTATTCATTACGGCGCGCGGTGTAGATTTGCGCGTCTTCCTGATCGACCGAACCGCCACGCGTGACCAGTCCGCCAGACTGGCCGTGACTGCGCCCGATGGCATTCAGGCGGAACGGTTCAAGCATCAACTCCTCAACATTGCCATAGATATCCAGAAGGCCCAGCGGGTTGGGTTTGCGCCGCGCTCCGATGATGCTGAGCTTGGTGCTGCCGCTGCCAGGCGCCAGATAGGCGGCGTAATCGGACAACGTCCCTTCGGAAAAGAACCTGCGGGCGGCAAATACCGAGGCGTCGGCTTTTGCGCCACCACGGGCGGCATATTCCCATTCAGGTTCGGTCGGCAGCCGCAGAAAGCCGGTGCGGTCACCCTGCCGGGGCAGGCTGTCGCGGGCGTTCTGCATCAGCCATTCGGAATAGGCGCGCGAGAGATCAATGGCTTCGAACCAACTTAATCCGCCTTTGGCCCGGGCTTCGACCGGTTTGAAGCCGCCGTCGCAATTCATGTTGATGGCGCGGTACTGAGCCTCATTCAATTCGTACCGGGCAATATAATAGTAGCTGACACTGTTTTCGGGGTCGTCGAATGCCCCGCGCAGATAGGTGGGCTTGAGGTAGTCCGAAAAAGCGGTATCGGCATCAGACTGCCCCATACGAAAGGGTCGGTCCGACAACGGGCGGGCGATATCGACCGGCACGTTGACTTTCTGAAAGGCCATGCCACCGCCACAAGGCATCGGTAAGATCAGATCTGCGGGACCGTGCTCCTGGCTGGACGGGTCGATCAGAATTGGGGGCCAAGGGGCGTCGCTTGCCCAAGCCGAAGACAGCCAAGCCATGAAAAAACACAGGCTCAGTCGAGCAGATACGGGCAAAATCGGAACTCCCCAAAATTCTGTAACCACCCGGCATCGGGCAGGAGACAGTTTTGCACAGATGAAACAGATTGCAACTGATGCAGTCCGGCGGTTCTTGCCGGAATCGCGTTCGCGTGGTGGTAATTCCACATCAGGCGGGTTAGAGGGTGGGCAACCGACAAACCGAGCATTTGCGATTGAAACGGCAGGAAGTTTTCTCAATGCAGATAGAAGATACTTCAATAGAGGGTGTGAAAATCCTTACACCAGCACGCTTTAGCGATAATCGTGGGTTCTTTTCCGAAAGCTGGAGTAGGAGGCGCATGGAGGATGCGGGGCTGAACTTTGACTTTGTACAAGACAATCATTCGGTATCTGCAACTGTGGGAACGCTGCGCGGGCTGCATATGCAAACTCCGCCTCATGCGCAGGATAAGCTGGTGCGCTGTGGACGTGGGCGGTTGTTGGATGTGGTCGTCGATATTCGCAAGGGCAGCCCGACCTACGGAAAATGGGTGGGTGTCGAATTGAGCGCCGAAAATGGCAAACAGATGCTAATTCCAGCTGGGTTCTTGCATGGTTTCGTCACCCGTGAGCCGGACACCGAGATCGTCTACAAGTGTTCGGACTACTACGCCCCGGACTGCGACCGCTCGGTCCGGTTCGACGATGCCGATATCGGTATCGACTGGGAGCTGGAAATTGATCCTGTGCTGAGCGCCAAGGATGAAGCGGCCGTGACACTGGCGGCTTTGGACAATCCGTTTGTATATGAAGGTCAGAAATGAAAATTCTCGTGACCGGCGGGGCCGGGTTCATTGGATCCGCGGTAGTACGTCAGGCTATTCGTGACGGCCACAGCGTGGTCAACCTGGATGCGCTGACATACGCGGCGTGTCTTGAAAACGTGGCCAGTGTGACCAACCACCCTAACTACGGTTTTGTACAGGCCGATATTCGAGACCGCGCAGCCCTGGACAAGGTGTTTGCAGAACATGAGCCGGACGCGGTCATGCATCTGGCGGCGGAAAGCCATGTTGACCGGTCGATCGACGGGCCGGGCGATTTTATCGAAACCAACATCACGGGCACCTATCAGATGCTCGAAGCTGCAAGAGCATACTGGACACACATGGGTCAGCCCGAGGCGTTCCGGTTTCACCACATCTCGACGGATGAGGTTTATGGCTCGCTACCTGCTGACCCGCAGGTTCAGTTCACCGAGGAGACGTCCTACGACCCCCGCTCGCCCTATTCCGCTTCGAAAGCGGCAAGCGATCACCTTGTTCGCGCCTGGGCCGAAACATACGGCCTGCCGGTCGTGCTGACCAATTGTTCTAACAATTACGGGCCGTTCCATTTTCCTGAAAAGTTGATCCCCGTGATCATCCTCAATGCTCTGGCGGGCAAGCCACTGCCGATCTACGGGGATGGTTCTAACATCCGTGACTGGCTGTACGTGGAAGATCACGCGGATGCGCTTCTATTGGTGGTGCAAAAGGGGCAGGTGGGCCGCACCTATAACATCGGCGGCGAAAACGAGCGCACCAATCTGGAACTGGTCAAAACCCTTTGCGAAATCCTTGACCGCAAACGTCCAAAAGACAGCGGGTCTTACGCAGACCAGATCACCTTTGTAACCGATCGCCCCGGCCATGACGCACGGTATGCCATAGACCCGACCCGCATTCGCAATGAGTTGGGTTGGAGCCCGTCCGTAACCGTCGAGGAAGGGCTGGAAAAAACCGTCCAGTGGTATCTGGACAACGAAGACTGGTGGCGCGCGCTGCAAAACCGCGACGGCGTTGGCCAGCGACTGGGGACGGGAAAATGATCCTTGTCTTTGGAAAAACCGGGCAGGTCGCCCAGGAAATCGCCCTGAATGCGGGCCAGCGCGAGATCGTGTTTCTTGGCCGCGATGCAGCGGATTTGACCAACCCGGAACAGTGCCAGGCCGCCATCGAAACGCACCGGTCGCAAGCGGTGATCAATGCCGCAGCCTATACCGCTGTGGATCGGGCTGAGGATGAGGCCGAGACGGCAATGGCCGTCAATGGCACGACGGTTGGGGCCATTGCCCAGACCTGTGCAGCGCTGGGTGTTCCGTTGGTGCATATCTCGACCGATTACGTTTTTGACGGCTCGGGTGAGGCACCACACCAACCGGAAGATGCCACGAATCCAATCAACACCTACGGCCGCACCAAGCTGGCTGGTGAAACAGCGATCCGGGCCAGCACCTGCCGTCACGCCATATTGCGCACCTCGTGGGTGTTCTCGGCCCATGGCAACAACTTTGTCAAAACCATGCTGCGCCTATCTGAAACCCGGGATGCGCTGAACGTTGTAGACGATCAGATTGGCGGCCCGACCCCGGCTGCGGACATCGCGCGGGCCTGCCTGCGTCTGGCCGACTGCCTGATGGCTGGTGAGATGGACAGCGCAACCCTGCATTTTGGCGGTGCACCGGACGTCAGCTGGGCCGGATTTGCGCGCGAGATTTTCTCGCAGGCCGGTCGGTCCGTGACTGTTACTGGTATTCCGACCTCTGACTATCCTACTCCGGCCAAACGGCCCCTGAATTCGCGAATGGACTGCAGCAGCCTGTCTGCCTGCGGTCTGGAACGCCCCGATTGGCGGGCCGGCCTGCGCGACGTATTGAACAGCAAAGAGATTTCATCATGACGAACCGTAAAGGTATCATTCTGGCCGGCGGCTCGGGCACCCGTCTGTACCCGATCACGATGGGTGTGTCCAAACAGCTTCTGCCGATCTATGACAAGCCGATGATCTATTATCCGCTGTCGGTACTGATGCTGACGGGAATCCGCGAGATCTGCATCATCACCACGCCCCAGGATCAGGACCAGTTTCAGCGCACGCTGGGGGATGGCAGCCAGTGGGGTCTGGAACTGACCTACATCACCCAGCCGTCGCCGGACGGTCTGGCGCAAGCCTATCTGCTGGCCGAAGAATTTCTGAACGGCGCGCCGTCGGCGATGGTGCTGGGGGACAACATCTTCTTTGGCCATGGTCTGCCGACCCAACTGCAAAAGGCCGATGCGCAAAGCACAGGCGGAACCGTTTTTGGCTATCGCGTGGCCGACCCGGAACGTTATGGCGTGGTTGGCTTTGATGCGACCGGCGCAGTGCAGAGCATCATTGAAAAGCCCAAAGTGCCGCCGTCGAACTATGCCGTGACGGGCCTGTATTTTCTGGACGGTACCGCGCCAGAGCGCGCGCGGCAGGTCAAGCCGTCGGAACGCGGAGAGCTTGAGATTACGTCTCTGCTTGAGACGTACCTAGACGACGGAACATTGCGCGTCAGGCAGATGGGGCGCGGTTATGCCTGGCTGGACACCGGCACACATGCGTCATTGCTTGAGGCCGGAAACTTCGTGCACACGTTGTCGAACCGACAAGGTCAGCAGGTCGGGTGCCCGGAAGAGATTGCGTTCGAACACGGCTGGATTTCGCAGGAGCAGCTTCTGAAACGCGCGAAACTATTTCGGAAAACGGCATACGGAAGATACCTGCGCAACCTAGTGGACTAGTCCCACCGGGTTCCGATCCGCGGTTTTTTTTGAGACTGGTGAATATTGCGCGGGCCGGATTACCGGTCGGCGCTGAAATACTCGTCCGGGAAATATTTGCGCCAGAACGTGCTGCCGTATCTTTGGAAGGCGTGGCAGCCAAATGGCAGCTTCCCGTCGTTGCATTCCAGCAGGTATTCCGGGGCCGCCTCAAACGCGAACCGCGACGCCTGAATCGGAGTGGGAATTGTAAACCCGCTGAAATAGCGCGGCACCAGGTTTGTCCAGATCACATCCTCGTTCACGCTGGGTTTTACGGGAATAATTGTTTTTCCGAACAGACGAAGCACTAGGTTTGCCAGGGCCACGGCACCAACCTTGTTGGCTATTCTGACGGCACCTGCGCAAGTCAGGAAAAGCGCCTCATGCGTCACCCTACGGCAATCGCTGATTTTGCGAAGGGACAATCCACCGTTCAGTTCACCCGTGAAGTCATACGGCAGGTTTGGTTGGCTGTACCCGTCAAAAACCGGCGCTCCGACAAAGGAATATCCATGCGCGGTCCAGGAATCGAGATGATCCTGAATGATCAGACAATCGACCTGACAAATCAGGATGTAAGAATAATCAGCAAATTTGTCATAAAACTCCTGACTGATCATCAGTCGGTTGTACGAGTCGATGCTGACAAAATGGGAATCGGACAGGCAAAGAGTCCGCGCTGTTCCTTCCGTTTCCCGCAGGACGTTTTTTGTGACCGTGTTGTCAAGGTAATCGCACAGAGCGTCTGGCCCCAGAATGGTGACATCGTGCGATTTCAGAATCCTGACATTGTGCAGAAGGGCCGCCATTTCCGTGTCCGTCAGTTCCCGGTGAACGGGCACGACAACATTGCAGCAGCCAGAAGTGTTTCCTGCGTCTGAACTGTGCGGCACTTTCATGAATTCGCCCCTTCATAGGCCAACTATTTGTAATCTTGCAATATTAGTGGGTCGATACACGATTCAGCCAAACTGTCAGGTTGAGCGAAATTTTCTTCGTTTCTGCTCTCAATCTAACAGCACCGCAATTGATTGCCAACGATACTCGGCGCTTGTCCTGCCGTGACAGGTGATGCTGACGCCATGACCCTCAGGTTGTCTTGTAACCCCGTCGCACATTCATGATTTGGGCTGAGGTGTCAATCCGATCTTTGCCCGCGGGGCGCATCCAGCCAATCCAGTGGGGTAATCCAGGCCAGATTCACTCAAGTACGTGCGGCTTTGCCTACCAATTGTCGGGCCGTATTCTGTCAGGAAAATCGGCGTTCATGGGCGTGAAAACTGGGTCCTACGGGAATCCCCCAATATCGCTGTCAGCCGCGAATCGTTAATTATGTATTTCAGATACCGGGTCTAAACAGACCAAACCACTTTTCCCCCAAGAAGGGGCTGGCTACTTACCCCCTCGGCCGGCCCCTTACCCCTTTTAGGAAAGTTTACAGATCTCCGGCCTGACCAGTCGCCAACCGCGCGACAAGCGCGGGCAGTTCCAATGCATCGTTGTACACCACATCATGGTGAATGTCCGAAATGGCCGATTTCCGGTAACCATTGGTGAAAAGCAAAAAAGGCACCTGCGCGCGGCGCGCCGTTTCAGCGTCAACTTCGCTGTCTCCGACAAACAGCCGCGGTCCTGTGTCGGGCAGGGCTTCGAAGCAGGCATTAAGATGGGCCGGATTGGGCTTGCGTATGTTCAAGGTATCGCCGCCGATAACAGCATCAAAGAAACCTGACATTCCCTGCGCTTCCAGGATGTGCCGGGCGGGCCGTTCGGGTTTGTTGGTGCATACACCCATCGCACAGCCCATTTCGCTGAGCGCATGCAGCGCCTGGATCATGCCGGGATACGCAACGGTGTGGACGCTGCTGGCGGCGTTGTAGTGGGCCAGAGTTCTCTGTGTCAGGTCCGAGTGCTGTTCAAGGGGAAGGCCGCAATGATGGATGACCCGCTCGACCAGTTTGGGAAGGCCGTTTCCAACGAATTGCCGGATAGTGTTCTGTTCCAACGGTGGATGACCGACATCATCCAGCATTCGGTTTGCCGCCGCCGCAATGTCGGCGAGGCTGTCGAGCAGGGTTCCATCCAGATCGAATACAAGGGTTGCAGTCACAGAAATGTCCACCGGTATCAATGCGTTCCAAGACCTACCCGGTGTCCCGGCCCGACGCAATCAAACAGTTATTCGGAAATGTGAAGGCACATGCTTGACAAACCTGAGTAAAATAATCAGATTAAGGCGTAGACAGTCAGCCAACCCGGCTCCGGGTCAGCCAGATCGTTGAAAAACGCAATCAGATCAAGGCGATTTGCCAAAACCTATCCGGAGTTGCCCGATGAACATGCAGAACCCGAATCCAAGCCAGGCCTATGCCGTTTCCATGTTGCCTGCTCATAAGGCGGAAGACCTGACCAAGGGTGGAAATCTGGCTCATATCGAGTTGGGGGACCAGCTTTACACGCTGCGCATCACCCGTGCCGGCAAGCTGATCCTCACGAAATGAGCGCGCAGTCCTCGCGCGGCGGGGCAACGGTTGGACATTTGGCAGATCTGAGCCCGGTTGAGGCAGGAGCCGTCATGTATCTCCGGCTGTGGGGAAACGGTGCCAACGGCCGCGCTGATGCCGCAAGCGATTTTGAAATCGCTTTGGGTAATGATCACGGTCGCGCCGCAATGCTGACCTTGGACAGGTTGTGCTCGCTTTGCGCCAACCATGGGCGCCGACCTCTGATACGTCACGGCCTGAACTGCGCATGCCTGGGTGCGGACGAAAACTGCTTTGCGCAGATGATTGCTGCCGCATCCGAAGGGGCGCGAGAGGATGCGATGATGATGGCCTCGCTTATCATCAGGCCGGATTTGCACCGGCGCTTGTCTGTCTGTCCGAAGAATTTGGGCTGGCGCTGCGCCGAATGACCATCTCGGCTCCGTTGCCCAACACGGGGCATCATACCCCGGCAGCTATTTTACATTGAAAGAGACCGAATGATGAGAGAACCCCGCGCTGCGCAGTGGGGTTCTTCTGAATTCAGCAGCAACTGCAACCAACATGGTGGTCGTGATCGCAGACTGGGGTGGGTGCATAATCACCCACTTCGCTCAGAACGCTTCTCAAGGCCCAAAGGATCATGTCCACGTCTTCAGCCTTGATCGTCAGCGGCGGGCGAATCTTCAGGATATTGTCCTTTGGACCCTCGCTTCCGATCAGAATGCGATGATCCCGCATCCGGTTCTTGACGAACTTGCAGATCTCGGTTCCTTCCGATCCGTCAGGGTTGATCAGTTCGACGCCCAGAAACAGACCCATCCCGCGTACATCTCCGACGCAGCCAAAATCAGCCTCAATCCCGCGCAGGCCGTCCATCAGGCGTACACCCATATTCCGGGCATTGTCCTGCAATCCCTCGTCATCGACGATGTCCAGCACCTCTTTCCCAATCCGGCAGGACAGGGTCGAACCGCCGAAAGTCGAAAAGAACTCGATGCCATTGTCGAAGCTGTTCGCGATTTCCTTGGTCGTGACCAGAACGCCCAGCGGATGGCCATTGCCGATGGGTTTGCCCATGACAACGATGTCGGGCAGTGCCCCCTGATGTTCAAAGCCGAAATAATACTCGCCCAGCCGGCCAAGGCCGGTCTGCACTTCGTCCGCAATGCAAACGCCACCTGCGGCCCGAATTTTTTCGTAAACGGCCGGAAGATAGCCCTTGGGTGGAATGATCTGGCCGCCGACCGATGGGAAGGTTTCCGCGATGAAGCCAGCAACCCCATGTCCTTTGGCCTGCAATGCGGCAATTGCGGGGTCCACCAAGTCTGCGAACTTCGCGGCACGGTCGGAATCGTCACGTCGGAATGAACCGCGATAGTCGTCGGCCACTTCGACCAGTTCGACCCAATCCGCCTGCCCCACGCCGCCGGGCTTGTTGAACTTGTAGGCCGAGATCGCCACAGCCGCATTGGTGTTGCCGTGGTAGCCGTGATCCGGCGTTACGATCCCCTTTGCCCCTGTGCGCGCTCGCGCCAGCCGAAGGGCCAGTTCGTTCGCCTCGGTCCCCGAGTTCACGAAGAAGCAGACCTCGAGGTGATCCGGCAACTTCGACAGAATCTTGTCGGCAAATGCCGTTTGGGCCGGGTGCAGATAGCGCGTGTTCGAGTTCATCCGCTTCAGTTGGTCCGCTGCGACCGCCTGAATGCGGGGATGTGCATGGCCCACGTGGGGGACGTTGTTATAGGCGTCCAGATAGGGGCGGCCCCACTCGTCGAACAGATGATGCTTCCAGCCGCGAACCAGCATGACCGGATCGTCATAGGTCAGCGACAGGTTGCCACCAAAATGGTCCTGGCGCCCGCGCAGGATCGCCTGTTTGTCGGTCGGGCGATAAAACACCTTGTCGTCCGGCAGGTTCAGTATTGCCGCAGGGTTCGGGCATACTGCGTGCCACAGATACATCTCGTCCGGGTCGCCGACACCGGGCCAGTCCGCCTGCATCCCGGCGGTGGTCAGGGCCAACTGGAAATGCACATGAGGGGCCCAGCCTCCATTCTGACTGGCATCCCCTAGGCGGGCAAAGGCCGCGCCCTGTGCGACGGGATCGCCCGGCTTGAGCCGCGCGCAGACCTCGGGGTCCAGGTGACCATATAAGGTATAGAACGGATCGCCTTCAGGGGTTTCATGATGCAGGATCACAACGCCGCCGTAATCCAGATGGGCATCGCGGTTCTCGACCACTTCAACACGTCCGCTCATCGGAGCATACAGCACGGCTCCGGCGGGCGCGAAGACATCAACGGCCAGATGAACAGTCCGCCGGTCCGAGGCCTTCCAAGACCCCTTACGGAAACCGGGCTCGGCATAAATCAGGCGCGGCTCGTTGTAATACCCCAGCCACAGGCCATCGCCGAACTCGGCGCCCACGCGGGCGGCCTCTTCCAGAGGCATGTGGAACGGGTTCTGCGGCCATGTCGAATTTTCAACCGAAAGCGATCCCATCGGCACATCCGCCAGATTCTGCCCGAACATCTGCGCAAACTGGCCGCGGTGGTCGGACAGATAGGCGTGGATACGCTCGGCCCCGTCCGTGACCGGCAGCCCGCAGGCCGCGCGCAGGCGGGCGGGCATCAGACCGCCATTGACGGATGTGTTCTCTAGGAACCGCCAGGCCGGAGCCTGCGAGATGGTGACATAGGGATCATCCGGGTTTTCAGCCGCCATCAGAGTCGAATTCACGACGGACACCGCCAGACGCATCCGCAGCAACGGCCAGATCAGGTCGACTTCGTCGGTGCGCAGCGGGTTGGCGGCGTGATAGCCACGCACCAGCGCCGTCAGGGCGCGTTCAGGCCTGGGATGATCCAGAACAATATAGGCCCCGGCAATTGCGAGGTCACAGATACGCGGCGCTGCACACATGTCGCCCAGATCAATCAGGCCCGAGATCTTCTGGCGTTGTCCAAGCTCACCCTCAACAAGAATGTTGTAATCGTTTGCGTCATTGTGGATGGCCTGCCTGGGCATCGCAGCCAACCTGCCGGATACCTCATGGAACCCATCACAGATTTCGGTCAGCAACGCGCGTCGGTTGGGATCCGAAACAACCTCAAGCCTGCCGGAAATCCACCCGGCCTGTGTCAGATCCCATTTGAAATTGTCCCTGCTCAGCCCTGAATGATCGAACTTTTCCAGAGCTCGATCCGTCGCTCCAAGAACACGGCCCAACTTCATGATCAGCTCGTCGGTTTTGGGCGCGGCCTTGGCGTAGCACTGGCCCGGCAGACGCTCCAACAACCAAGCAAGTCTCGGCTGCCCCTGATCGTCAGGGATTTCGGGCAGCAATCCACCGGTCAGGTCCGGGATGACCGCCGGCATCGGCAGGCCGGGGGCCTCGGATGAGATATGGCGCAATGCCTGAACCTGCAGGTCCACAAACTCGGCCTCACACCCGGCCCGCATCACCTTGAGAACGTAGTCCCGTCCGTTGGTGGCTTCGGCCAGGAAGTTCAGATCGTATTCGCCGTCCAGCCGGGTCAGCCTCGCTTCGATCCCCCAGGTCGCTCGCAGCGCGTCCGCCCAGAATTGCGTCAGATCATTCATGCGCTTTGTGTCCTTTCCCAAAGCCGATCTCTTCTTTTGTGCCCAAATATCTCGGGGGTGAACTGCCGCTTACGGCAAAACGGGGCAGCCGCCTTGCCTTCAGTCCAGCGCGCGCAAGCGTTTGATCAAGGAAGAGGTGTCCCAGCGCCCGCCGCCCAGTTTCTGAACGTCCTTGTAGAACTGATCAACCAATGCCGTCAGCGGCAGCGACGCGCCGTTCCTGTTTGCCTCGTCCAGACAAATACCCAGATCTTTCCGCATCCAGTCCACCGCGAACCCGTAGTCGAAATGATCGTCCAGCATCGTTTCGTGCCGGTTTTCCATCTGCCAGCTTCCGGCAGCACCCTGACTGATCACTTCGATCACGGCACGGCCATCCAACCCGGCTTTCTCGGCAAAGTGCAGGGCTTCGCTCAGCCCCTGCACAACACCGGCGATGGCGATCTGGTTGCTCATCTTCGTCAACTGGCCCGCGCCGCTGTCGCCGATGCGGCGGCATATCTTCGAATAGACCTGCATGACCGGCTCGGCCTTGTCATAGGCGTTTTGCGCACCGCCGCACATGATGGACAGAACGCCGTTCTCTGCGCCCGACTGGCCACCCGAAATGGGCGCGTCCACAAAGGCAAATCCCCTATCATCCGCAACCGAGGCAAGCTCTTGCGTCACTTTGGCGGATACCGTGGTGTGATCGACAAAGACGGCACCTTGCGACATGCCATCAAAAGCGCCGTTCTCGCCGGTGCAGATCGCGCGCAGGTCGTCATCATTGCCCACACAGGCAAAGACCAGTTCCGCGCCTTGCGCAGCCTCCGCCGGGGTTTCCGCCATTGCGCCGCCGTGCTGATCAACCCAGGCCTCGGCCCGTTTTGCGGTGCGGTTGTAAACGGTGACGTCATGCCCTGCTGCCTGCAGGTGGCCAGCCATGGGATAACCCATGACTCCAAGACCTAGGAACGCGAGTTTTGCCATCAGGTGATCCTCCCAGCTGTCCGGCCCTGCATCCGTCTGGTGGCGGGCCGGAATGTTCAGCAGAGACAAAGCAAAGCTGCGGGCAAAGGGCAACCCCGTGTCAGCTTTTGCGGCTCAGATCGCTGAGGATTGGACAGTCGGGCCGATTGTCTCCGGCGCAGGCATCAATCAGGTGGCTTAGCGTGTCACGCATGGCGTTGAGATCCGCAATCTTGATTTCGATCTGCGCCAGGTGATCGCGCGCGACCTTTTTGACATCAGCACTGGCGCGGGTCTCATCTTCGTAAAGGGCCAGCAGCGTCCTGCAATCGCCGATCGTAAAGCCCAATGCACGGGCGCGACCAAGAAAGATCAGCTTGTGCACGTCCTGTTCGCGAAACCTGCGATAGCCGTTGTCATCACGCATGGGCCTGATCAGTCCGATATCCTCGTAGTACCGGATGGTTTTGGCGGGCAGACCGGTCTGGCTGGCAATGTCTCCGATATTCATGGTGTCACCGATTGGGCTGTTGGGATTGCAGAGGGTACGGGCGCGCTGACGCTCACCCGCCGCAAACGCAGTGCGTTGGTCACAACAAAGACGCTGGACAAGGCCATCGCCCCCGCCGCGAGCGCAGGGGACAGCAGCGGCCCGCCAAACGGAAACAAAACACCCGCGGCGACGGGGATCAGCAGCGTGTTGTAGCCAAAGGCCCAGCCGAGGTTCTGGCGGATGTTGCGCATAGTCCGGCGGCTGATTTCCAAGGCGTTCACGACGCCCCGCAGATCGCCGGAAATCAAAACGACGTCTGCCGTCTCGATTGCCACATCCGTTCCCGTACCAATGGCAAGGCCGATATCTGCAGCAGCCAGCGCCGGCGCATCGTTGATCCCGTCGCCAACAAAGGCCACCACGCCAAGACTGTCCTGCAGTTCGGTGATCGCGGAAAGTTTACCATCGGGCAGAACATCGGCCACGACATGGTCAATGCCCAACTCATCGGCCAGCGCCTGCGCGGTGCGGGCGTTGTCGCCTGTGATCATTGCAAGGTTCAGCCCCATATCGCGAAGCTGCGCCAACGCTTCTTTTGTTCCCGGCTTGACCGGATCGGATACGGCAAGCATGGCCGCTGCCGCGCCGTCAATGGCAACATACAAGGGCGTGGCCCCCGATGCCGCGCGCCTGTCCGCCTCGGCCCTCAGATCGTCAATGTCTATTCCGTTTTGCATCATCAGCTTCGCTGAGCCGATCATGACGTCCTGTCCTTCGACCTCGGCGCGTACGCCAAGCCCGGTCATCGATTCAAACCCGGACAGCTCAGGCAAATCCGATGGACCGGCCCTTGTGATCGCGGTGGCAATTGGATGTTCGGACCGTGCCTCAAGCGCGGCGGCAAGGCGCAGCATTTTTTTCGGGTCAAATCCGTTGGCCGGGATAATGCCGTCAAGCTCGGGCCGGCCCAACGTCAAGGTTCCGGTTTTGTCAAAAGCGATGACCTGCGCCTGCTGCAATTGCTGCAGAGCATCACCTTTGCGGAACAGAACACCCAATTCGGCCGCGCGCCCGGTGCCGACCTTGATTGAGGTCGGCGTTGCCAGCCCCATCGCGCAGGGGCAGGCTATGATCAGCACCGAAACGCCCGCAACCAGCGCCAGGGGCAGTGCGGGTTCGGGGCCGAAAACAAGCCATAGCATGATTGTCAGAACTGCCACCGCAATGACCACAGGAACGAAATAATAGGTTATGCGGTCGACAAGACCCTGAATCGGCAGTTTCGCGCCCTGCGCCTTTTCAACCATCTGTATGACCTGGGCCAGCACGGTGTCCGCCCCCACGCGTATGGCGCGGACGCGCAGCGCACCGGTGCCGTTGACCGTGCCGCCCACCACGGTGTCTCCGGCGGATTTCCCGACCGGCACCGGTTCGCCGGTGATCATGCTTTCGTCCAGATACGACGTGCCGTCCAGCACTTCGGCGTCCACCGGAACGCGCTCGCCCGGGCGGATTTGCAGGATGTCGTCCACCACAATGTCTGCGACGGGCAGGTCTGCGACCATGCCGTCCCTTTCAACCCGCGCCGTTTTGGGCTGCAATCCAATCAGCCTGCGGATCGCGGCACCTGTTCGACCCTTGGCGCGCGCTTCCAGCAGGCGTCCCAAAAGGATCAGCACGATGATGACGGCGGCCGCTTCGAAATAAACATTCGCCGTTCCTTGCGGCAGTATTCCGGGCGCAAAGGTGGCGATGACTGAATAAAGAAAAGCCGCGCCTGTGCCGAGAGCGACCAGCGCATTCATATCGGGCGCGCCACGTAGCAGGGATGGGACGCCTTTTGCATAAAAGACACGACCGGGGCCAACCAGCAGAACCGCGGTCAGAAGAAACTGGATCATGTGGCTGGTTTGCGCGCCGATATTTGCCTGCACCCAATGATGGAAGGCAGGGACCATGTGCCCGCCCATCTCAAGCACAAAAACCGGTAATGCCAGAACCGCCGCCAGCAGGGTCGAGCGAAGGAGGACGTTCAACTCGTCCGATTTATCGGCGGGCTTGGGATCAGGCGCATTCCCCTGGTCGACATGCGCGGTATACCCGATTCCGTCCGACACCTGCGCCAGTGCCTCGGGGGTCGTCGTCCCTTCGAGGTACGAGACCAGTGCTGTCTGGGTCGCCAGGTTGACCTGCGCATCAATGACACCGGGGCTGGCCAGTAAGGCCCGTTCAATCCGGGACACGCATGAAGCGCAACTCATCCCCTCGATTCTCAGCGTCGCTTGCTGGGTTGCCGCAGGGTATCCAACGCTAACCAACGCCTGAACCAGCGGTGCCAAGGGGCCTTCGATTGAAACCTGTGCCGTTTCCGTTGCGAAATTGACAGAAGCGTCAGTGACGCCGGAAACACCCCGCAGCGCCGCTTCCACACGTCCGACACAGGAAGCGCATCCCATGCCCGTGATCCTGAGTTGCAGTGTTTTCAGTTCAGCCATCAGACTCGTCCCGACATAAGTTCTTCCCTGCACATGGGGGTTCCAGTCACGGGAAGGTCAAGGGGTTCGACTGGTTTTTTGTCCGAATTCAGGATCCGCGTATGTTCCGTTCCATCAGTCGCTGATACAGGCGCGGCGACAAACTGTTGAGCCACCACGCAATGCGCGCAACACGCCCGACCGGGATCATGGGCTTGGACCTGTCCAACCCCCGCAGGATGACCTCGGCGGCTTTTTCGGGGCTCATGGCGTCCATTTCATCGGATGCCGAGCCGGGACGTGCCATTCCATCTGCCTGCGTTTCGGCATTGCCGGGATTGGTGGAAACAAAGGACGGCGCGGCAATATGCACTCTGACGCGGTGCGGCCCCTCTTCGGATCGAAGCGATTTGAAAAACCCTTCAAGCGCATGTTTCGAGGCAGCATAGGCCGTCCGGTGATAAAGCGGCGCGAAGCCTGCGACCGACGAGATCGCCAGATGCGTGCCCTGCGTTCTGCGAAGCTCCGGAAGAAACGCGCGCGCCATTGCGACGGCGGCGAAATAGTTGATCTCGAACAGTTTGCGATGGCTGGTGTCGTCGGAAACGTCAAACCCGCGAATCTGGGTGACACCAGCATTGTAGATGACCAGATCGATGCCATCGCTGGATGTGATGGTCTCGAGGACCGCTTCCTGCAACTGCTCGGGTTTCGTCAGGTCGCACCCGATCGGAAGCTGTGTTGGGGTCGCCGTAAGATCTGACACATTCAGATCCAACAGGACAACACGCCAGCCCCGCCGCTGAAGCCCCGCCGACAAGGCCCGGCCCAGCCCACCTGCGCCGCCGGATATCACCGCCGTTTTCATAGCCCCGCCCATCCTTTCCACAGCGCGAATACCTCGGCGCTGGACTTTTCCGGGGTGTATCCGAAATTGGTTTTCAGCGCAGTGTTGTCCAGCACCGGCCGGTATTGCAGAAATCGCACCTGTTCCGGTCCGTATCGCGACAGGCCAAGGGGGCGGGCAAGGCTCAGGGCTGATCGGATCACCCACGCAGGCAGGCGCAAAACAGGTTTGTTCATGAGGTGCGCCAGTTCCGTTATTCCCAGCGCTCCGTCGCCGGCCACGTTGAAGATACCGGCCGGTCCATCTGTCGCCGCACGTTTCAGTATACGCGCCAGATCGCGGGTCCAGATGAAGACAAAGGGACTGTCGCTGCCGGAAACCGCCAGCAGTCGTGGTTTGTGAAACAGCGCCGTAATCTGATTGTCCGTGCCTTCCCCCAGTACAGTGCCCACGCGCAGGACCACCTGCTCAAGCTGCGGCGCACGTTGACGGGCCTCGGCCAGCATCTCCTCGACCTGCCGTTTGTGGTCGGCATAGGGAAATTCGGCATTGCCACGCAGCGGATCCTTTTCGCGTAGCGGGACGCGGTTGTCCGGGTGATAGCCGTAGGCAGCGCCCGACGACGTGACGACCAGCCGCCGAACGCCATTGGAAATTGCAGCGTTCAACACGTTTCTTGTGCCGGTGACATCCACCTCAAACGCTTTCTGGCGGCCCAGTCCGGGCGGTGGTGTCACAATCGAGGCCAGGTGAACGATGACTTCCGGCTTCACCTTCGCGATCACACGGGCCGCTTCGTCAGTGGTCACGTCCAGATGCAGAAACGCGATGTCTTCGGGCAGGTCGGACGGTCGGTTCAGGTCTGTGGCAAATACAGCAAAGTCTTTGACTTCGGCCAGAAGGGCGCGCCCGACTGTTCCGGCAGCGCCGGTAATTAGGATGCGGGTCATCGCGCTGCCTCGGTCCGAGCCATTGCCGTTGCCAGCGCAATCCCCGAGATCGCGTGCCAGATGCCCCAGAAGGCTGCCACAACGGCCATGCCGCCCAATCCGTTGAAGAACGCGAATATCAGGACCAGCCCGAGGCCGGAATTCTGAATACCGGTTTCGATCGTTATGGCACGGCGGTCATAGGGGGACAGCCGGGTCAGAGTGGCCACAACCCAACCGCCCCCCAAAGCCAGCGCGTTGTGAATGATCACAAGCCCGGCGACGGCTCCGGCAAAGCCCAGGAAAAAGTCCCAGTTGGCCGCCAGAGCAAGAATGATGAACGCAACGAAGATGCCCATGGACAGGTACTGCAGCGGTGTCCGCAACCGCGCGGTCAGATCCGGCCGGCGCTGGTTCAGCACCATGCCAAGCACCAGAGGCAGGATCAGCATCAGCCCCACGATGATCGCAATCTGCCAGGGGTCGATTGCCGTTCTTTGAAGGATTTCCCGGGTCGGTGGATAAAGCCCGCCCCAAAACGCAATGTTGAACGGGGTCATTGCGATTGCCCCGATCGTGGCGAATGCAGTCATCGATACGGACAGGGCGGCATTGCCGCCAGCACGATGCGTTATGAAGTTAGAAATATTGCCGCCGGGGCAGGCTGCGACAAGGATCAACCCCAGAGCAATCGAAGGACGCGGGGCCGCCAGCCAGACCAGTACAAACGTCAGCGCAGGCAGCACTACGAATTGAGAGGTCAGCCCCACGATCACGGGCTTGGGCGCCCGGCGCAGGCGGTTGAAATCCTGCGGGGTCAGGTCGATGGCAATCGAAAACATCACGATCGCAAGAATGCCGTTCAGCAATGTCAGTGAGGCCGGGGTGAAGTTCAGGGTGATCTCATCGATGCCGGTCATGGGGCGGCTTTCCTAAACTTGTCAATCCAGCCGGTGACCGCTTTGCGGTAGGTCGCCTTGTCCACGTAATACGCCATGCGGGCGAGGTTGAGGTAGTTCATGCCCCCGGTGGCGCGCTCATAGGATTTTTGTTTTGTGGCCTTCAGTTCGGCCGCCGCGGTGCAGCCGCTCTGAATACCTTTTATATAGCGCGCCACCATCTCGGCTTGCTCGTGGCGTCCCTGCCAGCCCAGACCGGTCGCTTCGATCATCCCCAGAACAAACAGGTCGTCGCGGTCCGGGTGCATGGAGTTGAGGAAAAGATGCGGCGCATCGCCCTGCCAGTTCAGCAGATCTGGGTCGATGAACGGGTAATGCAGTTTGTACCCGGTCGCGGCGAGGATCATATCATAGTCTTCGCTGCCGCCATCTGTGAAATGCACCGTTTTACCGTCGACCTGCTGAATGTCGGGCCGAACGCGCAGATCTCCGTGACCCGCGTGGTACAGCACCAGTGAGTTCACGATAGGATGGCTCTCGTACAGTCTGTAGTCCGGTTTGGGAAAGCCGTATTTCTGCGGATCCCCGATGAACCACCCAAGGATCAGGCTGTCGATATTGCGCTTCAGCCACATGGGCAGGCGGATCATTCCGCCCATCGTATCAGCTGGCTTCCCAAACACGTATTTTGGAACGAAATAGTACCCGCGCCGCATCGACAGATCGCAGCGCACGGCATGGTGAATGGCGTCCACCGCAATGTCGCAACCCGAGTTTCCTGCGCCCACGATCAGCACGCGTTTGCCATCGAACTGTTTGGGATACCGGTATTGCGAGGCGTGGATCAGTTCACCTTCAAAAGTGCCTGCGAACTGCGGCATGTTAGGTTCGGACAGGGTGCCGTTGGCGATCAGAACACCGGCAAACTCGGCCTCATGTTCCCCGTCCTGATCCCGCCAGCAAACGCGCCAGCCATCGCCGGGTGCGCCCAACGGCCTGGCTTTCGTTACCTCGGCATTGAATGTGAAGAACTTGCGCAGATCGAAGTGATCAGCAAAGGCGCGAAAATAATCCCGCATTGCCCGATGCGACGGATATTCGGCGACCCCATCCTCCATTGGGAAGTCGGTGAATTCCGTCATCCGTTTTGACGAGATCAGGTGGGCAGTCTCATACATGGTTGATCTGGGGGCATCAATGTCCCACAGACCACCGACATCCGAATGCAGCTCGAACCCCTGAAATGGAATACCTTGCTCCTTTAGCACCTTGGCCGCAGCCAGCCCCATCGGGCCCGCCCCGATGAGGGCGAATGCCTCGCGCTTTTCTGACATGAACTCTCCCCTGTTCGCACGGCTTAAGTTGAACGATCGTACAAAATAAGGCAAGATGATTTTCATGACCGCCAAAGTGACTGAAATAAAACGACAAAGAGCACCATCGAAACGATCGCTGCAGACCCGGGCGCGCATTCTGGACGCGGCCGAGGCGCTGTTTGCCGATCGCGGATTCGAAGGGGCGTCGATCAGGGACATCGCGGCCAAAGCCGGTGTGCAAGTCGGGTTGGTGCATCACCACGGGGGCGGCAAGGAAGAGTTGTTTCACAAGACCGTTGCGCGTCGCGCGGATGAACTGGCCCAGATCCGGCTGGACGCCCTGAACGCGTTGAAAGAAGCTGGTCAGCCAACACTGCGCGGTGTTCTGGACTGCTTCATTCGCCCTTACATTACGTTAGCCGAAACGGGCGGAGCGGGATGGATGGCCTATGGGCGTCTGGTGGCACATGTGTCTGTGGACCCGCGCTGGCGCGCCATCGCGGCGGAATGCTTCGACCCAACGGCGCGGCGTTTCATTGCGGAAATCGCGGCGCTGTACCCGAAGGTCGATGCCGCTTTGCTGGCCAGCGGGCAGGTGTATTCGGTGTCCGCAGTTCTGGCGCATCTCAACAGTGCATGGCGGGTGGATGCCTTGTCAGAAGGCGGACAACTTGCCGGGACCGACGAACTGATCGATTTTTGCGCGGCAGGGATCGAAGCGCTTGTTCGATCCGCAAACCCCTAGACGGTTTGGCATTACCTGGTTTCAAACTGTATCAGCAGAAGCGAATTATACGCCGCGGGCGGAGACGTTCGAACCGCTTCGGGCGAGGCAAAGAACCCAAACGAAATCACTGCCAGTGAAAAAACGATGCCAGCTAACAGCGCGCTGGCTAAATTCATTGTTGATCGCATCATTCGGGTAATTCCTTGTTCTAATTCAAGGGTAAGGAGCGTTGTTGACGCCGTGTTCAGGATCGCCCTGCCAATTGCTGCCTGAGCTTTTCGTTTTCGGCCTGAAGCTGCGCCAGTTGCTGGCCAAGCGAATTCAGGTGAGGCCGAAGCTCGGCCTCGGTGAAACGAGGGGTGATGTGGCGGGGGCAGTTCCAGTCCAAGGCCTCGACCTTGATGATCACTGCGCGCTCGGCGGGGGCTTCGGCGTTGTCAGGGTAAAGCCTGGCGGCTGCGGCTTCGCCTTCGGTGAATTCGACCCGTCCCAGAATCTTCAGACGGCGCTGATTGGCATAATCCATCAGGATCAGGGCAATCCGGTCGTTGCCGTCCAAATTCCCGCGTGAAATGTACTGTTTGTTGCCTGAAAAATCAGCGTATCCAAGGGTTTGCGGCCCAAGCACTTTCAGGAACCCGACCGGACCGCCGCGGAATTGAACATAGGGCCAACCGGTCTCGGATACAGTGGACTGATAAAAGCTGTCGCGGGCCTGAATGAATGCCTTTTCAGCCTCTCCGATCAGGTGTCCTTTTTGCGGACCGCCGTCCAGGAACTTGGCATAGCTTCGCGCCGAACCCATCCTCTCCTGATGGGCGCGAACGGCGGGGGTGAAGGTCAGTTCGGAAAACGCGCGTGGCATGGGCTGTCCTTTCAAAGACCCAGATCAGACAGGCCGGGATGGTCGTCGGGGCGCTGTCCTGCGGGCCAGTGGAACATGCGTTGTTCTGCGGTGATCGGCAGATCATTCAGCGACGTGTGGCGCGAAGCCATTCGGCCGTCTTCAGCAAATTCCCAGTTTTCGTTGCCATATGACCGGAACCACTGACCGCTGTCGTTTTGCCATTCATAAGCATACCGTACGGCGATGCGATTGTCGCGATAGGCCCATAATTCCTTGATCAAGCGGTAATCAAGCTCCTTGGCCCATTTTCGTGTCAGAAACGCGTGAATCTCGGCGTGCCCGCTCAGGAACTCGGCGCGGTTTCTCCAGCGGCTGTCTTCCGTGTAGGCGGGCGTTACGACGTCCGGGTCGCGGCTGTTCCAGGCGTTTTCCGCCATGCGCACTTTCCGGGTGGCCGTTTCATGCGTGAAGGGCGGCGAAGGGGGGCGGTTCATATTTCAGGCTTTCAGGTTAAGGCGGCAGTGATCAGCGCCAGAGTCAGAAGAAACGGAACGTATTGCGGTGAAAATAGACTGGCACGACGTCGCATCGGTAAATTCCTTTAGTGTACAGATCGGTAAATCTTGATGATAAGATGTACAGATCGGTACACTTTTTCAAGTCCTTTTTTCGAGAATATTCGATGTCATTCTCCTGACTTGAAAAATAGCATTATAAAACAATGCAGTAATTGTTATCATTGAAGGTGCTTTGAAAAGTGTATATGTACTGATCAGTACAATCCGGAGCTAAGAATGCGCCCCAACAAACGTGATGAGCTTGTCCGCAAGGCCTTGGAGGTTTTCTACAGGGACGGTTTTCATGCCACCGGAATGGACAAGCTGGTGGTTGAAACAGGCGTATCCAAAACATCGATGTACAAGCATTTCCGCACCAAGGAGGAGTTGATCCTTGCGGCATTGCGCCTGCGAGATGAAAACTTCCGAAACTGGTTCGTCCGAAGGATTGAAGACCTTTCCGAAACGCCCGCCGGTCAGCTGATCGCCAGTTTCGATGTGCTGAAGGAATGGTTCGAGGAAGACAAGTACCGCGGCTGCATGTTCATCAAGGCCGGGGCTGAGTACCAGGAAAAAGACCACCCGATCCACGTTCAGGCGGCCGAGCACAAGCGGTTGCTTCTGGACTACATGACCGATCTGTGCCGCAAGGCCGGGGTTCGTGATCCTGAAAGTCTGGGGTGCCAGCTGCTGCTTTTGCAGGAGGGCGCGATTGTGACGGCGGTTCTTCTGAAAAAATGCGACCCTGCGCAGGATGCAAAGGAGGCGGCGCAGGTTCTGCTGGACCACGCGCTGACATGACCGGATTTGATGAGAAGGTCAGACACCAGACCGCGCAAAGGAACGTCGCGTAGCAAGGGTTGAGAACGCGGCGTCACCCGGATTGGAAGAATCCGGGGCCGGGGATAGCATCGGACTATCAAAGACCGGAGAATACGATATGTCGCTTTTCACTTCGACCGCCGCATGGGTCACCGACGAACACCGGATGTTTGCCGAAATGGCCGGCCGGTTCATGGATGACGAGCTTGTCCCGAGCATTGATCGCTGGGTCGATCAGGGGATCGTTGATCGCGCGTTCTGGACGAAAGCGGGCGAAACCGGTTTGATGGCGGGCTCGATTGACGAGGCTTACGGCGGCGTCGGCGGCGGCATGGGGTTCGACTCGGTCACGCTGTACGAACAGGCTTCACGAGGCGATGCCGGATGGGGATTTGGGATTCAGTCCATCGTAACCCATTACATCACCACCTATGGCAGCGAAGATCAGAAACAGAAATGGCTGCCAAAACTGGCCAGCGGCGAGATGGTCGGCGCCATTGCCATGACCGAGCCGGGAACCGGGTCAGACCTGCAGGCAGTGCGAACCACGGCCGAGAAGGATGGTAATTCCTACCGGATCAACGGATCCAAGATATTCATCACCAATGGCCAGACCGCCGATCTTGTCATTGTGGTGGCCAAGACCGACAAATCGCAGGGGTCCAAGGGGGTGTCCCTGATTGCTGTCGAAACCGACGGCGCGGAAGGGTTTCGTCGGGGCCGCAACCTGAAGAAACTGGGTATGAAGGCGAACGACACGGCCGAGCTGTTTTTTGAAGACGTCAAGGTTCCGATGACGAACCTGATCGGCCCGGAAGAGGGGCAGGGCTTTTATCAGTTGATGAAGCAGCTGCCCTGGGAGCGTCTGACCATTGGCATCATGGCACTGGGCGCGATCGACTTCGCCATCGCAGAAACGGTGAAATACACGCAGGAACGAAAAGCCTTTGGCCAGCGCGTGATGGATTTTCAGAACACGCGATTCAAGCTGGCCGAATGCAAGACCAAGGCCGAAGTTCTGCGCAGCTTTGTGAATGACTGTATCGGAAAGCTTGAAGCGAGCGAACTGGATGCGGCCACGGCGTCAATGGTGAAGTACTGGGGCTCCGAGGTTCAGAACGAGGTCATGCATGAATGCCTGCAACTGTTCGGTGGATACGGGTTTATGATGGAGTATCCGATTGCCCGCCTTTATGCGGATGCGCGGGTTCAGATGATCTACGGCGGGACAAATGAGGTGATGAAGGAACTCATCGCCCGTTCACTGGACGTCTGAATCCGGAACGCTCCCGCCAGTCGTCAATGTTCCTTGCGGAACACCTCCTCCTGTTGGGCCGCGCAGCGCGCCGGGGCGCGCTGCGTTCGTGACAGCAGATGGGTCAGCCCCACAAAGTGGGGTTCATCCACGGATCTGGCAGGCGCAGAACGCCAGACGCCTTTGTCTGGTTCCGGTTGATGTGCAGGGACTGCCACGCCGGGGCCCATTCCGTTGGAATGGGATAGGGCGTGGATACCCGGTCTTCCGCAAGAAACCCAAAACGGCTGTAATACTGCGGATCACCAAGCACATAGACCTGCAGATGCCCGAGTGTCTGAAGCTTGCTGATGCCTGCGTTGACCAGCCGTGTGCCGATCCCCTGTCGCTGAAGGTCCGATGAAACGGCAAGCGGCCCCAATAGGGCCCCCGGTGTCGGGTCGTTCTCCGTCCGGCAGGTGGTGAAAAGGACATGGGCCACCAGCCGATCACCGGTAAATCCACCCAATGACAGGATATCCTGTTCCAGCGTCAGAAGTTCCGCGACCAGCAGTGTCAGATCTTCGTCCGGGAACGCATCAGGGTACAATTCCAGAATTTGCGCCCGATCCGATGCGCCCGTTTCGCGAATGGTGATCTTGTCGTCCAATTCGGCCTCCTTTGACAGCGGTCCAGCCGCTTAATCCGGTGGTGTTGCGACCTGCCCCTCAAGCCAGGCGCGGAAAGAAACAAGCGGTGTTGCGGCAGGTCGGTGCTGCGGCCACACCAGGTAATAGTCACCCAGGCTGACCGGCGGACCCTGCCAGGCCAGCGACAGCCTGCCTTTCCTGAGATCCTCGGCAACCAGATAGCTGGGAAGCAGTGCGACACCCAGCCTGTGGATTGTGGCCTGAATCATGGTTGAGAACTGATCGAACATCATTCCGGTCAGGCCTTTGACGGGGTGTCCCTGTATTGCGAACCATTGCTCCCACGCGTCGGGGCGGGTTTCGATATGCAGCAATGGGGCCGACGTCAGCCATTCTATACTGTCCTGACTCTTCGGCAGAAGATCCGGGGCGCAGACAGGCAGAATATCTTCCCGCATGATGGGCAGGTAATTGACGCCGGGCCAGTCACGTTGTCCGAAATGGATGGCGGCATCGAAATGCTCGGTCTGGAAGTCAAACGGTCTGAGGCGGGTATTCAGGTTCACGGTCACTTCGGGGTGGCGGCGTGCAAAATCCTGAAGCCGGGGGGCCAGCCAATGCATGCCAAACGCAGGCAGAATGGACAGGCTCAGCGATCCGCCTGTCGGGTTTGCCTTGAGTTTGAGAGAGGCCTGCGCAAGCTGGTGCAGTGCGGTTCGGGCAATCTGGACATATTCCTTTGCCGCCGGTGTCAGATGCAGGCGCATCTGGGTGCGCTGGATCAGTTCGACCCCCAGCTGCTCCTCCATGGTCTTGAGCTGACGGCTGATCGCACTTTGCGTCAGAGACAGTTCCTCGGCCGCTGCCGAGGCGCTGCCGAGACGATCAACCGCTTCCAGCGCCAGCAACGACGGGATCGAAGGCAGAAAGCGTCGGGGCGCAATCATATAACGAATCCTCATACCTTTCGGATGGAATATCACTGGCATTGCGAAGGCGCTAGCCCGATACAGGGCAGGCTGATGGGTAACGGGATTCTGGCATATGGGCAGTCTAGAAACAGTGGCCGAGTTTAACCGGGCCGAGCGGCTCGACGGGATAGAGCTTTCGGAAATCGTTCAGGTCTCCGAACATGCGGCGCGTCTTCGGGCCGAGGGCGTGGATGTGATCGCGCTCAGCACCGGAGAACCCGACTTTCCAACGCCGCCGCACGTGGTCGAGGCCGCGCATCTTGCTGCTGTTCAGGGTCAGACGCGATACCCGGCCACGGGGGGAACACCGGCCCTGCGTGCGGCGATTGCAGGCCAAGCGGGGGTCGGGCCCGCGAATGTCATCGTGTCGACAGGTGCCAAGCAGGTTTTGTCCGGAGCGCTGATGGCGACCCTGAACCCGGGCGACGAAGTTATCACCGCGGCCCCGTTCTGGACCAGCTATGCAGACATGGTCAGGCTGGCGAGCGGTGTGCCTGTGGTGCTGGAGTGCCCGAAACAGCAAGATTTCAAACTCTTGCCCGCACAGTTGGAGGCGGCGATCACGCCGCGCACGCGCTGGCTGCTGCTCAATACGCCGTCAAACCCGACGGGAGCAGTCTATTCCAAGGCGGAATTGCAGGCTTTGGGGGCGGTGTTGCAACGTCATCCGCAGGTCTGGGTCATTGCTGACGAGATTTATCAGCATCTGTCCTATGTGCCGTTTTCCCCGTTTGTCGAGGCCTTGCCCGAGCTTGCGCACCGGACGCTGACTGTAAACGGCGTGTCCAAAGCCTATTCGATGACCGGTTGGAGGATCGGTTGGGGTATTGGGCCTGAACCCTTGATCAAGGCGATGATCGCGGTGCAGGGGCAGATCACTTCGGGTGCGTGTTCGGTCGCGCAGGCTGCGGCTTTGGCTGCGATTACCGGACCGCAGGACCTGTTGGCGGACCGGCGCACCGAAATGCAGGCGCGTCGTGATCTGGTGGTCCGTGGTCTGAATGCGGCGGGGATGAAATGTGCGGTACCGGACGGGGCGTTTTATGTGTTCCCCGAAACTCCAAGCAAAATGCCGGTCGATCACGAGTTTTGCCGTTACCTGCTGGAGGAAGTGGGTGTGGCGCTGGTGCCGGGGCGGGCCTTCGGGATGCCGGGGCATCTGCGGCTTTCTTTTGCTTATGCCACCGAAAGCCTGCAACAAGGGCTAAGCCGCATTGCGGCCGCCGTCGAAAAGCTTTGAATTCAAAGACCGGGGAATTGCAATGGACCGCGCCCAGATCGTTCACGACAACTTCCTGACCCGCGTCGCCCGCCGCGACTTGCCCGAAGGCGCGCCGCCCCGTCCGGGGCTGAGCGGGCCCGAGGCTGTCTTGCTCTACCGATCGCAGGTTCTCAGCCGTGCGCTGGACCGGACAAGCCGGGCGATGCAGAAGGCCGGCCAAGGGTTTTATACCATCGGTTCTTCAGGGCACGAAGGCATGGCGGCCGTGGCCCACGCGCTTCGGCCGACCGACATTGCCTTTCTGCACTACCGCGATGCCGCGTTTCAGATTGCGCGGGCTGAACAGGTTCCGGGTCAGCAGATCGCCTGGGATATGCTTCTCAGCTTTGCCTGCTCGAAAGAGGATCCGACGTCAGGCGGCCGGCACAAGGTGCTGGGATCCCGGGCGCTGATGATACCGCCGCAGACCTCGACCATTGCCAGTCATTTGCCCAAGGCCGTGGGAACGGCCTATTCGCTGGGCGCCGCCCGGCGTCATGACCCCGAGCATCGGGACCTTCCCGCAGACGGGATCGCCATGTGTTCCTTCGGTGACGCGTCGGCCAATCACTCGACTGCACAGGGTGCAATCAATACGGCCGGCTGGACCAGCGTGCAGTCAACGCCGCTGCCATTGTTGTTTGTCTGCGAGGACAACGGCATCGGTATTTCAGTGAAGACGCCAAAGGGCTGGATTCAGGCCTCGATGGAGCATCGGCCGGGCATCAAGTACTTTCAGGCCAACGGGCTGGATATATTCGAAACCTATGCCGTGGCACAGGAAGCCGCCGAATATGTCCGGACGCGCCGCAAGCCCGCTTTCCTGCATCTGAAAACGGTTCGTCTTTATGGCCATGCGGGGGCGGATGTGCCGACAACCTATCTCAGCAAATCCGAGGTCGAGGCGGATGAAGCCAACGATCCCTTGCTGCATACCGTTCGCCTGCTGGATCAGGCCGGGGCCATGACGCCGGACGAGGCATTGAAAATCTATAACCAGACCTGCGCCCGTACTGACCGGATCGCCGCCGAGGCCGCGACCCGCCCGCATCTGGCCAGCGCCGAAGACGTTGTGGCCAGCCTGGTCCCACCAAAACGCGTCTGCAAACCCACAAACGGCCCCAGCGCCGGGGCCCGATCCACGACGTTTGGCGGAGATATGCGGGCAATGGATGAACCGCAACCAATGAGCCGCCTGATCAACTGGGCACTGACCGATCTGATGCTGGAACATCGCGAGATCGTCTGCATGGGCGAAGATGTCGGGCGCAAGGGCGGTGTCTATGGCGTGACACAGAAGCTGCAGCAACGGTTCGGACCGGATCGGGTCATCGACACCCTTCTGGACGAGCAATCCATCCTGGGGCTGGCGATCGGAATGGGGCACAACGGGTTCATTCCGATCCCGGAAATTCAGTTCCTCGCCTATCTGCACAACGCCGAGGATCAGATCCGGGGCGAGGCGGCGACTCTGCCGTTTTTCTCGAACGGGCAGTTCTCGAACCCGATGGTTCTGCGGATTGCGGGCCTTGGATACCAGAAAGGCTTTGGGGGGCATTTCCACAACGACAACTCGCTGGCCGTGTTGCGGGACATACCGGGTGTGATCATTGCCTGCCCGTCGAACGGAGCGGATGCGGCGAAAATGTTGCGCGAGTGCGCCCGTCTGGCCCGGGAAGAGCAACGGGTGGTGGTGTTCCTGGAACCCATCGCGCTGTATCCGATGCGGGATCTGCATGCACCGCAGGATGGCGGTTGGATGACGACATATCCTTCGCCTGACCAGAGAATTGCATTGGGGGACGTGGGCGTGCATGGCGAAGGAACCGATCTTGCGATCGTGACCTATGGCAACGGATATTACCTGTCGAGGCAGGCTTTGCCGGATCTGGAGGCCGCAGGGCTGAGCGTGCGTGTCATCGATATGCGCTGGCTGGCCCCCCTGCCGGAAGACGCGTTGCGGCAGGCTACCAAATCGTGCCGGCATGTGTTGATCGTGGATGAATGCCGCAGGACTGGCAGCCAGTCCGAGGCGCTGATGACGTTTTTCCGCGAAGAAAGTGACGCGATACCAACCGCCCGCGTCGTGGCCGAAGATTGTTTCATAGCGACGGGCCCCGCCTATGCCGCGCCGCTGCCGTCCAAAGATGGTATCGTCGCCTCTGCACTGAAGCTGACCGGAGTGCAGCCATGACCCGAACCGCCGTAGTGATTTGCCCCGGACGGGGTACCTATAACAAGCCCGAACTGGGTTATCTGCAGCGACACCATTCGGATCGGATGAACATGTTCGCCGCGTTTGATGCCATTCGCGCCGAAGCGGGCCAGGAAGGTGTCACGGCGCTGGATGGCGCTCAGCGCTATACGGTCGGCAAGTACTCCAGAGGCGATGTGGCCTCACCCCTGATTTATGCGGCGTCGCTTGCGGATGCTCAGTCGCTTTCGGACGATATCGAAATTGTGGCCGTTACCGGCAATTCGATGGGGTGGTATATCGCACTGGCCGCCGCGCGCGCGTTGAGTACGCAAGATGGGTTCCGGGTGGTTAACACGATGGGAACCCTCATGCAGGAACAGCTGATTGGTGGTCAGCTGGTGTATCCGTTTGTGGGTGACGATTGGGTGAACGATCCTGCGCGGAAGGCTGAGTTGCTGGCGGATGTGGCGCGAATTGATGCGTTGAACGGCCACGATCTGGCACTCTCCATTGATCTGGGGGGAATGCTTGTGCTGGCGGGCAACGAAAACGGGCTGAAAGCGTTTGAGCAGTCGCAGCCGGTGGTGCAGGAACGGTTTCCCATGCGACTGGCAAATCACGCGGCGTTCCATACCGGGCTTCAGGCACCGGTTGCAGCCAGGGGCCGTGCCCTGCTTGGCCAGGAACTGTTCGCTCAGCCGGATCTGCCGCTGATCGACGGACGCGGCAAGATCTGGTGGCCCGGTGCAACCGACACAAAGGCGCTTTGGGACTACACGCTGGGGCATCAGGTCACGGAAACCTATGACTTTTCACGTGCAGTGCAGACCGCCGCGCGCGAGTTTGCCCCCGATCTGTTCATTGTCACCGGGCCGGGCGCAACGCTTGGTGGCGCGGTCGCGCAATCACTGGTTCTGGCAAATTGGCAGGGCATGGCCGACAAGGCTGCGTTTCAGGCCCGACAGGAGGCAGAGCCCCTTTTGATTGCCATGGGTCGCGACGATCAGAGAATGCTGGTAACCGGCTGATACACCGATGAGGACTGGTGCGAATCCGAGGGCGTCGAGTTGAGCGATCATGAAAAGCCATTGTGGCTGAATACCAGCCGCGAGCATGTGGACAGCACCCGGCTGACTGCCGATCTGACCGTGGATCTGGCGATAATCGGCGGGGGTTACACCGGCTGTTCCGCTGCCCTGACGGCCGCCAAAGCAGGCGCATCGGTCTGTCTGCTCGAGGCGCAGGAGATCGGGCACGGCGGATCGGGGCGCAATGTGGGGCTGGCCAATGCGGGCCTATGGCTGCCCCCTGACGACATCCGCGCGCATCTCGGTAAGGCCGAAGGCGACCGACTGATTGACCTGTTGGCCGGGGCTCCGGACGAAGTCTTTCGCCTGATCGGGCAACACGGAATTGACTGTGCGCCGGTCAGGAACGGGACATTGCATTGCGCACATTCCCCGGCAGGCAATCAGGACCTTGCGAAACGCCATGCGCAGCTCCGCGCATCCGGCGCTCCGGTCGAGCTGTTGACTGCCGAGGAAACCAGCAGACGTACCGGCAGTTCCGCGTTTCACGGTGCGCTTTTTGATCCCCGGGCGGGAACCATCCAGCCGCTGTCTTATGTTCAGGGGCTTGCCCGGGCCGCAATCGCGGCCGGGGCGCGAATGTTCACGAACAGCCCCGTGCGTTCCGTGACACAGAACGAGGGCGGCTGGTCACTGATCACGGAAGGCGGAGTTGTTCGGGCCAAGGCGCTCATTCAGGCGACAAACGCCTATCACTGCGACCTGCAGGAAACCGCGCCTGCCTACGTGCCGGTCTACTACTTCCAATATGCAACGCAGCCTTTGCCGGATGATGTGCGCGAAAGCATCCTTGCGGGCGGCGAAGGGTGCTGGGACACCGGCCTGATCATGACATCCTTCAGAATGGATGCCGATGGGCGCTTTATCATCGGCGCGATGGGGGATCTGGGCCACGCCGGGCGGTGGGCCCATTCCGGGTGGGTGCGCCGCAAGATGGCCGAGCTTTATCCGCAACTGGCGGACCAGCCGCTGACAGATGGCTGGCATGGGCGAATTGCAATGACATCGGATCACATCCCGAAAATCACTCGGCTTGGACCGCGCGCCTTGTCCGCGCACGGCTTTTCCGGGCGTGGCATCGGGCCGGGAACCGTGTTTGGGCGTCTCATGGCCGAAAGCCTTCTGGTGGATGATCCGTCAGTGCTGCCAGTACAGCCCGTGGCTGCGCATCGTGAAGGCTGGACAGGATTGCGCCGCGCCTTTTTTGAAACAGGCGCGGCATTGACGCATCTGGTGAAGGCACGGTTCTGAGGTCAGACGGATCGTGTGATGCCACCGTCCACGCGAATGTTCTGACCCGTGATGTATCCGCCCCCTTCGGATGCCAGCAGGGCAACGACGGACGCGATCTCATCATAGCTGCGACCGTACCTTCCCATGGGTATGCGCGCCCGGAATTCCTCTTTCTCGGGCAGGCTGTCGATAAAGCCGGGCAGGACGTTGTTCATGCGGATATTGTCTGCTGCGTATTTGTCCGAGAACAGTTTTGTAAAGGCCGCCAGACCAGCCCGAAACACGCCGGAGGTCGGAAACACCGGATCCGGTTCGAATGCGGCGAAGGTCGAGATGTTGATGATCGATCCACCGCCCTGCGTCTGCATGATTGGTGTGACCAGCCGTGTCGGGCGGACGGCATTCATGAAATAGACGTCCATTCCGGTGTGCCAGTCCTCGTCCGTCAGTTCCAGAACAGGCGCGCGCGGTCCGTGTCCGGCGGAATTGACCAGCACGTCAATGCGGCCCCATTGCGCCATGGACGTATCAACCAGCCTTTGCAGATCTTCATTGGACTGGTTCGATCCGGTAACGCCGACGCCGCCCAACTCATCCGCCAGCGCCTCGCCCTTCCCGGATGAGGACAGGATGCCGACCTTGAAGCCATCCGCCGCCAGCCGCCGAGCCGCATCCGCGCCCATGCCGCTGCCGCCAGCCGTGATCAGAGCCACTTTTGCCATTTCTTCTCTCCGATTGAATGTCTGGATTGAATGTGGAGGTTGCGGCCGGGTTTGACCAATCAGTTCTTCTGCCATAAAACAGTAGGAAATCTACTGGTTTATGCGATGGCCGCTCTACCTCCGTTGAATGCATTGCGGGCTTTTGAAGCTTCGGCACGACACCTGAACTTTCGACGCGCCGCTGATGAACTGGGCGTTACACAAGGCGCGGTCGCGCAGCAGGTGCGCGGGTTGGAGGCGCGGCTGGCGGAAAAACTGTTCGACCGCATGCCACGCGGGTTGCGCCTTACCGAAGCGGGGCGGCGGTTTCACGCACCGCTGCAACGGGCCTTCCAGCTTATCGAAGAGGCCGTCGATGACCTGGCCGGCACAAGACAGATCACCATTTCGGTTACACCCAGTTTCGCGTCGAAATGGCTGGTCCCGCGCCTGAACACATTCACGGACCTGCACCCCGACATCTCGGTTCAGGTAGACGCCCGAGAGCGGCTGGCAGACTTCCGGGCCGACAATGTAGATATCGCCGTCAGGCAGGGTCGCGCACCTTTCGGGCCCGGGCTGATCGTAACACCCCTGTTTTCGACCGAGTTCGTTGCCGTTTGCAGTCCGGACCTGGCAGGGAATGTGCGGGCTGCGCGTGATCTTCTGGGCCAGGTCCTGCTGAACGATACGCACGGACTCTGGCCGCTTTTTCTTGAGCGTGTCGGAGTAACCGGCAAACCCCGGATGATGAGTTTCAGCCAGACCAGCCTTGCCATCGATGCGGCGATGTCGGGGCAGGGGATCGCGCTGGCAAACGCACCGCTGGTAGAGAGGGAACTTGAATCCGGTCGTCTGGTGCAACCCCTGCCGGATGTTCTGATCGGGGATCTGGGGTTTCACGTCGTGGCACCTGCCAATCCACGACAGCCAGAACTGGTCGGGTTGGTTCGCGACTGGCTGTTGTCTCAGACCTGAAGCCTTGCGGCAACCGCTTCGATCCGGTTTCGCAGCCACCGATGCGCGGGGTCGTTGGTCGATCGTTGGTGCCAGACCATGTAGATCGAAACCGGGTCGCAGTTGAACGGAAGCGGCGCGCAATCAAGCGAAGACAACGGCCCCTGTTTCATCAGCGCCGTGTCGGTCGAAATCAGATCGCTGCCTTTCACGAAAGATGGAATAGCGTTGAAATGCGGCAGGGCCACGGTGGGTGGCCTGATCTGCGACTGATCCACGCCGCGCATCACCGCGCGCGAACTGCGTCCATCGGCAAACCGCACTTCGACATGTTCCGCCTGACAATAGCTGGACCAGCTGTCCGGGGGCGTTCGCATCGCGCCGTCATAGAAAATCATCAGCGGGCTGGTGATCAACAGCTTCTGAATGATGTCCGGCCCGTCCGGCGGCAGCGGCGTCAGCATCAGTTGGCACCTGTCACCGCGCAGCAGGTCGGGGTCGGGTACACCTGACGGAATAAAACCAAGTTCAACGCGAATGCCGTCCGCGCGGCTTGCGCGCAGCAGCTCGGGAAAGATCAGCTCGCGCGGCATGTCGTTGGTGGCGATCCCGAACGCCATTTCTTCGGACAAGGGATCGAATGGGCGCTCGTGGGTCAGGGCCCGCATATCGTCGAGCAGCGTCTGAACCGGCTCTTTCAGGGACAAGGCGCGCTCGGTCGGGGTCAGGCCCTGACCTGAACGAATGAACAGCGGATCGTTCAACACCAGTCTCAGCTTCGCCAGTGTATGACTGATTGCAGATTGCGTAACGCCAAGCCGGTCGGCCGCCTTCGAGACCGAGCTTTCCTCGAGTATCGTCAGGAAGATGCGCAGCACCTTGCCATCCAAATCAGTAAAATCAGTTTTGCTCATACAATCTATGATTATTCATGAATGGATTTGCTGTCCACGGCAGGATAGGCAGCTTTCAGATCAGGAGGCGCGAATGGGAATACGCTTTTTCTCGGACAAGAACCGACCCGTCCACATGGGGGCTTACCCAATGGAGCGGTTGGCTCGGCAGGACAACCTTCCGGATCTGTCGCTTGTGCCGCCGATGAAAGAGCTCAGCTTTCACCGCCCCGACCAGCCTGAAAGCATCGTAAACGCGATGGGCGAATTTCAGGCCATGATGGATGCTATTCGTGACGGGTTCGTGAACCCCGCGATGGCTGGAATCCCGAACAGCCCGTCGGAGCGTGCCAATCATCTGAAGGCGTTTGGTTATTTCAATGATGCCTCGATGATCGGATGCGGACCGCTGCCGGCTGAGGCGCTGTTGCCCGAACCCCGGAGAAATCGCGACATCGACCGGCTGGCCCACGCCCTGAGAACGCGCCAGACCAAGACGCTGGCCTCGGGCATCGATGTGATCATGGCGGATCTGAAGGAAAGCATGGAGGCGGAGACCGGCTCGATAGACGCCCACCGACACGCGATTGTTTTCCTGTACGAACATCATCGCGACCCGGACGCGGATGAGCCGGGGACAGAGTGGATCAGGGATGCACAGGACCATCGTGCCTGCCTTTTGGCGACCGAAAACGCGGTGGTGATTGCCAACTATATCCGATTGCTCGGGTTCGATGCGCGGGCGCATACGGTCATGTCGTCCGAGGTGGATCTGAACAGGCTGGCCGTTGCCGCGGGGCTGGTCACGGCCGAGGGCGGCGCGCTTGTCGCCCCCTGGCTTGGCAAACGGTTCGGGTTGGCCGCAATCACCGCCGAGATGGAGATCGCCCATGACAAGCCCCTGAAGCCCATGGCGCAGCAGCCGTGGTTCAAAACTCAGGGTCCCGCGTGGTGGCTGGGGGCAGGTTTCGCCAAAAGTGCGCTGAACCGTGACCTCTATGCCAAGCGGCGCTATGTGGATGGCGCGCATCCGTTCGAAAAGCTGACGCGTGTCGACGATCCAACCACATACATTGACGAGGAAAACGTGGCCCGTGTGCCGAAACGGGCGGACATGTTTGCCCGCGCGCAATTCGGAGATATGGGCAAGCCCCTTCAAGACGCGGCCAAAGGCGGGCACTACGTCCGCAAATCCGCGCCCAGCTTCGCACAAAGGCGCGCGCTGGGTGCCTTCGTTCTGCTGCAGGATGGCGACAGCGCCGACGGGTTCAAGCCAACAGATGCGCAGCGGAACGCGGCGAACATCAAGGCGGCGTCCTACTTTCTGGGGGTCGATGCGGTCGGTCTCAGCCGGTGCCCGGACTGGGCCTGGTATTCCCACGACGCAACCGGCGAAGCCATCGACCCGCCCCATGATCAAGCCGTCAGCATGATCATTGATCAGGGGTATGAGACGATGGAAGGCGCCAGCGGTGACGATTGGATCAGCGTCGCCCAGTCCATGCGCGCGTATCTGAGATTTTCCTTACTGGGCGGGGTGATTGCCCAGCAAATCCGCAATCTGGGCTACAAGGCCAAGGCGCATACGGTCATGGATGGCGAAGTGCTGCAGCCACCACTGCTGTTGCTGTCTGGGTTGGGCGAAGTCAGCCGCATTGGCGAGGTGATCCTGAACCCCTATCTCGGGCCGCGTCTGAAATCGGGCGTGGTAACGACAGATATGCCGATGAGCCACGACAAGCCCATCGACTTTGGCCTGCAAAGCTTTTGCGAGTCCTGTAACAAATGCGCGCGCGAGTGCCCCTCGGGGGCGATCACTGCCGGACCGAAACTGATGTTCAACGGCTATGAAATCTGGAAGTCCGACAGCCAGAAATGCGCCACCTATCGGATCACGACACCGGGCGGGTCCATGTGCGGGCGGTGCATGAAAACCTGCCCTTGGAACCTTGAAGGCCTGTTCAGCGAACGCCCTTTCCGCTGGGCAGCGATGAACATCCCATCCGCCGCACCCGTGTTGGCGCAATTGGACGACGCGCTCGGAAATGGCGGTTTGAACGACACCAAGAAATGGTGGTGGGATATCGAGTTGCAGGCGGACGGGGCCTATCGCCCTTCGACCCATCCCCTGAACCGGCGTGACCTGCAAAAGGATCTGGACCTGAAATACGAGGATCAGACGCTGGCCGTCTACCCGGCTTACCTGGCCCCGCACCCATGGCCCTATCCTTTCGCGATGGACCGCGAGGCCGGGATTGCCGCCTATGAGGCTCTGGTTTCGGCAGACGAGTACAAGGCGCGCAAAGCCGCCGGGGATATGAGCGTGGTTCACCGCTATCAGATCGCCGGAGACGCACCGGTGATGCGGGTTGAACTGACCAGGGTCGACAAGATGTCTTCTGATGTCACGAAATACGAATTCTCGGCCATGGATGGTGCGCCGTTGCCGGACTGGACTGCCGGCGCACATTTGGATGTATTGGTCGCCCCGGAATTTCTGCGTCAGTATTCCATGTCGGGCGATCCTGCTGACCGGACTACGTATCAGATCGGCGTCCTGCGCGAAGATGAAGGGCGCGGCGGTTCGGCGCTGTTGCACCGTATCTTCGGCAAGGGGCGCAAGGTATTCATTTCAAAACCCATCAATCACTTTGAACTGGATGAGACTGCCAGCAAGACGTTCCTGATGGGCGGCGGTATCGGCATCACCCCGATGATTGCCTTTGCGCACAGGCTTCACGCGCTGGGCAGAGACTTCGAGCTGCACTATTCCGCCAGTACGCGGGCGGACGCTGGTTACCTGCAGGACCTTGCCGCAGCGCCCTGGGGCGATCATGTGCACTACCATTTTTCAGACGAAAACACCCGGGCCGATCTGGATGTCATCCTGTCTGATTATCAGGAAGGATGGCACGTTTATACCTGCGGTCCGGATCGATATATGGACGGCGTGATACAAGCGGCAGAACGACAGGGTTTTCCCGAAGACGCCCGGCATCTGGAGTATTTCTCGGTTCCCGAGCAACCCGAATACGAAAACCATCCGTTCATTCTGAAGCTAGCAAAGTCAGGCAGGGAGCTGACCGTCCCATCGGACAAGGATGCCGCGCAGGTTCTGAATGAGGCGGGAATTCATGTGGATGTGAAATGCGCCGACGGCATTTGCGGGGTCTGCAAATGCGGGGTTATCTCGGGCGAAATTGAGCATCGTGATTTTGTGTTGTCGAACCGGCAGCGCGAAGGAGCTATCATTTTATGCCAAAGCCGCGCCGCGACTGCGGATGGCGTGATCGAGATTGACCTCTGACAATTGCTCAAAAACGACTTTGGGAAACCTAAATTTTGGTCGTTCCGGCCATGGACGCCACTTGGTTGCTGCACTAACGTCCCGTTCAAACCCCAGTTAATCCTGATCCACAGGTGCGAGGTAAACAAATGGACTATCACAGCCCCAACAGTTTCGAAGAAGCTTCGGCGCTGGCAGCGAATGCAACGGGCACGACCCGGTTTCTTGCAGGCGGCACCGACGTTCTGGTGCAATTGCGTTCGGAACTGGTGACCCCCGATACACTGATCGACGTGAAAAAAATCAATGGGGTGCGGGACATCACCCGAAACGCCGATGGCAGCTGGACCCTTGGCGTCGCCGCCACCGGTGCCGAAATGAGCGAGCACCCCGAACTTGGCCGCGACTGGCCCGGCGTGGTCGAGGCAATGGATCTGATCGGCTCCACCCAGGTTCAGGGACGCGCGACTTTGACGGGCAACCTGTGCAATGGCTCGCCTGCGGCTGATTCCGTGCCGGCCATGGTAGCGGCCGGTGTCACGGTGACCGTGACCGGTCCTGGCGGCACGCGGGAGGTCGCGGTCGAAGATATTCCTGTCGGCCCCGGAAAGACCTCGCTGACCAAGGGCGAGTTGATTTCCGCAGTGCACATTCCGGCGCGGGGAGACAACGGTGGAGACGCATATCTGCGCTTCATTCCACGTACCGAGATGGACATCGCCGTCGTCGGCGTCGGCGTGAACCTGCGCCTGGATGGTGATAAGATCACCGAGGCGCGTGTTTCGCTGGGTGCGGTGGCCCCGACCGTTCTGCTGGTCGAAGACTGCGCCAGGGCCATCATCGGCACCACTCTGGACGACGCCGCGCTTGATGCACTGGCTGCGGCTGCATCCGCAGCCTGTAATCCGATCAACGACAAACGCGGCACAATCGAATTCCGCACCGAAGTTTCGGGTGTTCTGGCAAAGCGCGCCGCAAAAATCGCCTATGCCCGCGCGAAGGGAGAGCAAGCATGAGCAAGTTACACGTATCCACCACCGTGAACGGTGACGCGGTTGAATACCTGTGTGATCCCCGCGAAACCTTGCTGGACTGCCTGCGAGACAAGCTGAACCTGACCGGCGCCAAAGAAGGCTGCGGCACCGGCGATTGCGGCGCGTGCTCGGTCACGGTTGATGGCCGTCTGGTATGCTCGTGCCTGATGCTGGGTGTCGAGGCGGAGGGAAAGCAGATCGAAACCGTCGAAGGTATCGCGGATGGCGATGTTCTGCACCCGCTGCAGAAGAAATTCATCGAATACGCCGCCCTGCAATGTGGCATCTGCACGCCGGGTATTCTGGTTGCGGCGAAGTCCCTGCTGGAAAAGAACCCGAACCCGACCGAGGAGGAGACCCGGTACTGGCTGGCGGGCAACCTGTGCCGCTGCACGGGATATGACAAGATCATTCGTGCCGTGATGGATACGGCAGCTGAGATGCGGGAGGCTTCGTAATGGCACTCGACGATCGGAAATCCGAATTCAATTTCGTGGGTACCCGTCCTGACCGGCCGGATGGTCTGGACAAGGTGACGGGCCGGGCCCGGTTTGGCGCCGATGCTTATGCGCCCGGTATGCTGCATGGTGCGATCCTGCGTTCCCCTCATGCGCACGCGCGGATCGTGAAGATCGACGCATCGAAGGCCGAGGCGCTGAAGGACGTCAAAGCCGTTGTGACCCGGGCCGATTTCGCGGATGTGCCCTTCAAGCCCGGTTTGGAAGGCGAATTCTGGAGCGTGCTGGAAAATGTCATGGCGGGTGAAAAGGCCCTCTATGACGGTCACGCTGTTGCGGCGGTTGCGGCCACGTCGGCTTTGGCTGCGCGCGATGCGCTCAAGCTGATCGAGGTCGAGTACGAAGTGCTGCCCCACGTCACGGATGTGGACAAGGCTATGGCCCCTGATGCGCCGGTAATCCGCGAAGGGGCTGCGGACTATTCCGTGCCCGAAGGGATGCACCCCAACGTCGTGCGTTATCACGAAAGCGGCCATGGCGACGTCGAGGCCGGGTTTGCCGAGGCGGATTTGATCCTGGAAGACAGTTTTGTGACCGAGGCAACGCATCAGGGCTATATCGAACCGCACGCCTGCCTTGGATCTCTGGGCAGTGACGGCAAGGGTGAGCTGTGGTGCTGCACGCAAGGCCATTGGTACGCGCAGAAATACTGCGCCACGCTGGTAGGCATTGAAACGGCGCAGCTGCGGGTGACCGCCTCGGAAATCGGTGGTGGCTTTGGTGGCAAGACCACCGTGTTCATCGAACCGGTTGCACTGGCGCTGAGCCGCAAGGCCAACCGGCCTGTTAAGATCGTAATGAGCCGCTCTGAGGTGTTCCGAGCTACCGGCCCGACCTCGTCCGCGTCGATGGATATCAAAATCGGCATGAAGAAAGACGGCACGATCACGGCGGCCGAAGGTATCTTCCGACTGCAGGGCGGTGCTTTTCCGGGAGCGCCCGGGGATATGACCGCCATGTGCGCTTTTGCGCCCTACAACCTGACCAATGTTCGTCAGGTCGGCTATGACGTTCTGGCCAACCGTCCGAAACAGGCCGCCTATCGCGCCCCCGGCGCACCCATGGGGGCGTTCGCAGTGGAATCCGTGCTGGATGAGCTGTGCAAAAAGCTGGGGCTGGATCCGGTGGACGTGCGTCTGAAGAACGCGGCGCACGAAGGCACCAAAGCCAGTTATGGCCCGACTTACGAACGTATCGGTCTGGTCGAAACGCTTGAGGCGGCCAAGGCCCATCCCCACTATTCGGCGCCGCTGAAACCGGGGCAGGGGCGCGGCATTTCGTGCGGGTTCTGGTTCAATCACGGTGGTGAAACCAGCGTCTCGCTTGCGCTGTCCGAGGACGGCTCGGCCCAGGTTATGGTCGGCACACCCGACATCGGTGGCTCGCGTGCGTCGATGGCCCTGATGGCGGCCGAAGTGCTGGGTATCCCATACGAGAACATTCGTGTCACCGTCGCGGATACGGCGACGCTGGGCTACAACGACGTAAGCCACGGCTCGCGCGTGACTTATGCCAGCGGTTTGGCGACCATCAAGGCAGCCAGAAACGCTGTGGAACGTCTGTGCGAACGCGCGGCGGCCAAATGGGGTATCCCGGTCGATGCGGTTAAATGGGAAAACGGCTGTGCCGTGCCTTCGGGTCCGAACGCAGGCGATTTCGATCCAATGCCGCTGGCCGATATCACCGCCGATATGGGTGCGACCGGTGGTCCGATCTCGGGGCATTTCGAAGCCACTCCGGAAGGGGCGGGTGTGTCATTCGGCACCCATATCGTCGATGCCGAGGTCGATCCGGAAACCGGCAAAACCGCGATCACCCGCTATACGGTCATTCAGGATGCCGGTAAGGCCATCCACCCGACTTACGTGGAAGGTCAGTATCAGGGCGGTGCCGCGCAAGGCATCGGCTGGGCGCTGAACGAGGAGTATATCTACGGCGAAGATGGCAGGCTGCAGAACTCGATTTTCCTCGACTATCGCATTCCTGTGGCCAGTGACCTGCCGATGATCGACACGGTGATTGTCGAAGTGCCCAACCCCGGTCACCCGTTCGGTGTGCGCGGCGTGGGCGAGACCGGCATCGTGCCGCCGCTGGCGGCCATCGCCAACGCTGTCTCCAATGCGGCGGGCGTGCGGATGAAGCAACTGCCAATGTCGCCGCCCCGCATTCTGGCGGCGCTCAAGGACAATGGTTGAGGTCCATCTCTGGTCCGGCCTCCGGTCTCTGACCGGGGGCCGGCAGGTGGTCGAGGTGCAGGCCAAAACCACCGGCGAGTTGCTGCGCGAACTTGTTCGCGCGCATCCGCAATTGCAGGCACCGATTGATGCCGGGGTATCAATCGCCATCGACGGCCGCGTCATCGCCTCGGGTTTGACCGAACCGATCCCGGAAGGCAGCGAGATTTACCTGATGCAACGCCTGCGTGGCGGCTGAGCGAGGTTGACCCCGAAGGGGCAACGATCAGTTCACTAAGTCTTCGGCTATTTGATCCACGGCGGTTTGCAGAGAGTCGCGTCGATATTGCGTGCTGTCGGCGAAGGCGTCGAAACGGGCCGAGGCCGTCAGAATTTGAACGCCGTCCCGTGGGGTGATATCGAAACTGATCGAAGAGATAATGCAGTTTCCCAGCAAGGCGCGGATTTCAGTACAGATTCTGCGTGCATTTTCGAACACCTCTGCGCGGTTGCCCAGAGTGTTGTGAAGATCGCGGCCACCAATCAGCCGCACCCGGGCCGAGATGAGTTCGCCGTTCTTTACGACTGACGGATCGCCGGTTTCGTAATCCGGGACATATTGCAGGTTTCCGATGATCCTGACGGTTCCATCCCGTGAAAGCGTGGCGTTGGATTTGGAAACATCACATTTTGTTCCCAGGTTGCCCAGTACTTCAAAACAGTATCCCGCAAGAGTTTGCGGCGCGCGTGCATGGGCATAAAGTTCCTGAAAATCCGGCTCTGGCAGGGTTTCTCCGGGCTTCAGCAAAGCCTCAAACGGCATTTACAGCTTGTATGACACATAGCGACCTGTGGTCAGGTCCGTGGGGTTGAATGCTGCGTTCAGCTTCTTGTTGTTGCGCAGCCAGGCAACTAGTGGTTGGCCTTCGGCAAGTTCACCCACGGTTTCAAACGCCGCGTCGTCGCCGGACTGCGCCCGGGATACCGCGTGGCTGATTTGATAGCCCCAGTACTTCGTCGGCAGATACCACACCGCAAGTAACGCCAGGATTGAAAGAGTCAGGGCCGTACCTATCAGTTTCATTGCCGGGACACCTCCTGCGGCGCCGGATCAAGCAACGCAAGGTCACCACCGACCGCAGCGGTCAGCAGCATGATACGCGTGTCCTCAAACGTGTCATCTCCGATCAGCGTAAAGTCGTTTTCCGAGACATAGACATCACGTCCTGCCATGCTGCGATATTCGATTGGCTGGTCCGGCAGGTCGCCCACCAGGACATGGGCCGCACTGTTGGGGGCTGTTACATTGGTGTCCGCAGGCACACCCATGAGCTGCCGGTACCATGCGTCAAACGCGCGATAGCCGGTGTTGAAGCTGTAAATTTGGTTCGTGTACAGATCATTTCCGTTATCCGCCTTGGTCTGCGCGGGCCAATGCGCCTGTGGCCTTCGCCATGGTGCAACCATGCAAGGCCCCGGGTCATCATTCGCGCCAAATTCAAAGTTCGTTACAAAGTCGCTGATCCGGATTGCCTCGAACGGCACGTCCTGTTCAGGCGCCACAAGACCCGAGTTCTCGCCGATCATCGCGACATGCGACAAGGAGACTCCCTTGGCCAGTTGCAGGTTCCAGATCACGTTCTGTCGGAAGCTTTGCAGCACCAGGTAGACGGGTGCCGACGTGTCGGTGACAAACACGTCCACGGCAAACATCCGTCCCTGCGCCTGGGATCCGGTCTGATAGTGTTTTTCCGAAACCTGCAAACCCTTGATATGGTCGATCAGTGCATTTGCGATGGCCCGGTTCGAGAACACATGGGTCGTTGTCGGCAGCGTGCCGGTCTCCATGCGCACGTTATAGACAACATCATTCGGCTGCGGTCTTTTGAAGGTGCATTCGGAGTTAACGGCAAAAGGGATCAGCACGTTGGGCGGGGCGTCCTGCCCTGCCGGATCAAAGCCCGTCGCCACATCCAGAACGGTTAATTGTTCCCGGTCCGCAGTTGCCAGACCCGGGCTGGGAATGCTCCAGCCTTGATCGGTGATCTGGCGAACGTCCTGCACAGGCTTGGGTTGTGGCTGTGGGGCCGGCTGGTTGTCCGGGGCCGCCGCTTGCGACAGTTTCCACTCGTCGAACATCATCAGGCCGTAGAACCCGCCAATTCCGGCCATGGCCGCCAATATGGCCCAGATCATCGCGTTGCGGAGATTATGACCTTTCGGTACCGGTTCACTGGGTGGAGCTTCTGTTTGGACTTGCGGTGGCGGAGGGGTGCCGTGTTTCTGCTGAATGCGTTGTATTCGTTCTGAAAAATCTTGCTTTTGCTTTGAATCGGTCATGGCGTCGTATCTCGTGATTCGGCATCGACGTTAATTGAAAATTTCAACCGCTGCGAGAATGCGTGGCGGCGAAACATGCCGTTCGAAATGACTGTTGCAGGAAGACATAGCAACTGCACCTTGTTTGAAGCAGTTAAAGTCCGGATGTTTTTACTGGATTTGATGCTTGGCTTGTTAACCCTGCCAGGGTTCACGCCCGACCATCCGGTCCGCTTCTGCCGTGATATCGTTCATGTGGTGCTCAAGGCTTTGCCTGAGCGTTTCGATCTGTTCTTCACTGGCCTTGCGGGGGACGGTTTCGGTCCATTCCCGGCACAGGAAAACGCCCTGATTGCGCCAGGGGCGGGGCAGCAGCATGCGGTCCCACGTTCCGGCCTCGCGCCCGTAGCGGGTAGAAAAGGTAATGCCAAACACCCGTTTGCCCGAGGTGCGGGCCCAAACCAGCGGCACGGTCGACAACACCCGTTCGGGCCCACGCGGACCGTCGGCGGCAATGCCAATCGAAATGCCCTGCTTGATCATCCCCAGCACCTCGCGCGACAAGGCGACGTGGCGTTTCCGGCTGGTCATGGCGATCGAGTCCAATCCGAACAGCTTTTGCACCCGGCCCACCATGCTGCCGGCGCGCGCGGCCGACGTGATGGTACAAACCCGTCCCTTATCCAATGGAAAGAGATAGGGCGATAGCGTCAGCCGCTGGTGCCACATCACAACGATCACCGGCTCACCCTGTTCCACCAGTTTGTCCATTTCCTCAAACCCGAGGCGCTGCCAGCTCGTGTTGCGATGAACCATCCGGATGTAGCTGGCGATCCGCCGCGCCGCCCAGTTGAGAACGGCTTCGCTGTCTGCGATTTTCTTGCGGAGGCTCACGTATTGTATCCCTGTACTGACCAGACCTTGTCTTAAAGAACTGCGCGTCCGGTGCAACTTGTTTGTCCCCGGGATGATCTGACGATGAATCGCAAAAAGCCTCTTGAGTCCGCCGCGCGGCTGGCATATCTGGGTCGCACCACAGGGGTATAGCTCAGTTGGTAGAGCGACGGTCTCCAAAACCGTAGGTCGCGGGTTCGAACCCTGCTGCCCCTGCCATTAAAATCAACCACTTAGATGCAGATATGCTTGCCAGCGCAAAAATTTTTGTGCGATTTTTTGTGCGTTATTCAAAAAAACCCAGAACCTGATTCCATTGTGTCCAGCCGCATGAAACGGTTTGCAGCTTGGGTACGCAGTTCTTCCGGCGCTAGTTTAATACGTACACAGATAGAATCATCTAGTGCGTGAGCACAGGTATCTCGGCATGCTTCCAAGATCCCTTACATATCAGCAGCAGTATTACGAAACGCGAGAGACACAACAGCGTTGGTCTTAGCCATCTGGCGCTTCAGCATTGCCGCCAGTTTCTTCAGTATATAGGGGTCATTGATATCAGGCGGTGCATCCAGATCGGCGGCAGTCAGATCACTACACCTGTTGGCTGCAAACTGTCGGGTTTCCGATTTTAGAAATTTAGCGGCAAACGCCAGCTCGACCGCTTCGCTGGTTAGCTCTTGGTTATCGCCGCCAGCACCTTCAACAGTGCGTTTTGGCGACGGATCATTTCTTGGTTGCTCTGGTGAATCTGTTCCTGTCCCGCGATGATCACCGAGAGTAGATCCCGAAGCGGGGTCTCGCTCGATTGCGAGATATGGATCTGTGTTGGATCTGAGATCATGCAAATTTTCCCTTGTTTCCTCAATGAATGCGGCCACGTCTGCGGCACAAATTTCTAGTGTTCGATTGCAATTGTAGTCCTTTAGATCACCGGGCAATTCCAGGCTGATGCGGCTGCGGCCTCGGCCTTCCGTGATCGCGTCTCGCAGCTCCAATCCTTCGCGGTCGATCAACTCCGCCAGTTTCTTGGGCTGCTGTTCACGCTCCAGCTTGGCAATCTCTTGGAACTGATGTCTTAGCTTGGGCAGATCGAAGCCGTTTCGCTTCGCTTGTTGGTGCTCATTCTGGTTGAAAGATGACCAGCTCACGGCCACCATCTCGGCCACGCGGTCGGCGTAGTCATGGCGGCCGAGTTCAAGCAGGCGTTTCTGGGCAAAACTGTTATGCCTTCCGCTAATCAGTTTGTGGCCGAATTCGAGTTCCAGAAAACGACAAACGGCCTCGTCCCTGCATTTAGACTGGAAAAGCTTATAGCTTTTGCCTGTCTCTGAATCTGCCGCTGGCCTGACAAGGTGATAGTGTTTCTGGATCGATCCATCACCGCGCTTACTTTCATGCATTGAAAGCGTTTCCGGATCGGCGGGGTTGTATCCAAATTCTGAGCGGATCGCCTTCAAGGTTTGTTTCAGCTCGTCGGGGGTCAGTTCTTCGCCGGGGCTGATGATCGTATGAGTAAGGCCAGATTTTCGGCCTTTAAGCTGGGCGAATTGATCGGCCACCATGAGCGGAGCGTTGTTGTCCTTCAGGACCTGCACGACCTCATTGTCACCACGACTGACTACATAGCCGGTGATCCGGGCACCATCACCCGCCGATACGCTGCCAGTCTTGATAATCATGCGGTTGGCTTCAGCTTGGCAAATTCAGCCATAAGCTCAGCAAGAGGTTCGCCCCATGCTGCCAAACCATCGGTTAGGGCTTTGTGCATGGCGGCGAACTGCTTTGAATTCAGGTCGCCTGATTTCTCAGCGCGATTGATAGAGCCTTGGCACTGATTGATGTTGTTTGCGATGCCTGCCAGTTTGCTGGCGATGTCTTCCAGTTTACTTGCATCGGGCAGGGCATAATAGGTCTTTCCGATGATGCGGAAGCGGCCAAATTCAGACTGGCTAATCTCGTGCCGGTGGGCTTCGGTTTTCACTTGTGCGGCATCTTCTGGATACAAGTGAATTTTCAGAGATTTGGTTTTCCGGGGCGCCGGGTCAACAGGGGCCGTTGGAGTCTCTGGCGCAACTGGGTCCATGATAAAAATCCTTTTTTGTCCAGCGCTGAGGGGGGCAAGGGGGATGGCGTAGCCTCCCCTTTGCAAGTTCCGCGTTTCCCACTTGGGGTAACGCGGTCCCACTTGCTCAACCTATTCGAGCACTTGTTCTGTAAATTGCAGTGAAACCCAAAAAAGCAAATTTTCCAGAATGATGGCGGGGTAACTTCCTCATAGAGTTTGCGTAGAAAGGTAGGGCTAAACCCATGTTGACCGGTGCCATGCAATGCATAAAATTCAGATTACGTGACTTGGCAAACCCTCAATTTCTGGGAAACTACGGAAGAAGGTCGCGTGAAAAACCCGTCGCGGACGAAAAGAGAGGTCTTTGTTTCATGAAACTCAAGATCAATGTTGAAGAAAGTTTTCAGAAGCAGTTCGATGAACTTTTGAAAGAAAATGGGATTACCCCTGAAATGATAGTCGAATCTGAAGGCTTCGACGGGATCGCGATTTGGAAATACATACTCGAATACGGACCCGATACATTCAAACTGCTTACTGCTATCGTCGCGTTCTGGAATGAGATTCAAAAATCTCACAAAAAAGGAGAAAATAAAAAAATCGAAATTATCTTAGAAACAGACGGTGAGCCGAAAGAATAGAATGAGCCGGACGATCACTGAAAGACTAGTGTTGGAGTTCTACCCAAGAGCCCAGATTTTATCCCAAGATCAAGCTATGTTGTATTCTGAGTATTACCGCGAGTTTTTGAGGTTCATGTTTGAATCGGAGATATTGAATCAATCAGACAGCAGCCCTGAAATCGTTTTTTTGCGCGGGGACGTACTTGGTCCACGATGCCTAAACTTCAAAAACGCACCGGGTTTGCCGAACAATACTTCCGTTATCGTCATCAACCTAACCTTATTGGAATTTCTTACCCAGACGCTAATCTCAATTACCTTCAAAACCATTAAGGAGCACGGCCAAGAAGGGTTTCTAAAGGACTCTATGGCCCGCGTTTGTCAGTTCTCTTGGCCTGAGAAATTTGAGGATTTTCATGTTGCGAACGAGTTCCTTCGAGAGTGTCAAGAGTTCCATGACCTAACTATTGAGGGCGATGTACTGAGTTTAGTTCAAAACATGAGCTCAAAGATAACTAATTCGCTCAGGAAAGAATCCGAAGATATCGGCGGCTTCGAACCAACTTGGCATGATACAATATCCAATCAGTATTTTTCGATCATCTTCCATATGGTTCTTGCCCATGAATATGGGCACCACGTTGCTAGCAGAAAAGATCTACAAGGACCCGGCTTTTGTCGAGTTTCGGCTAAGGCACGCATGGCACTCGATGAGAGAGAAACGTTCGACGCAAGACTCTATGAGGAGGTTACCTGCGATTTTATTGGGTACGAGAATTTGCTTTTTCAGCAAGGTGTTTTCCGGATAGCAGATTGGAGAATAGCTCTTGCAACAACTTGGTTGGAAGTGCTTTCGGCGACGGCCGGCCTAATATTCAGAAATCGTTCGTTCGGTTCACAATCAGATAGACTGAACTTCAAAATTCATTTTTTTCGAACTGGCGCTAAGCCCAGTTTGGTGTCGAAATGCCTGCGTGTGCACAAGGACTTGAGCGGGCTATTGCTTTACGTGTTCTTGCCAAAAGTCGCGCCCCTACAGCGGCTGTTGCAACAAGCATCCAAGGTTTGAGCTGTTGGGATGGGGAGCATTGATTTCCGACGCGCCGCATGATTGACGGCTCAAAAAGCTGGACGGTGACATGAGCGAACTTATTGGCTGACCGGCGTGCAGATTGCGCGTCTCATAACCTTCTTTCCTAAGCCGCATGGTAAGTTTCGGGTTGATGACAAGCGAGATTTGAGCGGGATTATCTTCATCAAACGCAATGGGTTAAGATGACGTGGTGCCCCTGCAGCCTATGGTCCGCACAAAACGCTCTACAGTCGCTGGAAGCGATAGAGCGAAAAAGGTATCTTCGCAGAGATAATTGCCGGTCTGGCCGCCGAGCACGGCGAACAGAAGACCGTGGTGATTCGACGCGACTTATCCGAAGGCGCATCGAATGGCTACCAGCATGGCCGCCACAATTTGGAGTACGGTCGCCTGATCGACCAAACCAAAGGCGGCATGAACACCAAACTGCACGCTATCTGCGACGCCAGGGGTGCCCGCTCGACCTGTTCGTCACCGCCGGTCAGGTCAGCGACTGCATCGGCGCGCGGACTTTACTCAGCAGCCCGCCAAATGTCTAATGGCTGCTCGGGGATCGCGGCTATGACGCCGACTGGTTTTGAGAATCGTTAAAAGACTAAGGGATACGCGCCTCAGAAATAAGATATGTAACGATATTGCAAGCCTGTACGAAAAATAAGTGATTAACGGCCACCGTTTGGTGCAGTCACTATGAATAGAAATTAACTAAATGCATCAGCCCTTCTTCAGTTGAAGAAACTCGTTGTTTTCCAAGGCCTCAGCATATTGGCTGGGTCACGTGTTAACCCATAAACCTTTGAAAATTACGCATCGGACAAGCACTGAAACCAATCTCCAAAAACAAACTCTACAGTAAAAAGAGCCCGCTCATCGTTGGTGTTAGGGTCGTGCCAGAGGATCAGATTTATTTTTCAGCGACAGCACGACTTTTGGCGCCTGTGAAGCAAGTTACCCTTTCCTTATACAGTCTTTCTATGGAATTCGCTAATCTGACAGCGTGATCGGAAGTGCCGAGGTCGTCGCGCGGTTTAGCTAAGGAGAGTTTAAGCAGGTTGCGCGCCACAATCAGTGTACACGAAGGCAAAGTAGCAAACGCGCAAGACCAGTCTTCAGCTTTCAAGTCGTCGCAACTATGCCAACGCCCAGAAACCGCCACTTGAAGATACGAAACAAAGACCCTCGAAAATCCATTTGCGCTCCAGCCTATGCGCCTATCCGCCCAAAGGTTCTCGCGGAGTATTCCGGACTTTCTAGAGTTCGACCATTCGGGTCGCGAAGTCCATTGATCATATCGGACTAAAGCCTCGGCAATCGATCCTTTTACCAATAAAACTTCATCCTCCAAGCACGCAGCTTGAACATCACGTTGTGCTTTCAAAGAATGAAGCTTCGCAACCAGAGAATCAGCTCTTCTTAGGCTCAAGTCTACGGCCGTTTCATATCGTTCCGATTTGAACATTACCTCGATATAGTTTTGGCAAGTTTGGTATCTATGCAAAGACATCGATCCCAGACCTTCCTTTCGGACGAGTATATTGTCGTTCATCTGACTTCTTCTAAGCAGCCGGCAGGCTAAATATGGTTGCCGCTCTTTCCAATGGAACAACGCGTCCGCAGCATCAAAAAACGAGCAAACTAAACGTTTTGTGTTTTCAGGTCCGACAAATCCCTTACACTCAGCGAGCATAAAGCTACGGTGTTCCACCAATTCTTCAGTTATGGTGCGGGCTCGCTTCAAGTCTGAAACAAATCGGCTAAGACTATCAAAAAATTTGTTAATTCTGCGTGTTGTAGGATCGTCCCAAGTATTGCTTATCTCGGACTTTAGGAGCTTGGCAAATAACGGAGACGCTGCAGATAAGTCTTCAAATGACTCTTCATGAACTTGTCGTAGTACCGACTCCAAATTTAGATACCACTCCAAGGTTTGCCTCAACTCTGCAAATGCAAACCAGCCAAAGTAAGGCGTTCAGTGATATTAGCTTTGTGCGGAGGGCAGGGCGCATGCCCCTCTGCCCACTGCTTCGGACAACCGCCACCACATATAGGAAGGATAGCACATGTGGCACAAGGAACCTCGCCCTTTGATATCGTTTTATTGAATTCGCCCAAGATACCACGTCTAGCTTCGTCCGTACCTGACTGTAGCGTGCCGATTTGATACTTGTTGGTGTATCCTTCTTCTACAGAGTCTTTGTCTTCGTATGTAGGTACGAGTGAAACTTCGCTGCAGTTAAAAATATTGCCAAACGGGTCAATAAGCTCAGAGTCCTTTTTTAGCGCGAGACAGGTTATTTTTTTTCGGCGCGGAATGACGCTTGTCTTTATGCCTTTTCCAAGCAGGTACTTTACCAGTTCTAGCTCCCAAGCTGCAAATTCCTGAAAACTCAATTCGTTTCTGTTTCCTGCATCGTTACCCCAATTGAAAATGAGGCAGGGATAAATTGCTGCAAGCTTGTCCGCGAAACCGTCTGCATCAATTCGCTCTACCAACCGCACAAAGCTGTCTCGGTTATTGGCATCTACATTGCACCTGACAGACACGCTAGGGGCTATATCATCCCTTTTTGATAGATGCATAAGATTCTGATAAATGATCGAAAAAGATCCGGCCCCTCCTTTGTGTGGTCTAGCAGAGTCGTGTGTATCAGCATCCCCATCCAACGTGATCTCATAGCTGACCACCTTAAGATCCTCATACAGCTCTTTAGCGACATTCGGATACAAACGAACGCCATTGGTTGTCATGGATGCACTATACCGCAAGCCGTTTTCATCGGCGAAAGGAATCAAGGCGCGCGAAATCTTCCTAATAGCTTCCATCGCCAGCAACGGTTCGCCGCCAAACCAGCGAATGGTTAAACTGTCATGCGTCGCTGGATCAGCTTTCTGTTTTATCCTATCAATTGTCGCTAGGATTTTTTCTTCGTCTAGATCGTCTGCGGTATGTTTCTGTCCGCAATAGTGACATCCTAACTGACACAAAGCGGTTGGTTGAATCACTATTGCTAGGTCACGATTTTCACGAATACCTTCTTCATTTTCAAGAAGGATATCAACAATTTCATCGGACGCGCTATCTACTAAGAGCTTCTTGCTGTAGAGCTCATTTAGGCTTTGTTCCGGAACTATTGAGAAATCGCCTGTCAATACTGTATGCCAGACTTTCCCGTCGACTTCGTAAATACATCCATCCCGCGATAGAACAGTGTAGTTTATCGGTCCATTAGCATTGTGACGGTATGGCTTTGACGAACTTACAAATCTCGAAAGCTTGAAACGCCTAGACAAATGACCACCTCGCTTCGCCCGAAGGTTAGGAAAAGTCTTACAAAGATTGTCCTCTAGTCACACTTCTGCGACTATTATGATTTTAACGCTTGACGCACTGCTCGAACTTGCTCCCCATAACCACGCGCAAAGCCCCGAATGAACCGAGTTATTGACCTAGCCTCGATTGATGTCTCTTGGGCGGCGCGATCCTCATCCTTCCAATCTGAAATTGGTATCACGATGTGAGCCTCACCTATGGTCGAACGTAGGTGCACAATACGAGGGACGTCGTCCCTGTCGTAGGTCGGAGAGACTACATGCAAAGTCTCGTTATCGTCCATGTGCACAACTATTTGTACACCGGCAGGAACATCAACAGATATCTCGGATAGAGCAGCCCGAGGATCCTCGGAGAGCTTAGATTTGAATGATTCGTCGCGCCAAGCCTCCTCGATTATTCTTGCATAGTCGGCTCTAGTCGGTTTCCACACTTTCGGCATGGCAGCGCATCCCTAGGTAGGATTGCAGCTAGTATCGCATGCGATCATAGCGTTCTGAACGTTCGCAGAAGATCGACCAGCTACTTTGATTTCTTTGGCAACTTCCACTGTGGTTTCTGGAATAGTTGGCTTGGATTCTACGAGCTCTTTTTCATCAACAACTTTGTCGCTCAGCATCTTATCAAAATCAGAATAATCAAGCATTTCTTCTCCTCTCAAATTCTAAACAGTTCAACTAAAGGGTACATCCGTTATTCGGTCTGTCAACAAAAACGAGTGCACAACGCATCAAAGGCTGCTTCTGCTAGCTTTTTACGCGGCAATATCTGTGTCAGTGAGCAACTCACTAGTAACCAAGCAACGCGCATCGTTCTTCACCTGTTCTTTGCAACCAAATCAATGCTACTGATTGTAAAGAGGTCAGCTTCAATGGCATCACACCATCGCAATTGACGCTGTACTTAATAGTGCGGCAGAACTTACGAGCTTTCTTCGTCCAACCAGATTGGTTTGAAGCCCTCCGAAGTTTCGTCAGGTGCCTGAAAACAAATGTCTGGAATATCTGTAAAACAGATCTCGGCGACTTGGCTACCGTCCACGTCTGCTTTCCTCCTAACGCCATCCAGCAGCGAGCGCGTCTCGGGACTCATGCTGCCATAGTCCCAGCCACATTGGTTTGCGGCAGTAAGTGCAAGGCGCAGGTCGTCAGAACACGGCAAACCGTCAATTACACTCTGGCGACCTTCAAAATCTAAGTCGACCATCGAAGGGCGATTTCCATAATTAGTCAAAACTCTTTCTCCCCTTAAAGTACTGTGAAATTAGAATTAAGCTTACCAAGGTCGTATGATAGCAATTCCGAAACCCAATCTCAACGCGTGAGTGTTCGCGCAAAGGGGGCTGGCGATCCGATGCAGAAAAAGATCCGTCGGGGTTCTGAAGGGCACAGAACTGTCCAACGAGGCTGTCCGTTTTGGATACTTCCCCACAAATCACAGCTACCAACAGCAGCTCGGCAACGATATCCCACTTCTTTTCTTTGGTGAAATAGTCCAGCCAGGTAGGAACCCAGAGACGCAGATAGTCTCGTTCATTTGTCAACAAGAGTTCCGGACTGGCCCCAAAATCAGTTACGTAAAACACCTCATGAGTGATTGCATAGGCAGTCGCTTCAGACACTAGCCAAGGTGCGATCATCCTGTTGATATAAATGTCGTTTCGATTCGCGAGGTTTTTGCATTCTATTCCGAGTCGACTGAGCGCATGAGATAACCCCAATCGCTGCCAAGCCGGTGTATCTTGTAGGAAATCAGTCCAGCCATCTGCAAGATCTCGCAGATTCTCCTCTATTCGATAGTTTTTTTTCCCTAGCTCCGAAAAGGTTGCATATGTTTGGGAGACCATCAGTAAATCTGGGTTGCCTACAATAATTCGATTGAGGGTTTCGCCATTCTCCAACTTCTCCCAAATCTGTGACACGACAGCGTTCCAAATCGACACATCCAATCCACTGCGCTTCATGCAAAGTATGCATAGTAAGAATTCGCTTACAGGTTTCAACTTGTCCTTTACGTCGCCGGCGTGCCGAACGCAGGACAGCTTTAAGAAGGCCTTTGAATTGCCTTCGAGCCACTTCAGTGCCATTTCCCAAGCGTGGTAAACAGCCTCGTTAAAAGAAGCGCTATTGTTAAGCACGACTATTCATCAAGGTAATCTCCCATAACAACTGAGGTGAGAGTTTCAAATTTTGGTAACACTTCATTTGCAACGATGCTTGTTGTAGGAAACGTTGAAACGCTGGAACTTTCTTTTGCTCGATTTGGCCAAGTTCATGGACGAACGTCAATAATTGTGGTGCTCGAATAAGGTCGTTTTTTCGTAGACATTCGTTCAGAACGATCAGCAACTCTGACAAGGAATCTTGGCTTGTTCTGGGTGCAAGAAGCAATGCTGCCCGAGCATGGAGCAGAAGGTTTCTCTCAATACATCTCGGGGTACATTTAGCGACTTCGGCCACTTGTTCATGTCGTCTTCCCAATGAAAAAAGAGCGGAGACAAACGAGCAGTAGCGGCCCGTTTTTTTGTGCTCTTGGCTCAACCTTTGCAGCGTACCTGTTGCGTCAGGTGAAATATTGGCGCCACAGTGCTCAACCAGTGTAAGCATCTCTGCTGTCATGTGTGGGTTTGGATGTAAGGCGGCGATTTCGGTCAAGCCCTGCCCTACAACGCCTGTTGTCTTAGCATACATGATCGCAGCGTATAATGTGTCAAGAGAGGTATCAGCCAACGTTGAACCTTAAGACTGCCTTAGAATTCATGGCGAGATTTGTTGCTGTTTCTCGGTAAACGCCGAAAATATATTGCATGATGGAAAGACACCAAGAAAGTAAAAAAGAGTGGACTACCAAATTTATTGACGGCTTAGACTTGGGCTAACCTGCATACTTCTTTTGACGTTGTTGTTTTTTCACATTGTCTTGCTTCTTCGTCGGCCAGTATTGTCGATAACTCGGAACAGAAGACTTTTTTGTTGGTTCGCTTGTTGAGAATAGCCTTTGTTGCTTACCGTAATCTCAAAAAGCTTGGTCTTCACCACCACGCGATCAGCGACGTTACAGTCTTGAGCACTTGTTGAAGATTGAAGGAAACCGCCCAATTCCCCTACCGCAAATGCCAAGAAGACCCAAGCAATGCTGGCCAGCTAGCCTAGTCGGTCGAGTATTGATTTTTCCGCAAGCCCAACGACAAAGCCAACAGAGAGCCAACGTTCGGCATGTGGTAACTCATGCGGACTAGGAGTTTCGCCAAACCCTGCGACGCCGACTAGGATCGCGGTCAGTGAAATGATGCAAAGGACAACTGCGTATCCGACTTCGTAATAAGTAGAGCGACTGAAAAACTTGTCTGACGTGATCGCTTCAGGATCGGCGGCCCTGACCTTGTGGATTCCCAAGAAGCCCCAGGTCAATGAGAACCCAACTATGAAGACGCCGAGTGCACCCAAGAAAGCGAAGAGGTAGTTCAATCGGACATCGTTTGGCTCATCAAAAACGTTCCACCATCTGTAATTTGCTGCACAATTCCACACAAAGTAAAGAAAAACTCCAATTGCAAACAGTGAGATAGTTTTTGCCAATATCTCTCCGAACAAGCTTGATCTGCGTACAATTGCAGCTCGGTTCGCGACTGGATTGCGGCTGTCGGAGCCAAGACGGCCTACATTGAGCCAGGCTCGCCTTGCGAGAATGGATATTGCGAAAGCTTCAGCGGTCGAATGAGGGATGAGCTGTTGAACGGGGGAATCTTCTACTCGCTTAGGGAAGCTCAAATCATCATCGAAGACTGGAGGAAAGACTACAATACTAAGAGACCACACAGTGCATTGGGTTATCGCCCACCAGCGCCCGAAACCATCATCCCGATGGAACACAGGACGATCATGCACTAACAATCACATTGGACCCGTCAAATACGGCTGCTCACGCGCGGCTAACGTCCGATTCATGCGAACACTAATGGTTGCCCATTCATATTAGGATTAGGCGGCAATGTTATTGGGAAAGGTGCGGTAATCAGGTGGGAATATGCACCGAGTTTCGGAATGAATGATGACGATTTAGAACGGTCTTTTTTATCAATAGTATATATGAAATTTCCTGAGTGGGCAAAACAGGTCTGACAGCGCGGTGCGTCCGCCAGTGAACGACTATAAGCAGCCCCCCAGCTGCACGCTATCTTGAAAGAGATTTCAAGGGGTTTCTTTTTTGGTTTTCGGAGCTTCCAAGTTATCAGGTTTCGGAAAGGTTAATGCGTGCTTGCGCAGCGCCTCGTGTTGCGCACATGAATTGCAGGCAACAGGAGGCTGAAATGATTAACAAATCAAACGTTTACGTAAAGTCAATGAAAAACAGATGCTTAAATATGGGTAAGTACTTGGGGATAGGTCGTGGCGACGGTCTCCAAAACCGTAGGTCGCGGGTTCGAACCCTGCTGCCCCTGCCATTTCCTTCCATGTTGTAGACGAAGCCCAGGTTGGGGATACCCTTCCTTGTGCGGGTTCAGTTTCACGGGCAATCGCTGTTCCCTCCGGCGAATGAATGGCCTATTGTCACGTGCAGACAGAACGCACCGGGATGGGGATACATGTCGCGTTTCGATGGTTACTTCCTGCGGCAGTTGCTGGTGCTGTTCGGATTTTTCACTCTGGTTCTGGTTGGCGTCTTCTGGATTACCCGATCAGTCAGCCTGTTTGACCGGGTAATCAGCGGTGGTCAGTCGGCTATGGTGTTTCTTGAATTTACGGCCCTGACACTGCCGACGCTGATCCGCACGGTGATGCCAATGGCCGTATTCGCCGCCGCAGTCTACGCCACCAACCGGCTGAGTCGCGAAAGCGAGATGACGGTGATGCTGGCCACCGGTTCAAGCCCGTGGAGGCTGGCGCGCGGAGTATTGGTTTTTGGTGTCATTGCTGGGCTGATGATGGCGGTCATAAGCATATTCCTGCGCCCCGCATCCGTCGATCAGCTTGAGCAGCGGCAGGCCGAAGTCGCCGGGGACGTCACCGCGCAACTGTTGAACGAGGGTGAATTTCTGCACCCGGCCGCTTCGGTGACGGTCTATATCGGCAGCATTGATCTGGACGGTACTTTGCACGAAGTGTTTGTTTCCGATCGTCGCGACAAACTGAACTCGGCCAGCTATTCCAGCAAGACGGCGTATCTGGTCAACAATGATGCGGGTCTGCATCTTGTGATGCTGGACGGGATCGCGCTGCGCCTGGACCGTGAAGGCCGGACGTTGTCTTCGACCCTGTTTCAGGACGCGTCTTACGACATATCCGGGTTGACCAGTTCGCGCGGCATGAACGACCGCAGCCTCGAAGCGGTTCCGACAATCGAGTTGCTCAATGACCGGGACGCAATCTCGGAAGCGGAAGGATTCAGTCAGGGTGAGATGATCGAGGAGTTACACCAGCGGTTCTCCTGGATCGCGATCTGTATTGCTGTCGCGATGGCGGGGTATTCCACCCTGATGCTGGGCAGTTTCTCGCGGTTTGGCCTTTGGCCACAGATATTCGGGGCTTTCACTATCCTTATTCTGCTGGAGGGTGTTCGCGGATTTATCTCTCCCATTGTCATCGCCGATCCTGCCCTGTGGCCGATGCTGTATCTGCCGGCCTTCGGGGGCATCCTGATTTCCTGCATGTTCCTGTTTGTTGCGGGCCGGCCGATTGTCGTGATGCGGCGAACCGAAAACCAGGCAATGCCGCAGGCAGGTACCTGAGTTCAGCCGCGAAGATCGGCAAGGCAGCTCAGGATATCGTCGATGCCCGCGCCATCACGGCGGGTCACCAGATAGAGCGGCAGTAACAGGTCACGTGCCCCCTCGATCGGGATCAGTTCCTGCGATCGCAGGTGGTCTTCGATGACGTAGCGCGGGAAATACCCGGTTCCGCCTCGGCGCAACACATAGCGCAGCGCCATCATGCAATTGCCAAGAAAAATCGTCTGCCCCGGCGCCTGTCGGGCCACGGATCTCACGTGGTCCTGATAGACTTCACCTAATTCCAAATTGACAAATACCAGATCCTGGCCGGTGTCGGCCGTGCCCCGGGTTCGGACAAGTATCAGGCGCTCGGTGCCCAAGTCGTGAAACACCACGCGCGGATCGGCCGGTTTTTCATGGGTCAGGGCGGCATCCAGAACATGCGTCGCGACAGCGTCGACCATGTTCAGATCGTGGTCATAGTTCAGCGTCAGCAACAGTTTTCCGGACTGCCGTTCGAACCGCACGGCCAGATCAACCAGCAACGGATCCCAGATGCTCAGCTGTGCGCCAAGCCGCAAGGCGATGCGGTTCTGGGATTGAGACGGCAGGTCGTGTGAAGCAAAGGACCAAAGCGACAGCATCTGTTCAGCGTAAGGGCGGAATTGCCGCCCGAAATCAGTCAGTGTGGTGCCACCCGCGCCCCGATTGAACAGTTGCTTTCCCGTTTCATCTTCAATCGCGCGGATACGCGCACTGACGGCAGTCTGGGTCACGTTCAGCTTGCGGGCCGCGGCGTGAAAGCCTCCGACCTCGGCAACGCACAGAAATGTTTCGAGCGCTTTGATCTGCATGCCGAAAGTATTTTTTGATCGAACCGATAAAATCAATTCATTTTTTTGGCCACAGGGATTGCACTATCATGATGCGCAACTTCAGCCAAAGGACGCGCCATGCTGGACAAAAGCCACAAACCCACCTGGACCAGTTTCGAAAACGCCACCAAGGAAGATTTTCTGGCGGTAATGGACTACGAAGACGCCTATAACGCGGCTCTGCCGGATCGCATTCTGGATGCAATCCGTTCGCTCGATGAAGAGTGGACGCCCTATCCTGTAAACCGTTATCAACACAGCCTGCAGGCCGCGACCCGTGCCTATAACGACGGGGCCGACGAAGAGATCGTCATCGCTGCATTGGTGCATGATACAGGCGATATCCTGTCCCCCTACAACCATGGTGAGCTGTCAGCGGCGATGATGAAGCCCTATGTCAGCGAAAAAACCTACTGGATTCTCAAGCATCACTGCGTGTTTCAGGGGTATTATTACAATCACTTCCTGGGTGGCGACCGCAACGCCCGCGACAAGTATCGTGACAGCCCGTACTGGGAAGACTGCCGGTATTTCTGCCACGAATACGACCAGTGCGCCTTCGACCCCGACTACCCGACCAAACCGCTGGAGTTTTTTGAGCCCATGCTGCGCCGGGTTCTGAACAAGGGAGAAGGCCACATGGAATTGAACGAGACGGCGGACGACGGCAAGACTGATTAAGAAAAATGACAGGCGGGCCTGAGTGGCCCGCCTGAACCGATCAGCAGCTTGCCATCAGACGATAGACGATCTGCGCGGCGGTAAAATCCCATGCGGCATCGCCATCGGGGGCCAGTTCGACCACATCAAGGCCGACGCATTTTCGCCCCTTCAACGCGTGTTCCACCAGATGCAGCGCCTGGTAATAGGCCAGCCCACCGGGTACAGGGGTGCCGGTGGCCGGCATGATCGCCGGGTCCAATCCATCCACATCAAAGCTGACATAAACCAGTTCCGGGAAGTCTTCGGGCAGGTCAATGGCGTGGATGTTGTCGGTCACCAGTTCTTCGGCATCGACGTGAAAAACGTTGTTTTGTACACGGCTCTGCGCCTCTTCCTTACAAAACGCACGAACGCCGAACTGGGCCAGTCGGATGCCTTCCTCGGCCAGAAGATGCATGACCGAGGCGTGGGAGTGTTTTTCGCCCTGATAGGCGTTGCGCAGGTCGGCATGCGCGTCGACTTGCACGATGCCAACCGGCTGCCCCAGCGCACGGGCGACGCCCATGACTGCACCGTAGCTGAGCGAATGCTCGCCACCCAGCGTCACCGGCACCTTACCCGCGCGCACTGCGGCTTCGGTACGTTGGGCCAGGCGTTCCATGATTTCCGGCAGCGAGGCATCGCAATCCAATGGCGGTTCGGTGAAGATGCCCTGCAGGCAGGGTTCAGCACCGCCCACGATCCGCTCCAGCTCATTTGAGGCCTCGACAATTGCTTCGGGCCCTTTGGCCGTGCCCGAGCCATAGGACACCGTGCGCTCCAGCGGCACCGGGATCACGTGGAACCGCGCGTCCTCGGTGCGCTCGGAAGCGGTCAGTTCACTGTCGAGGAAAATGCTCATGAGAGTCTGTCCTTAAAGTCTTCATAGCCGAACTTTTTGATGATTTTCAGTTCATCCGTTTGGCTGTTCCAAAGCGCGATGGTAGGCAGCGGCACGCCATTGAATGTGTTTGTCTTGACCATCGAGTAATGGGCTTGGTCCAGGAAGGCGAAGCGCTGCCCGATCTCCAGCGGCTTGTCCCATGTGTAGTCGCCGATCACGTCACCCGCCAGACAGGACGGGCCGCCCAGACGGTAGGTGTGGCCAGCCTCGGCTTCATCCATCAAAGCCGGACGATAGGGGGCTTCGATCACGTCGGGCATGTGGCAGGTGGCCGAGATGTCAGTGATCGCAAGGTTCATGCCATTGGTGGGCAGGTCGAGGATTTCCCCGACCAAAATACCGGCGTCCAAGGCGACCGCCTCACCGGGTTCCAGATAGACATCGATGCCGTAGGTTTTGCGGATGGTCTTGATGAAGGCCACCAGCCCGTCGCGGTCATAGTCGTCGCGGGTGATGTGGTGGCCGCCGCCGAAGTTCAGCCATTTGAGTTGCCCCATGAACGGCGTGAGTTTCGGTTCGACGGCGTCCCACGTGCGCTGCAGCGGCTCGAATCCCTGTTCGCAGAGCGTGTGCATGTGCAGGCCATCAACCCCGGTCAGGATTTCCTTGGTGAGCTGGCTGACGGGCGTTCCCAGCCGAGAACAGGGGGCGCAGGGATCGTACTTCGGAATTTCACCTTCGGAGTGTTCCGGGTTGATGCGAAGACCGACCTGAACGCCGGCGGCCTGGGCTTTGTCGAGGAAGCGGTCTTTTTGCGCCGGAGAGTTGAAGATGATGTGGTCGGACAGGGACAGGATTTCGTCGATATCGGCGTCCTTGTATCCGGCACAGAAAGTTGCGACCTCACCGCCATATTCCTCGCGGCCCAGCCGAGCCTCAAAGATGCCGCTGGCGCAGGTGCCACTGAGATGTTTGCGTACCAGGGGGGCAAGCGAGAACATCGAGAAGGCTTTCAGAGCACTCAGCACATGTGCGCCCGAGCGGGTGCCGATATCGGCGAGGATGCTCAGGTTCCGTTCGACGGCTTTTTCGTCGACCACAAAGCACGGCGTGGGAACGCGGCTGAGATCGAAGTTGCGGAAGGCTCCGGCATCCCCGGCTTGTGTGGTCATCATGTCGGACATAACCGGCGTCTCCTTGGTGTGGAGAGGCCGGGGATTAGGCGGGCTGGCGGCGGCAGGTCCCCGGGCGCCGCGGAACAGGCATGAGCCGAGAGAGCGAAA